>JBDSWM010000283.1:0-41167 GCA_039926685.1 Fibrobacteria bacterium | reverse complement strand
GGCGACGCCGGCAAGGGCTTCGCGGTGGTGGCCGAAGAAGTGCGCAACCTGGCGCAGCGCAGCGCCGAGGCGGCCAAGAACACGTCCTCCCTCATCGAGCAATCGCAAAAGAACGCCGACAACGGCGTGGCGGTTTCCGGGGAAGTCGCCGGCATCCTGACCCAGATAGTGGAGAGCGTGAACAAGCTGGGCCAATTGATCGGCGAGGTTTCCAGCGCCAGCCAGGAGCAATCCAAGGGCATCGAGCAAATCGGAACGGCCGTGACGGAAATGGACAAGCTGACTCAGTCCAACGCCGCCAACGCGGAAGAATCGGCATCCGCTTCGGAAGAGCTGTCGGCCCAGGCCAGCGAGCTGAAGGACATGGTCAACGTCCTGGTCGGCATTGTGTCCGGATCCACGGCGGGTAACGGTCCAGCCATCGCCGTTCCCAGCGCCAGAAACGCCGGATCGTCACGCAGGCTTTCTCCCTCCAAGGCAGGGAAGCCGGCCAGGCCGTCCGTCCCGGTGGCCCGCAAACCCCATCCCAAACAGGATTGGACCCCGGCCCCCGCAAACCAGAAAACCGAGCATGCCCCGGCCTTCCGCACGGCGGTGAAAAGCGCCCATGCGGAATCGGTCATACCCCTCGGCGATGACGAATTAAAGGACTTCTAAGCATGTGGGCGCGGGCATGAACCTGGATACGAATAACTTCGTTGAATACCGCTCTTATCTCGTCTTGGTGAATCAGAATCCGGGCGGTGAGGAAATGGTGCCATCGATGAAACAAATAGCGGTACGGAAAGGTTGATATATGCCTAAGGGGCTCAGTTTAAGCGCGAAATTATACCTGGGGTTCTTCTCTGTGGTAGGTATCGTAATTGGTCTAGGCGGGTTCGCTATAATTGACCTTTCACACGTCAGCGAATCCTCGAAGGTGATTTCCGGGAGCATTCCGGGAATCTCCCTAAGCTGCCAGATAGAGGACCTGGCACGGAACAATATTTTCCTGGTCACGAAACATATTCTGTCCTCAAATGAAGCGGAACGGGCCCAAGTCGCTGGAAGAATCGGCGAAAACAAAGCGCTATTGACCGAGACGCTTGAGAAGTACGAAAAGGCCACCACTCAAAGCGCGGATCGGGAATTGTTCCAGAAAATGAAATCAGCCCGGGAAGTATGGGTGAAAATCCTAGTTGGCGAAATTCTCGCCTATAGCAAAGCGGGCAAGCCGGAATTCGCAAAGGAAGCGTTGGTTCTGCGTGGAGAGCCCGCGTTCAACGCATTCATGGCCACGATTTCCGAAACGGTCAAGTACAATCGTGACCTTGCAACAGCGGCGGGCATGGAAACCATGGACGCTTCCAGGCAAACCAAGACGGGCATTCTTATCGGAGTGGCGATTTCTACTATCCTGGCGGCTTTCATCGGGATTTACCTGAGCCGTACAATCACCTCCGCCCTTTCCAAAGTCATCGCCTCGCTCACCGACGGCAGTGAACAGGTTTCCTCCGCATCCAGCCAGATAAGCCAGAGCAGCCAGCAGATGGCCGAAGGCGCCAGCGAGCAGGCTTCCTCCTTGGAGGAGACCTCCGCGTCATTGGAGGAGCTGTCCTCCATGACCAAGCAGAACAGCGACAACGCCAAGCAGGCGAACCTCATGGTCAATGATACCCGTGAGGCCGTGGAGAAGAGCCGCGCGGCCATGGACCGCATGAGCCAGGCCATCGGCCAAATCAAGAATTCCTCCGATCAGACCGCTAAAATCGTCAAAACCATCGACGAAATCGCCTTCCAGACCAACTTGCTCGCCTTGAATGCGGCCGTGGAAGCGGCCCGCGCGGGGGACGCCGGCAAAGGCTTCGCCGTGGTTGCCGAGGAAGTGTGCAACCTGGCCCAACGCAGTGCGGAAGCGGCCAAGAACACGTCCTCCCTGATCGAGCAATCCCAGAAGAACGCGGACAATGGCGTGTCCGTGTCGCAGGAAGTGGCCGCAATCCTAGCCAGCATCGTGGCCAGCGTGTCCAAGCTGAGCCAGCTCATCGGCGAGGTATCGAGCGCCAGCCAGGAGCAGACCAAAGGCATCGAACAAATCGGCATGGCCGTGTCCGAAATGGACAAGTTGACCCAATCGAACGCCGCTACTGCGGAAGAATCCGCCTCGGCCTCGGAAGAATTGTCCGCCCAGGCGAATGAGCTCAACGATATGGTCAATGTCCTGGTCGCTATCGTGTCCGGGTCCGCATCGGGAACCCGTACCGCCCCGGCGGCCTTAGGGAAAACCGCTTCGTCCGTATCCCGGACGGGTTCGAATTCCGCTGGGCCAAAGGCCCGGCCCAAGCCGGATTGGAGCCCGGCCCCGGCGCCGGCGAGCCGCAAAAACGGATATGCTCCGGCCGCCCGGGTGGCGGTAAAGAGCGCCCACGCGGAAGCGGTCATTCCCCTCAGCGATGACGAATCGAACGACTTCTGAGAATGCTGGAGCTGACATGAACATGGATACGAAAAGCTACGATGAATTCCGTTCCCTCGTCTACGACGTGAGCGGAATCAGCCTGGGCAAAGGCAAAGAGGCGCTGGTGAGCTCCCGCATCGGGAAAAGGATGCGCCATTTGGGAATGGAGGAGTTCCGCTCCTATATCGCCATGGTGAAGCAGGATCCGGGCGGGGAGGAACTGGTCCATCTGCTGGACGCCATCTCCACCAACGTCACCAGCTTCTTCCGCGAATCGCAGCACTTCGATCAAATCAGCGAACTGTTCGCGGGCTGGATCAAGGAAGGCCAACGCAGGTTCCGCTTCTGGTCCGCCGCCTGCTCCACGGGCGAAGAACCCTATACCCTTGCCATGACCCTGGCCGAGGTCCTGGAAGGCAAGGACGTGGATGTGAAAATCCTGGCCACGGATCTCTCCACCCGCGTTTTGGAAAAGGCCGCCCAAGGGGAATATCCGGAAGCCAAGCTGGCCGGGGTCCCCGCCGCATTGCGCGCGAAATATTTCCGGCGCGAAGGCGACCGGGAGGATCCCGTCTACCGCGTGCGCGACGAATTGAAGCGTTGGATCGTCTTCAAGCGGTTCAACCTCTCACAGCCCCCCTTCCCCATGCAAGGCCCCATGGACATCGTCCTGTGCCGGAACGTGATGATTTATTTCGACAACGGCACCCGCCAGGGCCTCGTCGCGGAAATCCACCGCATGCTCAAGCCCGGCGGCTACCTGATGGTGGGCCATTCGGAAAGCCTGACCGGCATCGCCACCGATCTCGGCAACGTGAAACCTTCAGTATACATCAAGGAGCGATAGGTGAAGATCATCGTAGGCGTCGCCGATATGCGCTTCTCATCCGATCCGGAAGACGTGATCATCACGTATTCCCTGGGATCCTGCATCGGCCTCACCCTGTTCGATTCGGAAAAAAGGATCGGCGGGCTGGTGCATTGCATGCTGCCCTTATCCAAGATCGATTCCGCCAAGGCGGCCGCCAACCCCTACATGTTCATCGACTCGGGCGTGACGGCCATCCTGCAGTCTCTCTTCGATCTAGGCGCCCAGCGCAAGACCCTGGTTGCCAAGGTGGCGGGAGGGTCCCAGATCATGGACGATAAAGGCGTTTTCAACATCGGCGAGCGAAACAATACGATCGTGCGCAAAATGCTTTGGAAAAACAACATCCTCATCTCCGGCGAGGAGGTCGGCGGCTCGGTCCCCAGGACGATGTCCCTGAACCTGGCTACCGGAAAAACCGTCCTCAAGGTGGCCGGAGAGGAACGGGAAATATGAAACGCTCGGGTGATTCGGAGAAAGAAGGCGGCAATCATGGCCTATAATATCCTGGTAGTGGACGATTCGGAAACGGTGCGGGCCGTGATGGCCAAGGCCATCGAGATGTCGGGAGCGGAGGTGAAGACGTTGCTTACTGCCGGCCATGGAGAGGAAGCCCTGGAAATACTGGACCGGGAATGGGTGGATCTGGTATTCGCGGATATCAACATGCCCGTAATGGGCGGCGTGGAATTGGTGAAGCGCATGAAGGCGGATGCGGACATGAAAAACATTCCGGTGGTCATCGTGTCCACCGAAGGCAGCGCCACCCGCATCAAGGGCCTCATGGACAGCGGCGTGCACGCTTTCCTGCGCAAGCCGTTCAAACCGGAAAACCTGAAAGCCGTCATCGACGAGATCATGGGGAAATCGAAATGAACGCGACTCCGGAATTGGTGCGCGAGGTCTTTGCGCGGGTATTGGAAAGGCAGGTTTTCCTGTTCGCCGAGGAATTGGCCATCGAGGACATCCCTCCCGGGGGCGATTGGGTGGAAGCGCGCATGGCCTTCAACGGGCCCTTCGAAGGCAGCTTGTCCTTGGCCATGCCCAAGGATGTTGAGCTGGAGATCGCCGCCAACTTCCTGGGCAAGGAGGCGGGCGATCCCGATGTGGCCAGATTCGCCCAGGACTCCCTCAAGGAAATCCTCAACGTGGTATGCGGGCATATGCTGACGGCGCTGGCAGGCGAGGATCCGGTTTTCGACCTGTCCATCCCCAAGGTCCACGCGCTTTCCTCCGGCGATTGGGCCGCCTTGGCGGCCCTACCCGATTCCTTGGGTTTCGATATGGAAGGCAAACCCGCCTTGCTACGCTTCCACCTGCCCGGCGTCACGGCTTAAGCCCCGATGTTCCTGGGCGGCCGCAAGATCAAGGTGCTCGTGGTCGATGATTCGGCCCTCATCCGGGACGTTTTCTCGCGCGAGCTGGCCCGCGATCCGGAAATCGAAGTGGTGGGCGCGGTTCCGGATCCTTTCGTCGCGCGCGACGAAATCGTGCGCTTGCAACCGGACGTGATCACCCTGGACATCGAAATGCCGCGCATGGACGGGCTCACCTTCCTGCGCAAGCTCATGAAACACCATCCCCTTCCCGTGATCATCATCTCCTCCTTGACGCCCAAAGGGGGCGAACTGGCGCTGGAGGCGATGGATTTGGGCGCCGTGGAAGTGATGTGCAAGCCTGGCGCCGCGTATGCCGTGGGCGATCTGGCCATGGAAATCCGCGACAAGGTGAAGGCCGCCGCGCGCACTCCCGTGGGCCATGCCTTGCAAGGCAAGACGCCTCCCGCAGCGGTCCGGCTTTCCTTGAGCAAGACCACCCATAAAATCGTCGCCATAGGTGCGTCCACGGGGGGAACCAAGGCGCTGGAGTACGTGCTCACCTCCCTGCCGGCCAATTCCCCCGGCATCATCATCGTCCAGCACATGCCAGAGCACTTTACCCGCTCTTTCGCCGATCGCCTGAACACCCTCTGCGCCATCGAAGTGAAAGAAGCCCAGGACGGCGACACCGTAGCGCCGGGGAAAGCCATCATCGCCGCGGGCAACTTCCATCTCCTGCTGGATCGTTCGGGAGCGGTCTACCAGGCGCGCGTGAAATCCGGGCCGCTGGTCTCGCGCCATCGCCCCTCGGTGGACATATTGTTCCGTTCCGTAGCCCGCTTCGCCGGAAAGAACGCCGTGGGCGTAATCCTCACGGGCATGGGTTCGGACGGGGCCAGCGGGATGAAGGAAATGAAGGACAGCGGCGCGGTCAACATCGCCCAGGACGAAGCCAGCTGCGTCGTTTACGGCATGCCCAAGGAGGCGGTCGCCAAAGGGGCGGTGGATCATATCCTGCCCCTGACGGAAATCCCCGCGCGAATCCTGGACCTGGCCGGGGCGCCCTGATCCCCCCCGCTGCGCGCGGGATGGGCGACTGGGCCCCGGTTTCCCAGCGAAAACCCGGACCCTCCCGATCCAACGGGCATCCTCGCCATGCAGTCGCCGCAAGCTGGGACGTGAAAGGGGACGCCCCGCATGGGGAGCGGGTTATTCCCATGAACGACTCGGATCTTAAGGATTTCTGAGCTTGCCTCATAGGAGTCCCGAAGTATAGAATCGGGGAACGCGGTTGCCCCGAGTATGCCGTAGCCTGGGCTTGATGGAGTGTAACCAAAAGTCGCAACGGCATGGGCAAGCATGGCAGGAATCGTTCTTGTTTCGTAATTTTCGTGACGCTATTTTTTTAATCCGCCGTCCAAAACCCCTTGTAACGGGGCGCTGCGGCGTTTTCGGGGAGTTAGCGTGCTGGAAATCGGTCCCATCGGGTTGTTGGCGGTTTTCGCCCGGCTACGGTTTTGCCTATGCCTGGCATTGCTCGCAGGGCAGGCGGCTGCCGGCGACCCCGGCCGCGACGCCATCAGGGTCAAGGTGGCCCTGATCACCAAATGCCTGCAGCATGTGGAATGGCCCGACTCGGGCGCGTCGGCCCGGGCCCCGGAATTCCGCATCGGCCTACTGGGCGCGGACAAAGCCACCTCCGCCATATTCGCGGAAATGTCCAAGCATGTCACCCTCAACGGCAAGTCCTTGCGCATCCTGACCGTTCCCGGGCTCGACAATGTCCGCGGCATGGAGGTGCTGTACGCGGACGCGGCCTTCGCCGAGATGGGGCCGCAAGTCTGGAAGGCCGTGGAAAAGCGGGGGATTTTCCTGGTCACCGATCGCTTCCCCGACAAGAAATACGTCATGCTGAACATAGCGATGGACCGGGCCAGGGAGAGCTTCACATTCGAGATCAACCGCGCCAATACGATAATTGAAGGCTTCGTCCTGAAGCCCGATCTGCTCCTGCTGGGGGGATCGGAAATCGACGTGCGCGCGCTGTACCGCAAGATGCGGGACGATCTGATGCTCCAGGAGGAGAACATGCGCAAGAAACAAGCGCAGTTAGACGACCTGGCCCAGCAAGTCGAATCCATGCAGCGGAAAATCGACCTGTACGCCGCCTCCATGGCCGCCATGGAAACCGGCATCAGGGAATCGGAGAAGACCATCGCCGGCCAGGAAGCCCGCCAGAAAAACCTGGACGCCCAGATCGAAGCGCAACAAAAGGTGCTGGCCGAAAAATCCCGGGAACTGGCGCGGGAGGTGGCCGTGCTGAAGGCGCAGAGAGTCGAGATTGAAACCGAGCAGGCCAACATCGAGCGCATGCGCGGCGTGATCGGGGGATTGTCCGCGGACATTTCCGAAAAGGAGCGGCTTATCGGGGAAAGCCGCCGGGAAATCGAGCGGCAAGGGGCCGAAATCAAGGTGCAGGGAGTGCGCATTTCCACCCAGCTCAACCTGATTTTCCTGATGGTGGGCACCACCATCGTGCTGATGGCCTTGGGCGGCGCCGTGTTCGCCGCCTATCGCTTCAAGCGGGTGGCCAATGAGGATTTGGAGCGGAAGGTGCGGCAAAGGACCGAGGAATTGGAAAGCGCCTTCAGCAAGCAGCGGGAGCTGGAAGCGACACTGCAGCAATCCGAGAAGCTTAAATCCATCGGCCAGCTCGCCGGGGGCATCGCGCACGATTTCAACAACCAGCTCGGCGGCATCCTGGGCTATGCCGATCTGCTGCACGACAAGCTGGGCGGCAACATCACCTTGCGGGGTTTCGCCGCCAATATCATCATCTTGGTGGAGCGTTCGCGGGACCTCACCTCGCAATTGCTGGCCTTCGCCCGCAAAGGGCAATACCAATGCGTTCCCGTGGACATCCACGCCGTCGTCCAAGAGGTCGCGGCCCTGCTGGAACGGACCGTGGGAAGCGCCATCGTGGTACGCCAGGCCTTGTACCCGGGCGAAGCGTTCACTCTCGGCGATCCCTCCCAATTGCAGAACGCCATCCTGAACTTGGGGATCAATGCGCGCGACGCCATGCCGGAAGGCGGCGAACTCATCCTGGCCACCGACGTGCAGGATCCGCCCGCGGGCATGGTTCCGGGAATCGAAGGCGCGCGCTTCATCCGCCTTTCCGTCACGGACACGGGCACCGGCATCGACGCCGAGACCATGAAGCATATCTTCGAGCCTTTCTACACCACCAAAGCCGTAGGCAAGGGCACGGGCATGGGCCTGGCGGCCGTGTTCGGCACGGTGCAGGCCCACAAGGGCTTCATCGACGTGGCGAGCAGGCCCGGGGAAGGATCCGTTTTCAGCATGTATCTCCCCCTCGCAAACCAGGTTCGCACCGCCGAAACTCCCGCGGGCAAACCTCCCATGCCCGAGACCAAGCGCCTGAACATCATGCTTGTCGATGATGAAGAGTTCATGCGAGATCTGTGCTCATCGCTGTTCCAATCCATGGGCCATGCCATCACCACCTTCCCCAGGGGCACGGAAGCCCTGGAAGCCTACCGGACAGGTTGGCGCACCTTCGATCTGGTGATCCTGGACATGGTGATGCCGGGGATGAGCGGTAAGGAGGTGTTCGCGGAGATGAAAGCGGTCAATCCGGATATCATCGCCATCCTGGCCTCCGGCTATAGCGCGGAAGCGGAAGTCCAGGATATCCTCACCAGCGGCGTGCGCGGCTTCCTGCCCAAGCCATTCGGCAAAAGCGATCTGATCGATTTGATCAAGGACATCTTCGCGTTGGCGCCCGCCTAGTTCGATCCCGCCGATCCAGGCGGCTCGGCCGTAGCCAGCAAGTCGCGGATGCCTTGCAGGGGAATGCCCGTCCATGAAGGCTGGTTCTCCAATTCATAGGCCACTTCGTAAAGCGCCTTCTCCAGCAGGAAGGTACGCATCAATACCCGGTATTCCCTCTCCCCGCCAGGGAGGAAATGCGCCCCTTCCGCGGCCTTCAGGTAAGCCCGTGTGAAGGCGATGGACACCCAATGATACCAGCGCCGTCCCCATTCCTCCAAGCGCCGCAGATCGGCGCTGCGCACCACCCCCGAGGCGGCTTGCGGGTACAAGGCGGATACGCTGGCGAAATGGAAAGAGCGGATCATTCCGGCCACGTCCCGCAACGGTGAGCGCTTGCGGCGCCGGTCCGCGCTGGACCGCATGGGCTCGCCTTCGAAGTCCCGGATCATGAAATCCTTGCCCGTGTACAGCACCTTCCCGAGCTGCAGATCCCCGTGATGGAACATGCGCGTAGCCGTGATGGGCGTGGCCTTGAATTCCTCCAGGATGGCCAGCACGCGCTTTTCCCCAGCCAGCACTTCCAGCGCCAGAACTCCCGCCTCGGGAGGAAGTGAGGCCAGGTTCCGGCGCAATTGCCGCAGCGCTTTCAGGGCCAGGTTGCGCATGCTCTGGTAAACCGATCGCTGATGCATGATCCCGTATCTTTCCGCGGCGAAGCGCGGGTCGCCTTGGCTTTGCGACAAGGCCAGATGCATCTCCGCGGTGCGTTTCCCCAACAGTTCCGCTTTGGCCAGGAATCCCCCCGCCAGGGTTTTGGCCAGCTCAGGCAGCTCCGCGTCCAGGATGCCCGCCTCGACCGCGGGAGCCTGGCTTCCGGAGGGAATATCGGCCGCCAGCGCGCGATCGAAGAATTTGAAAACCTCTTCGCGCGTATAGGCCCAGGCGTCGCGGGCATCGGGGATGAACTCCTGCATCAGCCCCAAGGTCCCCCATTCGCCTCCCGGCAATTTCACCTCCAGCCAGCCCTCCACCTTGGGCGAATTGGCGAAACCGGAATGTTCGGTCAGATAACGGCTGATCTCGAGGTCGGGATTGACGCCGGCCTCCAGGCGGCGGTAAACCTTGAGGATGTATTTGTTCCCGAATACCACCGAGGTATGGCGTTGCTGGCCATCCAGCAGGCGCGCCGGCAGGCTTTCCGGCTGGTCATCGGCCAGTAAGGCCCGGCTGCGCCCGCCCCGCAATCCGTCCTCGTCGCTCCTCTTATGGCCGCCGTTTCTAGGAAGAGCGGCGTCCCCTTTTTTGGGCGCCCGATCCTGGCCGCGGATCTTCCGGTATAAGGCCGCGCAGAATTCCGGCGAGCCCATGGCATCGATGAGCACCCCATCCGTCCCCGCTCCCGCTGCTCCAGGGCCGGATGCGGAAGGAGGGTCGGATATGGAAGGAAGCGCGGCTATGGCGCAAGCCGGGACGCGGGCCAGGGCTTCGGCGGCTTCCGCGGCTTGCAAAACCAGCACAGGCAGGAAATAGGTTTCCGCGGGACCTTCCTCATAGTCGCATTTCACAAGGAGTATTTGCGCCTCATTGTGCGTCTCTTTAAGCACGTCTTTTTGCGCCTCTTTATGCGCAGCTTGCGCCGGCAAGCGCACCGGCATGGATTGCGCGATGCGCACCGTCTTCAGCTTCCTTCCCCTGCCGGCATACCAAGGGCATGCGGGCAAATAAGCCGCCACCACCGCTTCCAGGGCTTCGGTGGGGCGGCTGGGAAGCCGGCCGTGAAAATCCTCAAGCACCGGCAAAGCCGCGCGCTGGGCGCCTTCCTGGCCGGGGACGGAGGCAGCGGGAGCGGTCAGGGAAAACCAAAGCACCATATGGGGCCCAGGCGTGAAGGGATATTTGCCCCCGCCCACGGGCGGGAAAACCGTGTTGCCGAACAGCTCGACGGGAACGGCACCCTGGAAACGGGAGAGGTCCAGTTCCGTGTACTGGGAAAAGCGCGAAAGGTTGATGACCACGAGGATCCTCTCATCCCCGTATTCACGCAGGAAGGCCAGGATGCGGTGGTTCTCCGGCTGCAGCATCTCCAAGGTGCCGCGCCCGAAAGCCCGGTAGCGCTTGCGCAGGGCTATCAGGCGCTTCTGCCACCAGAGCAGGGAATTGGGGTTGCGCTGCTGGGTCTCCACGTTCAGCGTCTCGAAATGGTATTCGGGATCCACGACAACGGGAAGGTACAAGCTCTGGGGATTGGCCTTCGAGAATCCGGCGTTGCGGTCCGAACTCCATTGCATGGGCGTGCGCACGCCGTTGCGGTCCTCGAGATGGATGTTTTCGCCCATGCCGATTTCATCGCCGTAATACAGCACGGGCGTGCCGGGCAGGGAGAAGAGCAGGCAATTGAGGAGCTCAATCTTGCGGCGATCGTTCTCCAGCAGCGGCGCCAAGCGCCGCCGGATGCCGAGATTGAGGCGCATCTTGGGTTCCTTGGCATAGGCCTCGTAGAGATAGTCGCGCTCCTCGTCGGTCACCATTTCCAGCGTCAGCTCGTCGTGATTGCGCAGGAACAGCGCCCATTGGCAGGTGTCCGGCAAGGCAGGCGTCTGCGCCAGGATATCCACCAGGGGGAATCGATCCTCGGCATGCAGCGCCAGATACATCCGTGGCATCACGGGAAAATGGAAGGCCATATGGCATTTGTCGCCGCCCTCCAGATAGCGGACCGAGTCCTCCGGCCATTGGTTCGCCTCCGCCAGCAGCATGCGCCCGGGATGGGACGCATCCACGTGCCTGCGCAGATGCCGCAGGAATTCCAGCGTCTCGGGCAGATTCTCGCAAGTGGTGCCTTCGCGTTCGAAAAGATAAGGCACGGCGTCCAGGCGCAAGCCGTCCACGCCCAGTTCCAGCCAATAGTCCACGCAGGCGAGCAAGGCCGTCCATACCGCGGGATTGTCGAAGTTGAGATCGGGCTGATGGCTGTAGAAGCGATGCCAATAATAGGCTTCCGCGACGGGATCCCAGGTCCAATTGGAACGCTCGAAATCCTTGAAGATGATGCGCGCCTCCGCGTATTTATCCGCCCTCTCACTCCAGACGTAGAAATCCCTTTCCACGCTGCCGGCCGGGGCGGCGCGCGCGCGCTGGAACCAGGCATGGGCGTCGGAAGTGTGGTTGAGCACCAGTTCGGTGATGACCCGCAGCCCCCGCCGATGCGCTTCCGCGAGGAAACCCTGGAAATCCTCCATGCTGCCCATGTCCGGATGCACCTCCGTGTAATGGGAGATGTCGTAGCCGTCGTCCCGCAAAGGGGACGGGTAGAAGGGCAGGAGCCACAAGGTGTCCACTCCCAGTTCTTCCAGGTAGTCCAGTTTTTCCGTCAGCCCTTTGAAATCGCCGATGCCGTCGCCGTTGCCGTCATGGAACGAGCGGACGCGGACCTCGTAGATGATGGCGTCGCGGTACCAGAGCGGGTTGGCGGCGAGGGGGGATGGGCGCGCTTTCGTTCGTGTCTTGGGCATGCCACCCTAAATAAAATTCGCAAGCGGCCGTGAATAGGAATATCTTGCTAAAGGATTACGGGGGATTCGGGCTATGACCGCGCCAGGAACGGATACGGAGACACGATTGGGATGCTGGTTCGTGCCTGCCTCGGCTTGCTTCCGGATATGGGCCCCGGCCGCCGCCAAGCTGGAATGGATCCGGGGCGGCGGGGAGGGCGAGGTCGGCGCGGAGGCCGCGGAGACCGCGGATAAGGCGGGTCGGGCGGCTGATAGGCTCGCCATGCAGCGCGAACCGGACGGCACCTGGTACCTGGCCGTGGCTGGGTTCCTTCCGGGGGACACCTATGCCTTCCGGGTGGACGGAGCCGGGCCTTTTCCCGATCCCGTTTCCCGCCGCCAGCCTCAGGGCGTGCACGGTTTTTCCCAGGGCGTCGATCTGGAGGCGCTGGCTTTCCGACATGCCAATCCCCCTTTGCCGCCCCGCTCCAACCGGGTCATCTATGAATTGCATGTGGGCACCTTCACGCCGGAGGGCACCTTTTCCGCCGCCCGCGGGAAGCTGGCCTACTTACGTGACCTGGGAGTTACCCTGGTGGAACTGATGCCCGTGGCCGCCTTTCCCGGCCGCTGGAATTGGGGGTATGACGGCGTCTCCCTGTTCGCTCCCGATCGGAATTACGGCACGCCCGAGGATCTGGCAGCCTTGGTCGATGAGGCCCATGGCCTGGGAATGGGCGTGCTCCTGGACGTGGTCTACAACCATCTGGGCCCGGACGGGAATTATCTGGCCGCCTTCAGCCCGAATTATTTCCTCGCCTCCTCGCGCACCCCCTGGGGCGACGGGGTCAACCTCACCTGTCCCGGCAGCCATCAGGTGCGCCGCTTCTTCCTGGAGAACGCGTTGCAATGGCTGCGCTATTACCGTTTCGACGGGCTCCGCCTGGACGCCACCCATGCCCTCAACGACGATGGCGACAACCCTTTCCTGGCGCAGCTGTCCGCCGGGGTGCGCCAGGCCTTGCCGGACCGGGACATCCTCCTGTACGCGGAGGATCACCGCAACCCCAACCATTTCTGCCTGCCGTTTTCCAAAGGCGGCTATGCCTTGGATGGAGTCTGGGCCGACGATTGGCATCATCATGTGCGCCGGCACGTGACAGGCGACGGGGAAGGTTATTTCCAGCCTTTC
The DNA here is from genome assembly GCA_039926685.1 of Fibrobacteria bacterium. GTDB lineage: Bacteria > Fibrobacterota > Fibrobacteria > UBA11236 > UBA11236 > Chersky-265. The sequence continues at coordinate 28,065 of JBDSWM010000283.1, read as the reverse complement.
CTGGGTAGCCTGGATCTCATCGCGTACACCTTGCAGCAGGGCTGGCACCGCAACGGCACGGGTACGGGCTATCTCGGCACGGGCAGCGATCCCACCTCCCTGTCCTATGACAATTTCGTGATCTTCCTGCAGAACCATGATCAAGTGGGCAACCGTCCCATGGGCGAGCGGCTGCATCATGTGATCAACCCCCAGCGCTTCCTGGCATTGACGGCCTTGCTGCTGCTGGCCCCGGAAACGCCCCTCCTCTTCATGGGACAGGAATGGGCCGCGGACACGCCTTTCCAATTCTTCACGGATCATCATCCAGAGCTGGGCCGGAAGGTGACGGAAGGCCGCAGAAGCGAGTTCGCCGGTTTCTCCGCCTTCCGCGACCCGCAGCTCCGCCACCTGATCCCGGACCCGCAGGATCCCGCCACCTGGTCACGGAGCAAGTTGCGCTGGTTTGAAGCGGAGCAACCGGGACACGCCTCGGTGCTGGAATGGCATCGGCTGCTGTTGCGGTTGCGCCGCGAACACGCGGCGGCGCAATCGGCCGATCGCGGCTCCTCCACGGTGCTGCATGCGGACGGCGCCGGCATCATCCTGTATCGCCGCGCGGGGGGGATGCTGCTGGCCTGCGCGGTATGCATCGCGGAAGGCGGAGGCACATTGGAGCTGGCCTGGAAAGGGGAGCCGGGCGCGGCCATGGGTCCCTGGAAGCATTTGGCCGATTCGGAAACGGAGGGCAAGGAAAGCGCCGTTCCCATCCGCTCCTACCCCATCGGCCAGGGCCGACTGGGCCTGGAATTCCGCCGCGCGGGAGCGTGGATTGCGGAGGCGGGAGTGACGGAAGAGGCGGAACCCGGGGCATGAGCGTTCCGCTGTCCACCTATAGGCTGCAACTCCATAAGGATTTCCCCTTCAGCGAAGCGCGGAAGCGCATCGGCTACATGAAACGCCTGGGAGTCGGCGCCATGTACCTGAGCCCCATCCTGCTGGCCAGGCCCGGCAGCCTGCACGGCTATGACATCTGCGATCACGGCCGCATCAATCCGGAACTCGGAAGCGAAGCGGATTTCCGGGACCTGGCGGCGGCGCTCAAGGAAGCCGGGCTCGTCTGCATCCTGGATTTCGTACCCAACCATATGGCCGCCGACGCGGTCAGCAACCCTTGGTGGTGGGATATCCTGGAGAACGGCCCCTCCTCGCTTTACCGGGAATTCTTCGACATAGATTGGATGCCGATCAAGCCCGATCTCCAGGGCAAGGTACTGCTGCCCATCCTGGGGGATCAATACGGCAAGGTGCTGGAACGCGGCGAGATCCGCCTGGAATTCAGCGAGGGCGGCTTCCATTTCCGCTATGGCGAGAATCGCTTTCCCATGAATCCCTGCCTGGTGCCGCAAGTGCTGGAAAGGGAGAGCCAAAGCGGAAACCCGGAACCGGACGCCGCCGCAGGGGAACCGGGGAACGTGGATGCCCCCTTGGGCGAAGCCCTTCCCGAGGACATCGAATTCCTGAGCATCCTCACCGCCTTCCGCAATCTGCCGGGCAGCGGGGAAACGGATCCCAGGCGCGTCCAGGAGCGCCAGCGCGAAAAGGAAGTGACGCGCCATCGCCTGGCGACCCTGGCCGCCGCTTCGGAACGCTATCGCGCTCTCATCGAGGATAGACTGGGCCGGGTGAACGGCATTCCCGGCGAGGTACGCAGCTATGATGCCCTGCACGGTTTGCTGGAAGGCCAGGCTTACCGGCTGGCCTATTGGCGGACGGCGGGGCAAGAGATCAACTACCGGCGCTTCTTCGATGTCAACGGGCTGGCCGCCCTGCGCATGGAGAACCCCAAGGTGTTTTCCGCCACCCATTCCCTGATCAAGCGGCTGATCGCGGAAGGGTTGATCCAAGGGTTGCGCATCGATCACGTGGACGGCCTTTACGATCCGGCCGGGTATCTTACCCGCTTGCGCGAGCTGGCCGAAGCGGCCCGGGAAGAGTCCCATGAACAGGCCCGTGCCGGGTCCGCGCAAGGCCCGACTCGGGCCGATGCCGCGCAAAGCGCGACCGACGCCTTTTACATCGTGGTGGAAAAGATCCTGTGCGGAAGGGAAGAGCTGCCACGGGAATGGCCAGTGCAAGGCACCACCGGTTATGAATTCCTGAACGATGTGAACGGGCTGTTCGTGGATCCGTCCGGCCACGCCAAGCTCGCCCAAATGTTCCGCGCCATAACGGGAAGAATCCACCCTTTCATCCAGGAGGCGCGCTCCGGTAAGCGCCTGATCCTGGAAACGTCCATGGCCAGCGAACTCAACGTATTGGCCAACGGCCTCGATCGCCTATCGGAAGCCGATCGGAATTTCCGGGATTTCACACTGGAATCCTTGCGCGATGCGCTGCGGGAAGTCATCGCCTGTTTTTCCCTGTACCGCACCTATGCCGGCACCGGGACGCTTTCCGAGTGGGATAGGCGCGCCGTGGAGGCCGCCCTGCAAGCCGCCGCGATCGACAATCCGGCCCTGGAGGATTCCATTTTCGACTTTCTGCGCACCGTGCTTTTGCCTTACGGGGAAAGGGCGCTGCCGGGATATACGGCCCTGAGCGTGGAGGCGCGCCTGGATTTCACTATGAAATTCCAGCAAATGAGCGGCGCGGTGCAGGCCAAGGGCGTAGAGGATACCGCCTTCTATCGGCACTTGAACCTGATTTCCGTGAACGAAGTGGGCGGCGATCCCGGATCCCCGGCTATGGGAACCGAAGACTTCCACGCCCGCATGGCGGCCCGCGCGGAGGGGTGGCCCCATGCGCTCCTGGCCACCGCCACCCACGATACCAAGCGCGGGGAGGATGCCCGTCTCCGCATAGACGCGCTTTCGGAAATCCCGGACGGCTGGCGCCGGGTCGTACCCAGATTGTTCAAGCTGGTGGACGATTTCCGGCGCGGGCCGGGAGGCGGAAATCCGTCCCAACAGGATGCCTACCTATTGATGCAATCGCTGGTGGGATGCTGGCCCATGGGCGCGGACGGAAAACCCTTGCCCGCCGATGAAGGATTCCTGGAGCGCGTGCAGGCTTTCGCCGTCAAGGCGGCCAGGGAGGCCAAGTTGCGCACCAGTTGGATCAACCCCAACGCCGCTTATGCGCAAGCGCTGACGGAATGCGCCAAAGCCTTGCTGATGGGCCCGTATTCGGGCAAGCTGTGCAAGGCCCTGTTCCCCATCCTGGAGTCCTGCGCCCGCGCGGGAGCACAGCACGCGTTGAATCAAGCGGCCTGCAAATGCGCCGCGCCCGGCGTCCCAGACATTTACCAGGGCACCGAAAGCTGGGATCTATCCCTGGTGGATCCCGACAATCGGCGCCCAGTGGACTACGCGGCCCTGGACGCGGGACTGGCCGCCATCGAGGCGGCTTTCGAAGCGGCCCGGGATGGCGATGCGCTGCGGGAATTGGCTTTGGATCTACTCGCGCATTGGCCCGACGGGCGCGTCAAGCAATTCGTATTGTGGCGCTGCTTGCGGTTGCGCCGAGACTTCCCGGCGCTTTTCCAATCCGGTTCCTATCAACCCGTGCGCATACAGGGTGAACCCGGAGAGCGGGAAAGGCGCGGCGAGGTCAGGCCATGGCTGGCCTTCATGCGCCGATCGGGCGAACGCGCGCTGCTGGTCTGCCTACGTACCCGTTCCGTTACCGTAACCTATGAAATCCGTAATCAGAAGCCTTCCGCCCCGCCGCCCCCCGCGGCATTCGACGGCGCACGCGAGGTGAGGGACGTGAGGGATGTGAGGGACGCGAGGGACGAAAAGGACGGCAAAGACGAAAATAGCGATCGGCGTGATCCTTCCGGCGCCGAGGCCCTGGTCTTGCCGGGCGAATGGTCCGGCCGGGTTCTGGTCCATGTGTTCACTGGCGCGCGCTTTCCCCTTATCCGCCAAAACGGGGACTGCCGGTTGCCTCTCGCCATGATGGCCCGGGAATTCCCGACGGCTTGGCTGTGGCTGGAACCGGCCTGATCCGCGTATATTGATCCCCGATGATCCTGAAATTGTCCGGAACCTCTTTCACCTACGCCGCCCAGGACGAAAATGCGGCTCCCGCGTTGGAAAAATGCGATCTGGAAATCGATACCACCCGGGTTACCGTGACCCTGGGCCACAATGGCGCCGGGAAAAGCACCTTGATCCGGCTGCTGACCGGGCAATTGCTGGGGTATTCGGGAGAATACGCCATCGACGGCAAGGTTCAGGATCCAGCGCGCGGCGAATTGCTGGCCCTGAACAGGTTCGGCTACGCTCCCGATCATCCGGTTCTGGAACCCCATCTTACCGGATTGGAAATGATTTGCATGGCCGGATCCTTCCGGGGATGGACCGAATCCCAAACCTTGGCCGGCCTGGGAATATACCGGGAAATGTTCGAGCTCGAGGATTGGCTGGAGAATAAGACCTGCTCCGCCTATTCGAAAGGGATGGCCAAGAAAATCGCTTTGGTGATCGGCCTGATCGGGGATCTCGCCTACTCCTTTCTGGACGAACCCTTCGACGGTCTGGATCCCATTTCCATCCATAACCTGAAAAAGCATCTCCGCGCGCGCAGGGAGAAAGGCATAGGCACCTTTCTTTCCTCCCACATGCTGGACGCGGCGGAAAAGGTGGTGGACGACGTGATCCTCATGAAATCAGGGCTGGTGGCTTTCGCGGGAAGCTATCCCGATTTGCTGGCCGGCCATCCCCAGGCCAAGGGCGGGTTGGAAGAAATCTATTTCAACCTTTTTGGAACCTAGGCGGAACCCAGTCTACCGGATGGGTGATCGGATGGATATTCGCATGGGTAAACGCGCGGTGCGGCGACAGGGAACGGACGGATCCCGGACAGCATCCTGGGCCGCCGGATACGGCAAAACGGCGGGAGCGGCTTTCTCAGCGGGGATCATGCTTACCGTTGTCGATCAGGTATGGGGAAACCGCACGGGCCTGTTCGCGATCTGTCTCTTATCCCTCGGCCTGGCCGCGGCCCTGGCCTTCGAATTCCTCGATCTGCGCCAAGCGCTCACGTTCCCCCGCCGGCTGGAAAGCCTATTCGTGGCCGGCTCCGACTACGGCCGCAGGAAGAAATCCGTGCAGGCCGCACTGCTCGCCTCCGCCCGTACCCTTTCTGTTTTCGCCGTAATCGCGGGCACGATTGTCATGATCATTCCCTGGCGCCATCCCTTGGGCATTATCGCGATGCCGGCCCTCCTGTGCCTGGAAACGTGGGCGGGCACCGGGCTTTTCTGGCTCGTGGCCGAAAAGGAATGGCTGTCCCCATCGCGGGAAAGGTTTTCCGGGATCGGGCGAGGCTCCCTATCCAAACCCCCGAAGGGGCGCCTGGCCGGATCCCTGGTGCGTCAATCCCAAGCCCTGGCGCACGCGCTCACCGCGGCCCTGCCGGCCCCCTACGCATGGCTGGCGCGCAGGAAACTCCTGTTCCTGCTGCGGCTGGATCCTGTTTCCCTGGCTCTGTATCTGCTGGCCATCGTGATCTGCGGCATCGCCTTCCTGGGCGCCGGCAGCATTTTCATGGCGGGTTTCTTCGCTTCCATCGGATGCATGGTCACCTTGACCCTGGCCCAAACGGTTTTTACGGAGTGCGATCGGTTCTACCGGGAAAATGCCTTTCTGTTCCCGCCCCGCCGTTTCGGGTTCCGTTGCGATCTGGCCATGGCGATGGTTATCGCGGCCGGGTTCGGACTGTACTTTTTCCTGGCCGCCTGCCGGCTGTTGGGCGCGGGGGCGGCTTTGCGCTCCCAATCCCTATGGCAAACATGGATCACCCTGGCGGCCTTCGCGGGTCTGGTGATCGTGGACGCTTACGCTTCCGGACGCACGCGGGAGGCGAGGACGGCCCTGAGTTTCTGCTACTTGGGGATAGCGGGGATAATGTACATGTTCCCGCTCTATGGATGGATTGCGGCCTTGGCCGTATTGGCAGGCGTAACGGCGCAATGCCTGCGGACGGCGAGGGCTTGAGGGGTTAAGGGAAAGCCTATTCCTCGGGCCCGAAACTGACCTTGAACTCGTCGCGGCGATTCTTGGCCCAATCGCTTTCTTCATGACCGGGTTGGGACGGCTTTTCCTCCCCATAACTGATCACGTTCAACCGCGAAGCGTCGATGCCGTATTGGACCAGATAGGATTTAACCACGGCGGCCCGCTTCTCCCCCAGCGCCAGATTGTAGGCTTCCGTGCCGCGCTCATCGGCATTGCCCTCGACCAAAACCTTGACGGTAGGCGCTTTCTTCAGCAAATCCCCCGCGCGCGCCAGCAAATCCTTGGCTTCCGCCGGGAGTTCGGCCCTATCATAGGGAAAGTAAACGGGCTTGAAAGCTTCGTTGAGCAGATCCTGGATGCGGGCGCCCGTGTCCGCTATCGTCGGTTTCGCTTCGGGTTGCGCCGTCTGCATGGGCGGAGGAGTCGGCTCCTGGCGCGCCTCGATCTTGGGCTTCTTGGCGCAAGCCATAAGCAGGAATTGCAGGAAGAGGACGGCGGTGAAGAATAGGATTTTGATTTTCATGGGACCTCCGCGGGTGGGCTTATCCGCTTTCCCAAAATAATCATCCGCCCCAGGAAGTGAAAGCCCCTTTGGCGAAAGGGCGCGCACGAAGCCTGGCCCGTTTCAACTCCGTATTCCGCGCGCCCAGAGGAATCCGAAATAACGGGCGCCGTCCCGCTCGAGGCAGGCATGGTGGAGGCGATGGGCCCGCACCAGACGCGCCAGGTAGGCATTGCGCGGCATCGGCAGCCGTCCGAACCGGCCATGGACCAGGGCATCGTGGAAAAGGACATAGAGCAGGCCATAAGCCGTCATGCCCAGGCCCAGACCCAACAGCGCCGCTTTCCCCGCCAGCCCTGCGGCGATGAAGGCAATGGAGGGGATGGCGAAGAAGACTCCGAACCAATCATTGGCCTGGAAACGGCCCCGATACGGCCGGTGGTGCGAAGCGTGCAGCGACCAGAGCGGACCATGCATGATCCAGCGATGGCAAGCCCAGGCCACCCCTTCCATTCCGACCAGGCCCGCGATCCATGCCAGCATGAACATCATGCCGCATCCGGGCTGCGCACGGGTTTCGCGCGCGTGAGATTCCCGTCGCGCGTGAGCTTCTCATAAATGGCCACGTTCAAGGCCAGCAGGATGAAGGAATAGGCGAAATCCTCCGCGGGGATGGTTCCGATGCGGAAGCCATTGAGGGCTGAAGCGCGATACATCACCACCGGCAGGCCCGTGAGAAGTCCATTCACGAGGAGGAAAGGGAAGTATTGCATCGCGGTGGCGGCCAGGAGCAGCGCCGACCAGGGAGGATTGCGCCAGCATAGGCATGCCGAGGCGGCGCACGCCAGCAGGCATACCGTACAGGTATAAGCATGTTGGATCTGGAAAATACCCGCCCCCAAAAGCAAAGCGGCCGCGATTCCCCATGCCCATCGTACCGCGGCCGGAGGCCGCAGCAGCAACGGACTGCGGGCCAGCGCCTGATAGATGAAGAGGTTCGCGAAAGGGATGCAGAAGAAGAACAGCACTTCTTCCAATGGGAGCCCGAAGAGGGAGAATCCCAGGATATAGGCGGGGTTGAAACCCCATACTCCCCAGCGGGTGAACAGGACATCCCAAGCCAGGAAAGGCAGGGCGGACATCGCCACGGCCGCCCAGGCCGCCTTCCAACGGGGGCCGAACCCGAAGCGTCGGGAAAATGAGAAAAGCAGCGGGAAGGAAAGGGTTCCTGCCATTAGGGCCAGGTAAACCCAGGTCGTCTTCATGTCCGTGCGCGCGCGGCAACGCGCTCCCGCAAGCCGGGGAAATCCTCCAGGATGCACGCTTCCGCGGCCTGGGCCGAGAGTAACACCCCAGGTACCCCAGCTCCCGGATGCGTACCAGCGCCGGTGAAATAGAGGCGCTCCACGTCCTCGCTGCGGTTATGCGGTCGGAACCAACCCGTCTGGAGCAGGTTGGGCTGTAGGCCGAATGCGTTCCCGTGGACGGCGTTGAATTCGGAGCGGAAATCCTCCGGGGTCCGGATGCGCATGAAATCGATGTGGGCCCGCAGCCCCGGCATGCCCCAGGCCTCCAGGAAGGCGAGGATCCGATCGGCGAATGGCCGCTTGAGCGCGTCCCAATCCAGACCCGATTCGAGATTGGCCACCGGAGCGAGGATCATCAGGCTATCGCAACCGGGCGGGGCCATGGAGGCGTCGCTGCGGCAGGGGGCATGCAGATAGAGGCTGAAATCCCCGGGCAGGATCTTGCGGCGGAAAATGTCGTTGAGGAGTTCGCGGTAGCGCTCCGAAAGGATGAGGGTATGATGCTTGAGGTTCGGGTAGGTTTTCCGCACCCCGATATAGATCAGGAAACAACCCATGGTGTGCTTCAACCTCGCCACCTTGGCGTCGGTCCAAAGTCCCCGGTGGGCGGGCGCCAGGAGATTCCGGTAGGTATGGGCCAGGTCGGCGTTGCTTACCACAATGTCCGCCGGGAAATAAATGTCTCCGGCCTCCACGCCCACGGCCTTCCCGGCTTCCACGCGGATCTGGGTCGCCGGCATGCCTGTCAAGACCTCGCCTCCGGCCAGGCGGAAGGCTTTCTCCATGGCCTCCACCACGCTGTACATGCCGCCCCGCGTATACCAAACGCCTTGCTTGCGCTCCAGGTACGGGATCATGAGATAGACCGCCGGGGACCGGAAAGGATCGCCGCCTATGTAAAGCGGATGGAAGCTGAACAGGAAGCGATGGCGGAAATCCCGGAAGTACCGGTTGACGAAGGTGGTCACCGGCATCCAGGCCTTGAGCTTCAGGACCGTGGGCACGAAGCGCGCCATCACGCGCCAGTCGTGGAAGGGCTGCGCGCCCAGGCCGCGCTCCAGCACCTCCTCGTAAATGGGCCGTATGGCTTCCATGAATCCATCATAACGGTCCGCATCCGCCGGTGAGAAGGCGCGCATCTGGCGCTTCATGGATTCGGGATCGCCGCCGTAATCGATATGGCTGCCCTCGTGGAAATAAACCCGGTAATACGGATCCAGCGGCTGCAAGTCCACGAAATCGCCCAGCCGGCTGCCTACGCTCGCGAAGGCCGCTTCCAGGATTGCAGGGGCCGTGATCAGGCTGGGACCGGTATCGAAGGTATAACCGCGCGCTTCCAGGCGCCCGGCGCGCCCGCCCACTGCGGCCTGCTTCTCGAGCAAGGTCACGGCGCATCCGCGGCCTTGCAGTCGCATGGCCGCCGCCAGGCCCCCGAACCCTCCCCCGATGACTACCGCCCGCGGTCGTTCTCCGCCTTCCCCCGTCATGCCGTTTCCTTGCCTGTGTGGAAGGCCGCCTCCAGGGATCGTCCCTTCCATGTGACGTAACGCCTACGGTACCCAACCCATGATCTGACGAAGAGGGCGGGGATAAGCAACGCCCCCACTGGAGACCACAATGGAGATGAAATGGGCTCCCGGAATACCACCGCGGCCAGGATCCGGGATGCGGTCCAAAAGGCCAGAGGCAGGATCCATGCCGTTTGCCCCGCGGCCACCATGGTCCAAGGCAGAACGTTCACCAGGGCGAAAACGCCGAATACCAATGGCGGCTGCAGCCATCCCGTCCCCGTCATGTAGGCCGCGTTTTTGGTGAAGCCATTCCAGACACCGTGGAAATCCGAGTACATGCGCACGGAAATGTGCCGGGTGGAGATGGCCACGCCCAGGATTTTCCCCGCATCCTTTACGCGCCGGCCCAAGGCCATGTCCTCGACGATGACGGTGCGCACGCAGGCATGGCCGCCCAAGGCGCGATAGGTCTCCGCTCGGAAGGCGAACCACTGACCGCAGCCCACGGACAATGCGGGCATGCGCAGCTTGGGGATCCAGGCGATGGGGCACAAACCCAGCAAGGGCAGGAAAAGGAGGACGGGTAGGATGGCTTTCTCGGACCAGGTCCCCAATATCTGCCGCGGCAAAACCGTCAGCGCATCCCACCCCCGGTCTTGCATCAAGCCCACGGTGGCCGCCACGGCGCCCGGTCCCGGCTGCGCATCGGCATCGCAGAAAATCAGGATCTCCCCGCTCGCTGCCTCGGCGAGTTGGCTGCAAGCCCAATTCTTGCCCAGCCAACCCGGCGGCAGGGGACGTCCCGGGAGCAAACGGATTGGCGCGCCTTGCTGCCTCACCAAATCAGCGGTGCCATCGCTGGACCCATCGTCCAGGATGAGGATCTCGAGATCTGATCCTTGTAAGCGGGACAGCATCGGCAGGAGCAGGGCCAGGTTGGCCTCTTCATCACGGGCGGGAATGAGCAGGCTGACGCGCGCGGGCCTCGCCGGGGGAGCCTGCTCCAAGAGCGGTGCGGTCAGGGCATTCAATACGGTCACCATCAACATCAAGGCGGTTGCAGCGAGCGCCAAGCCCCAGAGGATTTCCAAGATGATCGTGGAGGCGCTCATGCCGGGACGCTGCCGCTCGCGACCGCTGCGGGCGCCTTTCCCGCCGCTGTTCCGCCCGGAGCTTCTCCGCCCGGAGCCTCTCCGTCCTGGGCCATCCCGGCGGAGAGCCGGGCATGCAAGCCATCCAATTCCATTTCAACCAGGCTTTCCAGCACGCGATGGACCTGGGAGGGCCTATCGATGCGCATGGGCCTTCCCATGCAGACGAAGAACGTGGGCGCCAGCTTTTGCATGGGCTCCATGTGCATGCCCACGGGGATGACGGTGAGCGGGGCCAGCGCCCGCACGAAAAAATCGACGCCTCCCAGGAACCCCAAGGGGCGTTTGAAGCTGGGATAGATATCGCCCTGGGGAAAATAGGACAGGAAGAACTCAGGGTTCGCGGCGCGCAAGGCCCGCACCGACCGCAAGGCTTTCGCGATGGAAGCGGGCGACGCGGGGTCGATGCCGATGCCGCCCAGACGGCGGAACAGGGGCCGCGCGGCCAATTCCTTTTCCAGCATAACGCTAAAGATAGGCCAGTCGGGCCGCAGGCGCCGCTGCGCTTCGCGGAAAAGGAAGCCATCCCAATTGCTGACATGGTTGCCCACCAGGAGCACGGGCCGTCCCGGCGGTATCGTTTCCGGGGCCGGTTGGTTCAACAGGCGGATTTCCCCCAGACGCATGTTCCGCAGGGGAAGGAAAACGGTTTCGAAACAGCGGGCCGCGAAGGGGCTGAACCGGGGAAGCTGGGCGCGCGCCTTCATCCGCCCTCGCCTTCCAGACCGCGCAGATGGGACGACAGCGCCGCCACCTCTTCCGGGCCGAGGTCCCCCTTGTCCAACACGAACCGGCCCACGTTCTTGAGCCATCGTCCGGGATAGGCCCGCGTCGCGGGCAAGAGGCGGGCCAGAACCGCGAAATCCGCTTTCACCCGCGCCCGCCGGCCCATGAAGAAAGGCAGATAATAATTACTCACCAGGCGCAGGTAGCGCACCTCAGGGTGCTCCGGAGCGAGAGACACCGCCGAATCCAGCAATGGCAGGCCCGCCTTCAATCGGTCCCATTTGCGCCGGAAATTGTAGCCATGCTTGGCGCGGGCCACGCGCAAAGCCCCCGCATACGCCATCAAGAGCGCCTGGTCCTGAGGCCTTTCCGCCTGGAAAAGAACCTTCCAATCCGCATCGGCGACGTCGAGATGGGCCTCCTCCTTGATTCCCAGCACATATAGGATGCGGAGTCGGTCCAGACGCAGCGGCAGACTGTCCGGATGGGCCGACCAGGCGCGCTCCGCCCGGGCCAATTCGACCAGGCCCTTGGCGTAGTCGTCCACTCGTTCCTGCGGCGCCAGCTCGCGCGCCGTATCAGGCAGGTTACCCGAGGCCGCGCCCGCGGCCAGGGACGCCAGCGTCAAGGCCCGGACCAACGCTTCAATGGCCAAATGCGACCTCCCGGGTTGCCGCCGCGTTGGGCGGGAAAAGATCCCGCAGGCAGGGCAGGAGCCATAAGGCGCGGCAGCCGATCACCAGCCTGGAAGCGGCTGAGGCGAAAGCGCGGCGGCCGATATTGTCGTAACCGTTCTGCCGCAAGGCGACATGGATCTCGCGATATGCCAGGGCCGCCACAAGCACGGGCCTCTGGAAATATCCGGGCAGGGATGGGATGCCTTGCAAGGCGCTGCGGTAATGCCGCTCGGCATCCCCCATCAATTCTTCCATGAGCGACCGCCAAGCCAGGGGAGGCTCGCCCCCCCAGCTCGCGGCCGCTTCCAGGGCATCGGGAGCGAAGCCATGCCTGGCCATGACGTCCAGGGGAAGATAAAGACGCCCCCGCTTCCAATCCTCCCCCACATCGCGGAGGATATTGGTGAGCTGCATGGCATGGCCCAGGTCAGCGGCCCGCGCCAGCGCCCAGCTTTCACGAACCCCGGCCAGTTCGGTCAGCCATTGCCCGAGCGATCCGGCTACGCGGTACGCGTACAGGCCCAGCTCTTCCAGGTTGGCGTAGCGGCGGGGATGCAGATCCATGCGCATGCCGTCGATCAGGGCCTGGGCGTATCCGAAACCCACCTCCATGCGCCCGGTCCGGCCCAGCGGACCGTCCAACATGGGTATCCCCGTGGTTACCCCGGCATGGGCCAAGCGGGCCAGGTACTCCCATTCCTGGAGGCGGGCCGCCAGTTCATCCGCCCCCACCCCGTCCGACGAGTCCACCAGATCATCCGTGAAACGGCAGAAGGCGTAGATCTCGGCCACGCGCCGCGCCTCGTTCCCGGGCAGGAAACGCGCCGCGAAACGGAAGGACCGGCTATGGCCGGCCAGATAAGCGATGGGGTCGCCCACCGGCGCCTCCCGGAGGCGAGACGCGATCCACCCGGGCACCTTCATACCATCTCCTCGCTTGCCTTGCCCCGCCGGGCGAGGGTCCGCGCCCAAGCCTGGAACGCTTCCACGTCGATCCCGGCTTTGACCCCGGAAAAAGGCCCGCGTCTGCCCGCCACACAGGACTCATCCACCCCGCCGCCGCCCAGGGCCAGGTGATAGGGCCGATCCGGCCGATACATCCCGGCCAGCACCGCCGCGCAGCGGCGGGCGTCCGGATTGCCGCAAGGCGGCACGAAGGATATGGCCAGCAGCTTGGCCCCGAGTTCGGCCTGGATGAGGCCGAACTCGCCGAACGGCACGTTGGCGCCCAGGTAGCATACTCGCCATCCCGCCTCCTCCAAGGCCAGACGCACGAACATGGCGCCGACCTCGTGATAGCACGTTTCCGCGCAGCCGACCAATGCCAGGGGGGCGCGGCTTTCGGTGTCCTCTTCCGACTGGGCGCGCAGGCTATGGGCCGCATCCAACACCTTCTGGGTGAAGCGATGCTCCTGGGCGATGGACCGCTCCCCCGCCGCCCATTCCCGCCCGATGCGGCGCAAAGCCTCGGCCACCCCGAGGTCGAAGGTGCGCGCGCGCGGCACGCCGCAAGCCCGCTCAAGGTACCGCATGGCCGCGACCAGCTGGCCGGGCGGACGCGTATCGCATAGTTTGATGATCAGATCGGCCAGAGGTTTGAAGTGGTTCCGCTCCCGGCATTCCAAAGCGGCCCTCGCCATCTCCTCCTCGAAAGGCGCGAACTTGAGCAAAGCGGCATCTTCCCGGTCCGCCCGCGCGAAGGCCATCAAGGCCGGCAGGGTAATCCTCCGATGCCCGCCGGCCGTCCTATCGGGTTGGAAGCGACCCTCATTCGCCCAGCGCTTCATGGTGGACTCATGCACCTCCAACAGGCCCGCAGCCTGGGAGGTAGTTAGGAAAAAGGCATCCTTGATCATGGGCCTAAGATAAGCGTTTAAGCACATCATTTACCCCTGCTTTTGCCCAAATAATCGTCTTTTGTACCCATATAAAACGTTTTCATGGGAATTCAGAGGCCCAGATCCGGCGAGGGACCCGTGCTGATTGGGTTTTTGCAGCCGGACCGCTTAACCCTTTCCACCATTTAGCCATTGATCTAAATATCCGCTTATGGAATCCCTGGTGCAGAACTTCAAGGCCTTGTCCGACAAGAACCGGCTCCGCATCCTGAAGCTGCTCCAGGTCAAATCCCTTTGCGTATGCGAAATCACCGAAATCCTGGGGTTTTCCACCCCTACGGTATCCAATCACCTTTCCGTTCTGGTAGAAGCGGGATTCCTGCGTTCCGAAAAGGAAGGCCGCTGGGTGCATTACCATCTGATTCAAAACCCGGGGTCCACGGAGGTAGCATCCCTGCTACCGCTGCTCCAATTCTGGCTCAGCGATGATGAGCAGATCAAAGAGGACCGTTTGAAACTGAAAACCGTTTGCAAGGAGGATCTATGCAAGAAGTGACCCCCTCCCATTTCGTCCAAAGGCTAAATAATTGAAATGCGCGCGCTCGCCAGCACCCCGAGGATTGGCACTGGAATGAAAAGCCTTTGGAAGGAACTGGTGGCCGAAGGGTTGGGCACCGCCCTGCTCCTGGCCACGGTCATCGGTTCCGGTATCATGGGGGAAAGATTATCGCTTGGCAATACGGCCATCGCCTTAATGGCGAATTCGATAGCGACGGGTGCCGGGCTGGTAGCCTTGATTCTGACCTTCGGCCCCATCTCCGGAGCGCATTTCAATCCCGTGGTTTCCTTATGCGATGCCTGGGTCGGCGGCCTCCCCTGGCCCAAGGTACCGGGATACATTCTCGCCCAGGTATCGGGGGCATTCCTGGGCGTGGCCGCCGCGAATATCATGTTCGACCTTCCGGTCTACTTCGCATCGCAGCATGCCCGGCATGGCATGAGCCAATGGTTCAGTGAATTCGTGGCGACCTTCGGATTGCTATCCGTGATCTGGGGATGCTCGCGCCGCAGATCATCGGCGGTTCCCTTCGCCGTCGGCGCCTATATCACCGCCGCCTATTGGTTCACCGCCTCCACCTCCTTCGCCAATCCCGCCGTCACCTTGGCGCGCTCGGCCAGCGATACGTTCGCCGGCATCCGGTTCGCGGACGTTCCCGGATTCATATTGGCCCAACTTTTGGGTGCGATAGCGGCCACGGCCCTGTTCAAGTGGCTGGTACCTTCCTTGCCGGTAACCGCCGCGGATATCGTCGTACCGCATGACAGCGTGGCTGGATAACCCTTTCCATTTCAAGCATAAGGATAGTTTCCCATGAACGACTCCAAAAAGAAGCTGCTCTTCGTCTGCATCGAGAACTCCAACCGGAGCCAGATGTCCCAGGCTTTCGCCAGGATACTGGGAGGCGATGGCGTGGAAGCCTACAGCGCCGGATCCAAACCCTCGGGAATCGTGAACCCGAAAGCCATCGCCTCCATGCAAGAGTTGGGATATGACTTGTCCAAGCACGATTCCAAATCCCTGGACGATATTCCCGACATCGAATACGATGCCGTGGTGACCATGGGTTGCGGCGATGCCTGCCCCTTCGTGCGCGCCAAGCAGCGCGTGGACTGGCAAATCCCGGATCCCAAGCACATGCCGCCCGAAGAGTTTCGGCAGGTCCGCGACCTGATCAAGTCCAAAATCGGCGAACTGCTTAAAGCCGTTTAGTCCCATAAAATCCAAGGGGGGGACTGGTCGCAAATAAAAACGCAACCACCCTCCCTCTTTCATCATTTCGATTTAGACCGCTTGACTTTTAATCGTATAACTACGATATTAGATTAATGGCCCTCAATAAAAAGTGCGAATGAAAGGAAATATCCATGGAAACCCCTGAAAACCTGAAAGAGTTGGTGCGCGAGAAATATGGTCAGTTGGCCCGCGAGGGAGGAAGCTGCTGCGGCCCGACTTCGTGTTGCGGTCCCGCCACCGGCGAAACCCCATTCGTCCATATCAACGAGGATTATAGCCGGCTGGAAGGTTATGTCAAGGACGCTGACTTGGGGCTGGGCTGCGGCATTCCCCTCGACGCCGCCGATCTGCAAGCGGGACATACCGTGGTGGACTTGGGTTCCGGGGCGGGCAATGACGCCTTCATAGCGCGGCGGATGGTCGGTGAAACCGGGAAGGTGATCGGCGTGGACATGACGCCGGACATGATCAAAAAGGCCAGGGAGAACGCGGCTAAGGCCGGATATCCGAACGTGGAATTCCGCCTCGGCGAACTCGAAGACTTGCCCGTGAGCGGCGGCTCGGTGGACCGGATCATCAGCAATTGCGTGCTTAATCTCGTTCCCGACAAGGAGCAGGCCTTTCGGGAAATGCATCGGATCCTCAAACCGGGAGGAAAATTCGGCGTATCGGACGTGGTTTTGGATGGCGACTTCCCCGAGGAATTGCGCAAGGCGGCCGAACTGTATGTCGGCTGCGTATCCGGAGCGATGCCGAAAGATGCGTACTTGAGGGCCCTGGGCGATATCGGCTTCCAGGACATAAAGGTCATGACGGAAAAAACCATCGGGATTCCGGAAGACCTGCTGGCGGCTTATCTAGCGGAAGATCAAAGGAAAACCCTATCCCAATCCGGAGTCCGGGTGCTCAGCATCACGGTGCAAGGCACCAAAGCGATGCGGGAACAGTAGGAAGCTTGCTGCACTCCTTTGGCAAACACCGGTACCGGACCATGTTGCCATCCGCGTCAGTAATTCGTTGCGAATCCATTATCGCGAGGTATTCATCAACTGGGCGATTTTCCCGAGGATGTCCTCCTTGCTGAAGGGCTTTTGGATAAATGCGGCATCCTTGTCCCCTTCCATCACTCCGGTAGAGATAATGTCCTTGGTATAACCGGAAACGAAGAGGATCTTGATGCCGGGATGGATGGATTTCAACTCTTCGGCCAGCTTGCCGCCGTTCAACCCCGGCATCACGACATCCGTCAGCAGCAAGTCCAGTTTTTCCGCATGGCGCCCGGTCTCCAGGGCGATGGCGCCATCCGGGGCCTCCAGGACCTTGTACCCACTCCGCCTCAAGGTGGAGGCCAGGAATTTCCTCACGGCGCCCTCGTCCTCGGCCAGTAGAACGGTCCCTTTGGAGGGAAGAGGGGGAATGGCCGGGGCCAAACCGGTATCCGCCGTCCGTTCCTTGGAATCCACCAGGGGGAAAAAGACGTTGAAGGTCGTCCCTATCCCGGGTTCGCTCTCGAAGGTGATGCCGCCTCCGCTTTGCTTGACGATGCCGTACACGCTCGAAAGCCCAAGGCCGGTTCCCTGGCCTATAGGCTTGGTGGTGAAGAAGGGTTCGAATATGCGGGCCTTCACCTCCGGACTCATGCCCGTTCCCGTGTCCCGCACGCTCAGCCTCACGAAGGGGCCCGGCGGGGCGTCGAAATGGTGCGACATGGAATTGGCGTCCGTGAAAACGTTGGCGGTTTCCAGGGCGAGGGTCCCTCCCCCGGGCATGGCGTCCCGGGCATTGATGGCCAGGTTCACGATGATTTGCTGGACCTGGGTGGGATCCACCCGGACGGTCCCCAGATTCGGATGGAGGGTGGTGCGGATGGTGACGTCCTCCCCAATGACCCGCCTCAACATCCTGTCCATATCCGTGACGACTTCGTTCAGGTTGGTGATCTTCGGGGACAATATCTGCTTGCGGCTGTAGGCGAGCAGCTGTTGGGTAAGCGCCGCGGCCCGCTCCCCGGACTTCTTGACCTCGGACAGGTAATCGGCGACCTCGCTTTCCTTCCCTACCTCGGCCAGGGCCATATCGGTGAATCCGTTTATGGAGGTGAGGAGGTTGTTGAAGTCGTGGGCGATGCCCCCGGCCAAGCGGCCGATGGCCTCCATCTTCTGGCTCTGCCTGAGCTGCTCCTCGGTGCTCTTGATGTCCGTGATGTCCCGGGCGATTTTCGAGGCTCCCACGATGTTCCCGGCCGAATCCTTGATGGGGGATATGGTGAGGGAGATCTGGATCAGCTTTCCGTCCTTCCTCTGCCGGACGGTCTCATAATGCTTTATGGTCTCGCCGTTCCGGATGCGGGCGAGTATGATTCCCTCTTCATCCTGGAGATTGGCGGGGATAAGCAGGGTAATCGATTTCCCGATCATCTCCTCGGTGGAATAGCCGAAAATGGCCTCCGCGCCTTTGTTCCAGCTCGTGACTATCGAGTTGAGATCCTTGCTGATGATGGCGTCGCTGGAGGTGCGGACGATGGCCGAATATTGCTGGGATTCCTGCTCGTGCAGGCGTCTTTGCTTCAGCTCCGCTTGCAGGGCGGTCTGGAGTTTCGCATTGTCGATTGCGACGGCCGCTTGGGAAGCCAGATTGGTGAGGAGTCGTTCCGACCTTTCCGTGAAAACGCCCGGCTGCGGATGCCCGTAGAAAAGGCCGCCCAGCACCGTACCGTCGCGCGAAATGACGGATACGGCCAGATAGCTGCGGACCGGAAGATGCCCTTTCGGCACGCCATGATAAGGACCCATTTCCCCGAATTCCGGGGCCTGGGTAATATCGTCGTAGCGGACAGGGCCACGCCCCTCGAAGGTAGGGCCGAAAATCCCGGTCTTGCGCGGCGAAGGGAATCCGCCGAATGCCTCCCATTCGGCGCCTGACCAGGTGTAAAGCGACAAGATCTCGCCGCTGGCATTAATCGAATTGTAAAAGAAGGCGCCGAAAGCGGCGCGCGTGATTTCCCGGCCTCCATCCGTCACCAGCTGCAGGATCTTTTCCAGATCATGCTCCGCCACCAGGCTGGCCCCGGTCTTGTTAAGCACCTCGAGGGCCGCATGCAACTGGCGGGATTCCGTCAAGCCGGCCTCCGCCTCCAGGGTTTGAGACTGCAGCATGACGGCATTCCGTTGCAGTAAAGCGATGGCGCGCAGCTTTTCCCCTTCGGAAAGTTCCGGGGAGGAGTGCCCTTCCGAAGGCAGGATATGGGCATGGTGATCGCAGACCTTAAGGAATTGCCCCAATTTGGCCGGATCCCGGAATCCGTGCAAGGGATAAGCGCAAAGCAGCCGGATGGATTTCTCGGCGAGGATGTTTTCCCAAAGCCCCTCGAGCTCCACGGCCGCGTCCGCCTTCCCCTTCGCCCAAAGCAAAGCCACCATCTCGCCGAAGGCCCGCAAGGGCTTGTCCGGAGCTGAGGCCGAGGCCTCAGCGAGAATCGATTCCAGCGCTTTCCGGAAAAGCGCTTCATCCGGGACAGCCCCGATCATGAAGGTCGCCAGGGTATCGGCGGCATCCTTCAGGATCAACCGGGATTGCGCGATATGCGCTTCCGCATCCATTCCCGTCCTCGCAAGCGCCTCCACCAGGGCGACCCGGTGTTCGGATGTGGCGATGACAAGGCAGGTCTCGCCAGACGTCAATCCGGAAGAGATATAGCGGGAAAGCTGGGTTAAAAGGAAATCGTCCGTTTCATAGAACTGGACGGAGTGGCTCGACATGGTAAGGCTCATTTCAGCATGGGCGGAAGGCATTACTTGAATGAATTACCCAGCCGGCATTAATGCAAGCTTTTCCGGAACCAAACTGACCGGAACCCACGCTCTGGGCTGAAAAAAACCTTGCTGAAACCGGCCAGGCAGCCGTTTCCGGCCTAGATGGCCACGCCCAGCTTGAGGCCCCAATACCATTTGGACGGGGAGGTGTAGATCTCCCAGGGGGTGCGGCCGTAATAGTTCCAATCCCATGACCGCCCATGATCACTGGCTGCCTGGGCGCTCAAGGTTACGCCCGGCACCAAAGTACGCTCGGCGTAAACGGACCATTTGATATTGTCCTTGTCCCAATCCCCTGGGTAATAGGAATCCGGTGTGACCGGTATGGGGGTGGCATTCGGCTGGTTGGCCTTGAAGGCCGGGGGAAGTTGGGAGCCGTAATGTTCGACCTCCAGGGAGAGCACGTCCAGCAAACGGAAAGTAGGGAGATTGAAACCCACCATGGCCGGGATGCGCTTCGTCAGCTTGTCATAGAAGACGGGGTAGTTCTGGGCTCCAAGGAGGATGGCTTCACCGTACAGGATCAGATCCTTGGGGCCCAGCAACTCGGAACCGCCGAACAGGATCTTGGGATCGAAAGCGAACCAAGCCATGGGCTTGATGGCGCGATTGGTCATTTTCTTGACCTCGGGATTGATTTGCCCCGTGGCCAGGCTATCCAGCACGGCCAGGGCGTCGGTGGCCCGGGCCAGTTCCGCATTGAGCTTGGCCGCATCGGCTCCGGGCTCGGCCATTTTTTCATTGATCCCATTCTCCCAGGATTTGTAATAGCCGGAGGCCTCCCCGTACCATTTGCCGTTATGCTGGAAATACTTCATTTCCGTTTCCTTGTCCCCGTCGGCGCGCAGGAGGCGGGCCACCTCTATGCCGCCTCCCAGCTTCAACGCTCCGTCAACGAGGCTCAGCTTCGCGATGTAGGTCAGGTTCAGATCGTATACCGGGGTTAGATCGGTCTCAATGGTGGCCATCAGTTCGTGGGAGAATATGCCGAGGGGTTGCTGCAACTTCAGGCCGGTCAGGGTGGCGCTGTTGTTCCCGAGATATCCGTAGGTCCCGCCGGTGGCGACGATCCCGGGATACGCCCAAGTCCGGAACATATATTCCCCGAGATCCCGGGCGTTTTCATTGTATTTGTAGTTGAAAATCCCGGCGTCGATGCGGAACGCGGGATGGTCCACGTCGCCGAACAAGTAGCTGGCATCCAGCTTTGGGGCAGTAACCGAAATGTTACGGGTATAGTTCTGGGGCTGATCGTAATGGTAAGGCGCGGCGAAATAGGTCGCGGCCACGGTTACGTCCAAGCCGAGGCGCCGGTTCCTTTTCGCCTGGAAGGAGATGGACCCCACCGTAGGTTCCATCCACGCATCGTCCAGGCCTCCGTTCTTGATATGATCGCCCCCCTTGACGACGCGGCTGACCTCCTGGGAAACCTTGAAGGAAGGCCTGGATACCTCGATGCTGTCTTTCGCCTCATCGGCGCCGGCGGCCGAAGCCAAGCAGCCGAATGCCGCCCAGACCGCGGCCCATTTGAACATTCCCTGCCGATTAGCCATTCCCATTCCTTCCGGACACTTTGCCATGGCTCCTCAATGGTTTCCCAGGACCAGGTCCTTGACGCGGTTGCCGTTCTTCCAAACGCTTAAGACTCCGGCTCCGGGAATCGAGCCCGCGGGCACGAACAGTCGATCGGCGGAACGTTGCGCATGCAAAGGCAGGGCCGCACCGCGCAAATCGACCAACTTCAGGTCATAACCTTCGGTGTTGGCCATGAGCACGCTGATTCCGCCGCGGCCGGATTGGAAGCGGACCTTGGGGGCGATGCCGAAATCCGGGATGGAACGCAACCCTGTGACGGTGGGAAAAAGCGGGTCCGCGAAGGTCAAGGTATCGATGAGAGTGGTATCGCTGGCGGTTCTCGTCTTCACGTAGGTGGAAGCCGGTCCCCACGGGCTTTGCGTCAGCTTCTTTACCCGGATGTTACGATACTTCACATTGGCCTGGCCGTGGTCCTGAAGGAAGAAGCTGCCAGGATGGATGGTCGCGAAGTATGGGTATACATTGTATTTGCTTGCATCGAACCGCTTTTTGAAGTCTGCGGATGTCATATTATCCTCGATGAGCTTCAGCCCATTGCCGTAATGGGCGATGCGGCCCTTGTAGCAGATCACGCGGGCTTGGTTCCACTTCCCGGCCGTCATCATCCAATTCGGCGACTTGTCCGCGTTCAAGCGCGAGTTCTGGAGCGGCATCAGCTCGTATAAGGAGCCCGCGGTTTCGACGGGGACCTTCCATTCCGAGGTCCATTTGCTGTTGCACACCTGGTATTCCGGCGCGGAACCATTGTTACTGTGGTTCGCCTTTTCGCTATAGCGGTAGAGGATTCCCCCGTTCTGCTGCTCATCGGCCGTGGTCTGGAATTCCACCATGTAGTCGAAATCCTGGAAGCTGGTGTCCGTGGTCCAGATGCTTTCGCCGGCGGCCACCACTTCCATCACGTTGGAATCGGCGCTGAGGCTTTTCTTGGCGCCGTTTTCCTGCCCGGCCATTCCGATGATGACGAAATTGCTGCCGGGCTGGGAGGTATTGAAGGATTTCCAGCCCGTCCAGTCCTTTCCGTTCCAAAGCAACTGGTATCCGCTGGACGCCTCGGTCGGTGTCAAGACATTGTTGGGCAAGGGCACGTAAATGCCGCCATCCGTGGTTTGGGCGCCTGCCGTCATCGCCGCGATGACGGCGATGGCCGATGCCGAAGCCATCTTCTTTCCCAATTCCAGTAAATTCATATCCGGCTCCTCCGCTGACCCGGC
Source organism: Fibrobacteria bacterium (assembly GCA_039926685.1). Taxonomy (GTDB): domain Bacteria; phylum Fibrobacterota; class Fibrobacteria; order UBA11236; family UBA11236; genus Chersky-265. Next base: position 5,934 of record JBDSWM010000283.1, on the reverse strand, counting down.
TGCGGCCGGCTTCATATAGAAATCAATGTAAGTCGGATAAGTCCGAGACGCCCGGGGAAACCGCCTAATTAAGCGGAATTGCGACTAATGGAACCCTATACTTCCGTGCAAGACAAAAGAATATAGGGTCCGCGCAATTTACCCAGGAGAATCGCGATGCTTATCTTTGTACCCGTGCGCTTCCGCCTTTGATCAAGGCCTCCACCTCCGCCAGGCTCGCCATGGAGGTGTCCCCGGGCGTGGTCATGGCCAAGGCGCCATGGGCCGCTCCGTATTCCACCGCGGCCGCGAGGTCGCCTTTCTCCAGCAACCCGTAGATGAGGCCGGAAGCGAAGCTATCGCCACCGCCTACGCGATCGTAAATCCCGAGATCCTTGCGCAGCGCGGCTTCATGGAAGCGGCCGCCGCCCCAGGCCACCGCGCCCCAATCGTTGATGGAGGCCGATTTCACCGAACGCAGGGTGGTGGCGATGACTTTGAAGTTGGGGAATTCCGCCACCACGTCCTTGATCATGAGCTTGAAATCCGCGGCATCCAGATCCGCGAGCCGTTCATCGACCCCGGACACCTTGAATCCCAGCGAAGCGGTGAAATCCTCCTCGTTGCCGATCATGACGTCCACGTAACGCGCCAGCCTGCGGTTCACTTCCTGGGCGCGCTGCTGCCCGCCGAAATGCTTCCAGAGCGAGGGGCGGTAATTGAGATCGAAAGAGACGATGGTGCCATGGCGCTTGGCTGCTATCATGGCTTCTTCGATCACGTCCGGTGTAGTCCCGGAAAGTCCCGCGAAGATGCCTCCGGTATGGAACCAGCGGGCTCCCTGGCGCCCGAAAAGATCTTCCCAATCGATATCGCCCTGCTTGAGCTGGCTGGCGGCCGTATGCCCCCGGTCCGAGACGCCCACCGCGCCGCGCACGCCGAAACCCCGTTCCGTGAAGTTGAGGCCCACGCGGACGGCGCGTCCGAGCCCGTCGTAAGGCACCCAGCGGATACCGGAGGTATCGACGCCGCCCTGGAGAATGAAATCCTCCACCAAGCGGCCGATTTCGTTGTCGGCCAGAGCCGTGACCACCGCCGTCCTTTGGCCGAAACAGCGGCGCAGGCCGCGGGCCACATTGTATTCGCCTCCACCCTCCCAGGCCCGGAAGCTGCGGGCGGTACGGATGCGCATATCCCCCGGATCCAGGCGCAACATGACTTCGCCCAGCGATACCTGATCGAACCGGCAGCCGGCGCCGGGTTTAACGTTCAAAAGGCTCATCGACCCTCCCTTTCGGATTTGGGTGCGCTGTTCGTAAGGGCCACGGCTTGCGCCGACAGGCGCGTGACTTCGTTCCAATTGCCGGTCTTCAACAGTTCCGGGGCCACCATGAACGATCCTCCCACTGCGAGTACGGGCCGGTAGGCCAGGTATTCGGGCAGCTTGGCCAAATCGATGCCGCCGGTGGGGATGAAACGGACCATGGAATAGGGCGCGCCGATGGCCTTCAGGGTCTTGATGCCGCCCAAACTCTCGGCCGGGAAGAATTTCACCACCTCTATGCCTTCGTCCAGGGCCATCTGGATCTCCGTGGGCGTGGCTACGCCCGGGAAGACCGGAACGCCCAGTTCGCGGCAACGCCTGACGACCTTGGCATGGAATCCCGGCGTGACGATATAGGCGGCGCCGGCGGCAAGCGCGCGGTCGACCTGATCGGGCTGGAGTATGGTGCCCGCTCCCAGGCAGATATCCTTGTCCTTCGCGATCGCCCGGATGGCGGCTTCGGCGGCGGGCGTGCGGAAGGTGACTTCCGCGCAGGGAAGCCCTCCCGCCTTCAGGGCCTGGGCCAAGGGCCAGGCATCCTCGGCCCTATCGATGACGATCACGGGCATGAGTCGAATGGACTGGAGGCGATCAATTATTGGGGTCAAAAGCTGATCTCCGAGGTTGAATAGAGTGGCCAAGAGAGAATGAAAAATGAAAAGTGAAAAATTAAAAACTCAAAGCCGCGGAAGGGTCAACCCGCCGTCCACAAGGATAACCTGGCCGGTGGAATAGGGAAGATCGCCCCGGGCCAGCATGGCCACGGCCTTGCCCACGTCGTCCGGAAAGCCCCAGCGGCCTTGGGGAATGAGTCCATTGGCGATCAAGGCATCGTATTTGGAAGTGACGCCGGCGGTCATGTCGGTTTTGATGATACCGGGCCGCACCTCGAATACGGGGATGCCGAACTCGGCCAGGCGCGCGGCCCAGAGCTGATTGGACATACCCAAGGCCGCCTTGGCCAGGCAATAGTCGCCGCGGTTCGTCGAGGCCATGGTGGCCGATATGGAGGAGACGTTGACGATGGCATGGGAAAGGGACGGGTCTTCGCGCCGTTGCGCTATCATCCATTGCGCGGCCTGCCGGGTCAGGAAATAAGGGCCCTTCAGGTTCACCTGGATCAACTCGTCGAAGCTTTCCTCGCCCGCTTCCAGGATGTCGGCGCGCACCCGGGGCGCGATCCCGGCGTTGTTGACGAGCACGTCCAAGCGTCCGAAACGCTTCCGGATGGCTTCCAGGAAGCCATCCCGATCGGCCGCCAGGGAGACGTCCGCCTTCGCATAAAGAACCTCGGCCCCGAGATCGCGCAAGGACGCGAGGGACTCCACGTCTTTCTCATCCTTCCGTCCGCATAAGGCCAGGGAAAATCCTTCCTTGGCCAGGGCCCGGGAAATGCCGAGGCCGATTCCGCGTCCTCCGCCCGTAATGGCTGCGACTTTCTGGGCCACTTGATCCTTTCCTCACGCCCCGAAGAACGTGTAATACCGCCCGCCCTTGATGATGCGGTGCAAGTATAAAGCCACTTCGCGCAAATGGTAATCGCCCCATTGGCTCGATTCGCCATACGGCACTTTGCCGTCCGGCACTTTGCCGTCCGGCACATTGCCCCCGGGGGGAACATAATCCCAGCCGTTCGGGCGATGATACACCGAATGCAGCAAAAGCCCCTGATGCGCCGGATAGGTGCTCAGGTAAGGCTCCGACATTATGCTATCCGCCACCGTCAGGCCGGCCGACCAGTATTTGCCGCCTTCGGCCGTCTCGCCGCGCTCGACGAGCAGTCGGCCCAGGCGCAGCAGGCCTTGGCTCGCGATCGCCGCCGCCGAAGCGTCCACGGGTTCATGCCCATTGAAGGGATCGGCCGGTCGCGCCAGATAGTCCCCGAGCTTATGCAGGCCGGGCGCTCCCGTGTCCCAATAGGGGATGCCATCGGTGGGCGTATGGGCGATATAAAAGTCGCAAGCCGCCTTGGCCGCGTTCATCATCATGGCCTCGATGGACGCGCGGCCGCCGACAGCGCCCAGTTCGGAATCGGAAAGGGATTGCACGAACTCAAGCTGCTCGGAGAAACCCAGCATCACCCAGGCCAGGCCCCGGGTCCAGGTAGTGAAAGGCGAGTAACCCTGCTGCGAATTGGGGCAGCGGTACCGGCCGTCATGGGTATTGAAAATGATTTCATGCGCGGTGCGGCCGCGTTGATCAGGGGTATCATAGATGTCACGCCCCCGGCCGTAGAACACCGTGAACTCGGCGGTCACCGCCGCATGTTCGACGAGGCGCTTGAGCAGGCTTATCCTGTCGTCCCCTTCGTCCAGCATGGCATGGCCGAGCTTATGGGCCAGCGAAAGGGCGCGCAACGACCTGATGGTATCGGCGAAAAGCGAATGGGGGCCGTTGAAGGAATGGATGAAGCCGCGCCCGCCGGCGATCTTCGTCCAGCGCTTGGCCTGCACCGCGCCCGAGGCCTTCAGGGCCAGCTCGTAAAACTCCCGTTCCCGGCCTTCGGGCCGCAAACGCCCTTCCCCCAGCAACCGCCACAGGTTGCCATAGGTGCTTACGTTGTTGAACCCGTGATCATGCACGCCGAAATGCGTCACATGCCCGGCCATATCCCGGAACGTATGCTCCCTGCCGAGGGAGAGGAATCCCGCATCCTCGCCCGCATCGTATTGCAGCAATGCGGATCCGTATACGAAGCCTTGGGTCCATTCCGTCCAGCCTTGCGAGGCGTAACGTCCCCGTACCGTGAAGACGGGCGAACCCTTTGCGGGGTCCCAGTCTTTTTCGATGGACCTGATTTTGGCGGCGGAAAGGCCCCACATGCGCTCCAGCTTGGGGGCGAGATCGGCGGGCTTAAGGGAGGTGCGGATTTCCAGCATGGGTCAGTCGGGCTTCATGGGTTGAAGGTTGGAAGGGATGCGCATCCGGCGGCTCAGATTTGCTTGCCTTTGCGGATATGCAAGGTAAGGATGCGGCAATCCGATAGGGCGCGATAGGTATGGGGAAGCACCGCGTCGAACTGCATGGCATCCCCTTCCTTCAGTATATGGCGCTCTTCGTTGAGGATCATTTCGATGCTGCCTTGCAGCACCCAGCAGATTTCGTGATCGTTGTGGTGCACTTCGGGACGATTGACGGTGCCTCCGGCCATGGCCGAGCCCAGGAAGCATTGGATGTTGATGAAATTGACGTGCTGGAATTGGAAGCCGCCCGATGTGTACTGCTGCGAATGGGCGATCTGGGCGGTGCGGAATTCCGACAGGCCCAGCAGATCCGTCGCCGAGATCCCGAAAGCCTTTCCCAGGCGCGAAAGCGTGTCCAGCTCCGGTACCGCCTGATTGCGCTCGATGCGCGAAATGACCGCGGTGGAGATTCCGGAGGATTGGGCGATGTCCACCATGGTGAATCCCTGCGCCTTGCGGAGATTGCGCAAGATGGAGAAATCGTAGGTACGCTGTTTGACCCGCGCGGCCTTGGGGACCTCTTTCTCCGATTTGCCGCCTTCGTCCGCATCCAGGGTATCCATGGTTTCCGTCCTGTTTATCATGAGGCGATCCTTCCTGCCGGGCTTCCGTCCCCGATCATGTCCGCCGGGATCTCCGGGAGCCGCACCGGTTCCAAGGCATCCCAATCCGGTTCCGCCCCGCCGCCGAAACCGCGGAGGTTGATATCGGCGGCATTGATGAATCCGTTTTCGATGCGGACCACGGGGTTTGCCCCTTCCCGGTCGGCGCGGTCAACGTAGAGCGAGGGGAATTCCCGCAAAGCGTCTTCCCGCTCCCGGGGAGAAAGGAAATCGAAGCCAACGATATAATGGTGGCCGTTCCGTTCGCTATGGCTGATGCCCAAGGCCGCGGCCACGCACAGATCCTGTTGCAAGGGCAGGGCGGGCACATTGGTCAGGTCTTCGCTTGAAAGGATGAGGGGCGGCTTTCCGGATTCTTCGGCATCCTTCAGGGCCAGATAACTGTGCAAGGTGCGGAACACGCCTTTGCAATTCTTCGCCGAAATCCCCTGGTAACCGAGCGCCAAGGCCCGTTCCACCGTTTCATCGTCCCCGTCGGATTCGTCAATGATCATGGGCTTGAAGCGGGAAATCTCCTGGAGCGGTTCCGCGACGGCGTCGAGCAGGGAATGGGCGCGGCCAACCGGTTGTTCGATGAAAAGGGTGCGGTCCCAAAGGTTGCGCAAAGCCGCATCGGGTCGGGCCTCCCGGATGAAAGCCGCGAAATCGGCCATGTCGTGGAACTGCTCGTTCCCGTCCAAGGTGGCCCGATAGTCGCCTGCCTGCGCGTCCAGCACGGAAGCGATGCTGCGCAGCCGCTCCCGCGATGCCTGGGCATCGCCCGTGATCTTGATTTTGAAGAAACGCGTCCGGTACTGCCGCACCACCTGCTCCAGGGATTCCGGCAATCCGTCGTTCACGGGTTCGCCGATGTCCGCATCCAATATGGGATCGGCCAGCCCCACGGTATGCCGCGCGGCGATCCGCTCCAGCGGATGCTCCGGCAGCAGCTCCGCGAGCCGGCCGCCGTAGCCGAACAGGTTCGCCTTCAAAGCGCCGTGGAAGGAAACGCGCGCCTGCCGGCAGGCCGCGTCGATGAGGGCCGAATCCACCAAGGCGACGCCGA
>JBDSWM010000282.1:0-13012 GCA_039926685.1 Fibrobacteria bacterium | reverse complement strand
GATGGGATCCTCGATGGTGGACACGTTGATGTCCTTTTCCAATATCTCGCGCAAGGAAGCGTACAAGGTGGAGGATTTCCCCGAGCCCGTGGGCCCGGTCACGAAAAGCATGCCCTGGGGCCGATGGATCAATTGCTTGATAACGGCATAAACGTCGGCGGACATTCCCAGGGTTTCCATGTTGCCCACGGTTTCCATGTGCTTGAGGATGCGGATCACCACTTTTTCACCGACGCGGGTGGGCAAGGTGCTCACCCGCATATCGATGGCCTCGCCCTCATGCATCCATTTGATACGTCCGTCCTGAGGCAATCTCTTCTCGGCGATGTCCAGTTCGGCCAGGATCTTGATGCGCGAGGTAAGGGAAGCCTGCACCCATTTAGGCAGTTCCAGGCTGTCCTTGAGCATGCCGTCCTTGCGATAGCGGACCTTGACCAGGTTTTCGCCTGGCTCGATGTGGATGTCCGTGGCGATTTCCAGGATGGCCTGGTTAACGAGGTTGTTGACCAGTTTTATGACGGGTTCGCTCTGGCTTTTCTTCTTGATCTCCTCGAGCGAGGAACCATCCTGGATCGCGACTTCGGATCGGATCAGATCGGAGAGGATTGCGCCCTCTTCCAGATTGCCGCCCTTGCCGCTGATCCGCTTGATCTGGTATTCCAGGGTAGGCCCGTCGGCCTTGCGGAATTCGATTTCCTTGCCGGATCGCAGTTGCAAGGCCTCGCGCAGCAGTTCGTCGTTCGTATTCTGCGCCGCGAAGAGCAGGACATTCCGGGAAACGGAGATGGGATAGGTACGGCAGCGTATGCAGATGTCCCGGCCGACTTCATCAAGCAAGGCCGGATTCAAGTCCATTTCATCCAAGGCGGGTCATCCCTTCCTCCCGAATCCGATCCGCGTCGCGGACCGTCATCCCAGGGCGGATTTTGCGAGCCTCCGGAAAATAGCAATTCTTAAGCCTCAGGGATCGAATATGCCATCCTTACCGGCCGCATCCGAGAAGTCCTGGTTTCCGGAGGAGGGTACCCGGTTGCGGGGATGCACCTTGCAGTTTTGGGTAAACGGAAGGCCGCGTTGGATGATGGTCATGCTGATCTCGAAAACGGCGACGTAACGGGATTCCTCCGGGTCGAGTTCGCCGTTACGATCCCGATCCAATTCATCGAAATCGATGCTGCCGTCCCTGTTCCCGTCCAGGCTGTCCAGATCCCATTCTCCGCCGCCGGTGAAATCCTGCCGCTCCGGACGCTTGGGTCCGAAAGGGCGCACCTCCAAGGATGCCAGCCTGAAATTCCAGGTTTTTCCGTTGCTGATCAGCACCGAATCCTCCCATCGGTATTCCATGGGCCGCTGGCGCGCGTTGAGGATCCGCAGGTTCCCAGGTGCCAACCGCAGAATGCCGCCGCCGGTCATGAGATTGGTGGACAGGGAAATGAATACGGCTTGGGCCTGCGCAGCCGCCTCTCGTCGGCTATCGCCCAAGCGGGCCGCCAGGCCCGCATCTTTAAAAAGCGCCAGGGCCAATCCGATTACGACCGTGGACAGGGAGATGGCGATCAGCAATTCGATCAAGGTAACACCAGGGCTGCCTCCGGCCATCCGCACCTTCAGTACCATATGTATTCCGGAAGCTTGACTATCAGTACCGCCAATGCATGGGCTTTCCCTTCCCCATCGTCATCATCGGCCCCGGGGTCGGTATAACCGTCCCCTTCCGGATCCTGCAGGGCGGAGGCATCCGGAACCGCGCCCGTCCCGGCCGGCAACCGCCAGACCTTGACGCGGACTTCCAGGGGCTGCCGGGTCGCTTTCGGGGTCAGCTTGTCGTCCAGGACCACTTCTGCCGAGGTGTTCACGATGCGGGCGCTGTCCATGACCCGGCGGGATACCAGCAGCATTTCCCCGCTAACGCCGGAGGCCAGATAGAGGGTATCGTGGATATCGCGCTTGGGGACGCTCCGCAAGGATTCCAGATCGGATCGGGCCAACATCACGGCTGCATGGTGCAAACGGTTCAATTTTTCCAACTGCGCGGAGGAACGCAACCCGTACCATAGCACCGCGGAACCGGCGGACAGTACCGTGAGGGACACGGCGATTTCCAGGATGGTGAAGCCGGATTGGCGATCGCGGTTTCGGCCGCGCAAACGGAGTCGCAGACCCGGCCAGCGCTCGCACGCTCCCGGACTCATGTCCGCTTCCATTCCATCAACTTGAAAACGTAGACACGACGATCCTGCGGGCCCAGCTGCAATGGCTGCACGAAATTCACCGGCAATGCGCCCCGATCGATTTTCCCGTCCCCGAGGCAATTGCGCGCGTTGGTTCCTTCGCATAGGAGCTGGTGGGCCAGTACGGGTCCCCGAACCTCGCCCGACAACCATACCGCGGAGGCCATCACGACGCCCTCCACCACATTCTGTTTGGTGCCCACCACCACGCGCCCGTTTGTGCCAGCCGCTATCAGGAATCCTCTCGCCACGGCCTCATTCACCACGCGGATGGCGTTTACGCTATCGCCCGGTTTTCCGGCATGCTTGTTGCCAACCGAAAGCAATACCGATCCGGGAGCCGTCTGGGATTTGTCCTTGAGCAGGATATCCTTTCCGGCCACCGCTTCCATGCCCAAATTGCACCTGCCATGGACGTACACGCTTCCGCGCGCGAAAACGGATATCCCGTCTCCGGCTACGCTATCCTCGAAGGTGACGTCTTTGCCGGAAAGCAATTGGATGTTCTCCAAGCGGATCAATCCCTTGACGCGGATTTCGCCTTCGCAGTAAATCCGTCCCGGGCCCTTGATCACCCAGAGCCGATCGTCCGGATTGGATAGCTCCACGCTCCCCAGCGGGAAAAACAGGTTTTCCGATTTTTGGAAATCCGGGGGATCGTCAGGGGTATAGGTACCATTGCCGGTTATCCCGCCCGTCTCCCCAAGCTTTTTTTGCAGCGCGGCTTCCGAGGCGTAGTATTTTTTGTCGGTGAATTCCGCGGTATAGGCGGCCACGGAAAAGCCTTCGCGCCATGCCGCGCTGGGGAGGCCGGGAGAAGGCGTTTTGAGGCGGATGGGCCCGAAAACCCTATCGTTGGGGAACGGTTCCAAGGGCGCGGAGTTGTCCAAAGTCAAGGCGGGCCCGAAAATATCCGGATCGAGGGCTTTGCCGAAACGCGCCGTCACAGTAACTTCTGCGTTACGATAGATCCCCTTGGAGGTGATGTCCAGGAAGGCGCGCGTGCGATCAACCCGAGTTTCCGGGGTGGGCTGCGTAGAATCCATGCGGAATGCGAAAGTGTCGGCCGGGGCCGGGAAGGCCGATGAGGTCAGGGGATCGGCCCCGGTATCCGGCGCGGCCGCTTTACCGAAGGCCGGCTCCGCGGAATCGGAAAACCGCTCAAGGTAGAGTTGATAGGCGATGCCGGATTCGGCCGTGTACAGGGCCTGCGTGGTTTCCCATTCGCGGGCCCAGGGCTTGATGCCGGCGCGCACCCGCGCCACGAGGATGGAAATGCCGATGGCAAGCACGGTCAAAACCGAGAGCACGGTCAGCAACGCCGCCCCGTTTTCGCCGGTCAAATCGCCGGTTAAGCGAATGCCGGCCCCGGCTTTGCTGGTACCATCCGCGGCAGGGATGCGCGTCGAAGGGTCGTTGATCATACGCTGCCATGGATTCACGGGTAGCGCCTGGGATCCGTCACTTATTGAAAAGGAGTTCGAACCTGCCGGCGCGATCCTTGAGGATGACTTTGTTCGCCTCGATGGAAACCACCTCGGCGGAATCGATCCAATCCCCTACTTTCACGATTTGCCTTTGGCCCGCATTGTTTGTCAGCGTGGCGACATTGGTGCCCACCGTGCCTTTGAGCCCGAAGCGTCTGGGAGGCGGTTCCATTTTCACGGCTTGGGACGATCCCGCCGGCCGCGGGGCGTGGATGGAACGGAAAGGGTCCGCGGGGACGATGGTATCCGCAGGGCGCTGGGCCGCATGCAGGCTTTGGCGCGCATAAGCCAGCAGCGAATCCGGCGCGCCACCCAGCGACGCTTTTTCCGCCCTTTGTCCGGGAGCGCGGGGATATTTCTCCAGCACCGCGGATCCGCCCAGATACAGGATCAGCAAAGCCGGAAGGGCCGGCCACCATTGGCGGAGGGCCGCCATCATAGCGCTGGCTCCAACCGGCGGTCATATACATAGATTGTCAACTGCGCTTCCAACCGGCCCGCCGCGCGCTCACCGCCATGGCGGATGAGCATTTCCTCGGTGAACATGTCCGGATGGTTTCTCTTAAGATCCGCGAACAAGGCCACCAGCCCGCTATAGGGGGAATAGCCGTCGATGCGGACTTTGAGCAGCTTCAAGGAATCCGCCTTTGCCAGTATGGGAGTGGTCTTGACCACTTCCATTCCCGCCGCTTGGGCCAGCCGACGGATCCCGTCCACGCTGGTTTGAACGCTGCTGTCCCGGTTGAGGGCCGCTTCCCGGGAAGCCTTGAAGGCTTTCAATGCCTCCACGTCCGATCGCAATCCCTCGCGCGTGGAATCCAGCCAGGCGGGCAGGTAGGTGTTTTCACGTAAGGATTCCACGTGGGCATTGACGCTCCGCAGGCGCGCCGCCAGCGGCAGGCAAGCCCGATCGGCGAAGATTACCAAAAGAACGGCGGGAAGCAGCCAAGCCAGGATGCGCCAACGATCCTCCCAAAGCCGGGCGGGAAATCCGTTTTCCATCATTCCCTTTCCAGCCGGGAGGTGACATGGAATACCACGGCGCCGGACTGCATATCCTTGCGCTGCTCGGAAAGGGCCACATTGCGGAAGCGCGGCTCGGAGGCCAGTTTTTTCTGGATCGATTGCACCTGGTTCCAATCCTTGACCCAAGCGCGGAAGGAAAGCTCCAGACTGCCATCCGCCTGGCGGGACACCGCCAGTCCGTCGATGCCCGCCTCTTTCGGTAAAGCAGCTGCAATGGACGCCAAAAGGGAACTCCAATCCATGGGAGGGTGCCAAATGGGTTGCAAATCACTAAGCGACGCCTCCAAACGCGATCTCTCCTTGCGGAGGTTGCGGATGGAGTCCACTTGGCTTTGGTAGCTGGACGCCTGAGCCTTGAGCGCGTCCAAACGCTTTTGCGAAAGGTTGATGGCCAATGCGAAAGCCGCCGCCATCAGGGCGCATACGGCCGCGGTCGCCCCCATGGCCAGAAAAAACCGGAACCGCGTGCGGATGGTTTCATTGCGGCGGCGTTCCACCACCGCCACCCGGTTATGCGCGGCGAAATCCCGCTGTCGCGCGGCATAGGCAAGTCCCAGATGCAATAGCCATGCATTGTCCGATTCCGGCGATCGCGTGGACCCGGCCAAAGCGAAGGTCTCCGGGTGTAATTCCCGGATCAGGGCGGATTCCCTCAATGGATCATCCTGCAAAAGAAAGGTCTTAAGGCTTCCATTGCGGCCGTTGCCGGATGAGGAGTCCCGGCTTCCGGGCGCGAAATCCCGATGGCGGCGTAGACGTGCGGCGGAATCAGCCCCCGCCCCTTCATTCACGCGCAGGACATGGAACGGCGAACCATTCAAATATAGCAGGGAGTAGCAGAATTCCTTCCCTCCGTACAGCAACTGGAAATTCTGCTCACCTTTTTCAGCGGAGACAAGATCGCCCAGCGCTTCCACGGCCAATTCCAGGGGAAGTCCCGCATCCATCCCCGCAAGACCGGCCGCGTTGGCGGATGTGTCGCTGAGGTCGGCGAATACCCGATGGTTGGATCCGAGGTTGGTGTCCTCCACGAACTGTATATGCCAGCCGCTTAAGCGGTAGCGATCCCGGCGCGGCCCGAGGCTCTCGGCCAAGGCTTCCAGCACCTGGCCTTCTCCCACGGTTTCACCGAAAGGGGTGCGGATGTCCATATGGATATAAGGCTGGGATGCGAGGCCTTCCGCGACCATCCCGGTCCGGGTGATCCATTTTCCGTCCACGGAGAATTCTTCAGGCGACCTGCGCCGGAACTCCAGCCGGTTGTCGCGGACATGGAACAGAGCATGGCCGAAACCACGGATGTGGGTGGATAGGAGATGGCCGGAGGGTAGCAGGTTCAGGGCGAGGCTCTCCCCACTGCCGCCAGCTCGGAGAGCAGCGATTGCAATTCCTGCTTGACCCTTTTCAATTCATCCCTGAGGCGAGCCGCGGCGGGACCGCCGTCATGCGCATGGGACTCGGAATCCCCGTTGACTGGATTTTCCATTTCGGGAAGGGAAGCGAAGCCATTTTGAACGGGGTTCGGAGCGGTTTCCGCAACCGTCTCTGATCGATCCGCTTCCCGCGCTTGGCGCACTTCCGGGACCCGGGAAGGTCCAGCCTCTGCTGGCTGCTTCGGAATCGGGGGTTGGAAACCGGGCACCCGGATCATGCTCAATTGCCTTTCCAGATCGGACATGTTGGCATCCGCCATTTTCTTTTTGGCGCCCGGGATGGTGTACATCTCCTCATAAAGGAGGTACTTGATGTACCGGATGATCTTGATTTCCTTGGTGCGATAGGCCCGGTTCCCGGAACGGTTCTTCTTCGGCCGGAGCTGGGGGAACTCCGACTCCCAGTATCGCAGCACATGCTGTTCCAGCCCGGTCATGGAACAGACCTCGGATATGGAGTAGTAAAGCTTGCCTTCTTCGAGCCTTTTCAAGTTGGCTTTGGTCATGCGGCTTTGCCCCCTATCTTGCTTTCGGTCCCATGCAGCAACCGTGACATATTGGCGCGATGCCGATACAATACGAAGACGCAGACCGGGATCGCCACCCACAAAACCGGATACAACCCGGCATCGCTCCGACGGCGCGCCTCCAGTAATATGCCCGCCGGCATCACGATAGCGGCGGTAATCGAGCCGAGGCTTACGTACCGGGTCCGCCAGACCACCACCGTCCAGGCCGCCAATCCCGCCAGGGCGCTCATGGGGGTGAAGTAGAGGAAGACGCCGAATCCCGTCAGCACGCCTTTGCCGCCTTTGAAGCGCGCGAAGCAGGTGAACGAGTGGCCCAATACGGCAATGAGCCCTGCCGTAAGGGCCCAGGAAATGGAGGCGGTCAGATACCAGGCCAGCCAGGCCGAGACATAGCCTTTGCCGGCGTCCAGCAAGGCCACGGGCAGGGCCGGCTTCCATCCCAACGTCCGCCACACATTGGTCATGCCGGGATTGCCGCTGCCCACCTTGGTGATGTCCACTCCATGCAGCCGCGCCATCCAGGCCGCAAACGGCAGGGAGCCGAGGAAATAGGCCGCCACCAATGCCGAACCGATCCGCGCCCCCGACTCGAACATTATCCCGCGCCCTCGATCTCGTTCTTCGGGATTTCGTCTTCCCAGAAATCCTGATCGTCATCATTCTCATCCGCCGTGGACTTCGCCTTGGATGCAGGGGGATTCTGCTTGACCGGAGCGCCGGTCTTGGACGGGGAGCCCGGCTTTTTGCCGGCCGGCTGCCTGGCTTTCGGTGCCGGCGCGTCGGCGGATTCCGATGGGGCGGATGCCTCGGCAGTATCGGAATGATCGGATTCCAAGGACAGCGACTCGGAGGGTTCTTCCTCCATGGCCGCATCCAGATCATCCTCGGACTCTTCCATTTCCTCGCCCAACCACTCTTCCTTGAGCTCCGCGGGCACATCGCCCCAATGGATCCAGGACAGCAGATCTTCGTCGGAGCGCAACTTGAAGCGGCTGCGGAACCAGATGCGCAAAGGCGCGCCCTCCAGCTGGAAGAACTCATAAGCCTGGCGGCGCAGATACCGGGTATAGCTGGTGGTCACGCGTTCCGGAGCGCTGACTTCGAAGGCCAAGGCGGGGGGATTCACCAGTACTTGGCAGCAACGCGTAAGGATGACGGGCCCCAGGGAAGTGGCGGGATGGGGATGCTTTACGATGGCCTCTTCGAAAAACTTGATGACATTGTCCCGGCCCAAGACGCGGCCCAGATTGGCTTTAACCTTGACTATCTCATCCAGCACGCGCACCAGGCGTTTGCCGGTAAGGGCGGAGGTGGACAAGAAAGGATACTCCTCCAGATCGGGATTCTTGTTGCGCAGCTCCTTGACCACATGGTCGAAGGTTTTGCTGTCCGGCTCCATGATATCCCACTTGTTGAGCACTATGATCAGGCCCTTGCCTATCTCCTGGATCATGGTGCAGATGCGGAAGTCCTGGATCTCCATGCCGCGCTTGGCGTCCACCAGCAACACGCACACGTCGCTGCGGCGGATGGCCTCCAAGGCCCGCATGTTTGAGAAATATTCCACTTCGTCCTTGACGCGCGCCTTGCGCCGCAAACCGGCGGTATCCGTCAGGACGATTTTATGGCCGTTGTATTCGAATTCCGTATCGATGGCGTCGCGCGTGGTTCCGGCGATCTCGGAAACGATGACGCGCTCCTCGCCCACCAGGGAGTTCACCATGGTGCTTTTACCCGCGTTGGGGCGTCCCAGGATGGCGACGCGGGTCTTGTCCTCCTTGGGCACATGCCTGGGTTTGCTGGGCAGCTTCTCGACCACCGCGTCCAACAAATCGGCCACATTGTCCCCTTGCAAGGCGGAGATGGGCAGCGGCTCTCCCAAACCCAAGGACCAGTATTGCGAAGCCTCCAGAGACACCGATCGGGATTCGGCCTTGTTCACGACGAGCAAGGTGGGTTGGCCGGTTTTTTGGATCAGACGCGCGAAAGTCAAATCCATTTCCGTAATTCCCACGCGCCCATCCACCAGGAAGAGGACCAGGTCGGCCTCTTCCACGGCCACGAGGATCTGGTCCCGAACCGATGAATTCAGGGCATCCAAATCCTTGGAGAGGAATCCACCCGTATCCACGATCTGGAAATGCACGCCGTTCCACTCAGCGATTTGATAATGCCTATCGCGGGTCACGCCTTCCCGGTTGGCGACCACGGCCGCCCTTCTGCCCAGGACACGATTGAAAAAACTGGACTTGCCCACGTTGGGGCGTCCCACGATAACGACGGTTGCGAGGTTCATGGCCGAAAATTTAGACCTTCATTAAGTTATTGGCAATGCTGGTCTTATAAAATAGATTTGAAATCGCATATGAATGGAATTCCGGTTTCCAAACGGCTCAAATTCGACTTCCACATGCACACCTTGGACGATCCATTCGATATGCACGTGTACCATACGGTTTTCGAACTTTTGGATAAAGCCGCCTCTTTGCAATTCGACGCCTTGGCCATCACCTTGCATACCCGCCAATTTTCCAGCCGCACGGCGGAAAAGTATGCGGAGGACAAGGGCATTCTCCTTATTCCCGGCGTGGAACAGGATATCGAGGGTTCCCATGTACTACTCATCAATTTCCCCAAAGATGCGGCCGAAGGGATAGAAAGCTTCGCCGATCTGGCCCGCGTGAAAGCCCATTTGGCCCGATCCTCCGCCCCGGAAAGCCTGGTCATCGCCCCTCATCCTTTCTTTCCCGGCGGGGTGGCCTTGCAGGAAAAGTTCTGGGACCATAAAGAGCTTTTCGACGCGGTGGAAGTATCCGGTTTTTTCCATCGCAATTGGAATCCCAACCTGAAGGCCATACGGGCGGCGTCGGAATTGGGCCTGCCCATGGTGGGCAATTCGGATACGCATACCTTGGAGCAATTCGGCAAGACCTGGAGCGAAGTGGCGGATTGCCCCAAGGATGTCGGAAGCCTGCTTCGGGCCATCAAAGCGGGCCGGGCCCAGGTAAAGGGGCGATCGCTGGGTGCCTTGGAAATGGGCCTGATCGGCTGGAAGGTCATCGCGCTCGGGTACATGAAATGGATCGACTATAAACGCACTCGGGGCTGGCAGCCTCTGCCCTGACGGAAGCGGCCGAAGCGGCCTTATCCCTCCACTTCATCCTCACCTCTCCCCTGCCGTAACGGGAGCGGGGATGCTTAAAACCGATTTTGGAAAACGCTGAAGCCGATGCCGAGCAGAATGCAAAGGCTCACGGCTATATTGGCCAGGAAGAAGTCCTGGTTCATGGAATCGAGCGAATCGCTGCGGCGGAACAAATGCAGATAGATCAGCAGGGCGGCAACCAACCCTAAGGAAACCTGGTATGCGATGCCCAATCCCCCGAACCAGCCCAGCGCCAGGAGCACGCACCACATGGCCAGATGGGAGAGCTTGGAAATGAGGAGCGAGCCTTTCACGCCGAACTTCACCACCAGGGAATGCAAACCCTTGCGCCGATCGAACTCATGATCCTGGGTGGCATAGATAATGTCGAATCCGCCGATCCACAGGAGCAGTGCCAGGCAAAGCAGGATGGGCTCCCAGGCGAAACCTCCCTTTACGGCTATCCAGGCGCCTACGGGTGAAATCCCTATGGCCAATCCCAGGAAGTAATGCGAGAGGGCCGTGAATCGCTTGGTGAGGGAATATCCCAGCGCGGCGATCAGGGCCGGCACGGATAAGGCAAAAGCCAGACCGTTCACGAACCAGGTGGCGGCAATGAAAACCAGGATGTTCAGGCCCAGGAACAGGCCTACCGCTTTCCTATCCAGGATGCCTGCCGGCAAATGCCGCCTGGCCGTGCGGGGATTCTCCTTATCGATGTCGGCGTCGATGAGGCGGTTGAAGGCCATGGCGGCGTTGCGGCAGGTGACCATGCACAGCAGGATGAGCAGGAAGACACGCCAACCAGGCAGTCCCTGGGCGGCCCAGAGCATGGATGCGAGGGCGAAGGGCAGCGCGAAAAGCGTATGCGAGAAACGGACCAGCCCCAGATAATGCCTGGGGTTCAAGGAATTGGGAAGGGCCATGGTGGAAAAGTAATTAAGGGAAGCCCCCGGTATCGGGAGCTCCGCCGGCGATCTCTAAGGTTCCTTCCAGCGCTTACCTACCTGATGCTGTTCCAGCCCCAGATGGTCGAGTACCCGGGACAACACAGTGTCCACCAAGTCCTCGATACTGGCGGGCCTATGGTAAAAGGACGGGTTGGCCGGGATGATCATCGCGCCGCATTCGGCCAGGATTTGCTGGTTGCGCAAATGCAGGATGCCCATGGGCGTTTCCCTGGGGACTATGATGAGTTTGCGTCTTTCCTTGAGGCATACGTCCGCGGCCCGCGTCAGCAGGGAATCGCCGATTCCATGCGCCATCTTACCCAGCGTTCCCATGGAACAGGGAAGCACCACCATGCCCTGATGCAGGTAGGATCCGCTCGCGATGGCCGCGAAGAAATCCTTGTTGTCGTAAACCTTGTCCGCGCGCTTAGCTATTTCGGGAAAGCCTTCGTAAACGCACACCTTTTTGCCCATCTCTGTGATCACCAGATGGACTTCCTGCTGCAAAACCTTCAGGTGGGCCAGCAAACGATCCGCATAAATGGCGCCGGAAGCCCCGGTCACGCCGATGACGTAACGCCCCATCTCACCTAGCCCTTCACCGCGGTGACGATATGGGAAATGCCGAAATCGCAAGGGATGATGTTCACGTCGCGGAAGCCCCGGGTACGGAAGCAGTCCCGGTACTCCCCGACCGACTTGAAGCCGCGAATCGATTCCACCAGATAAGTGTAGGCCTGCTTGCGGGATGAGAAGAACCATCCCAGCATGGGGATGGAAAGGGGCGCCAGGCCATGGTAGAAAAAGCGGGTGAAGCGCGTGGTGGGACGGAAGAACTCCAAAGTGATGAAGGTGCCGCCGGGTTTCAGCAATCGGCTGATCTCATCGATGCCCGATCCCAACGAGTCCAGATTGCGCATGCCGTAGGCGCAGAGCACGGTATCGAAGCTTGCGGGTTTGAAACAGGGACTCAAGGCATCCATACGCACCAAGGCCGGTACGCCGGCGCCAAGCCCGGAACCCGCCGGGAATTTCCTGCGCGCTTCCTGCAGCATGCCCAAGGAGAAATCCGCGACGATGCCGATCGCACGGCCGGCATTCGCCGCGATGCCGTCAATCTCCCCGATCCCGCTCCGCGAATCATGCCAGGCTTTCCAGAAATCCCCAGTGCCGCCGCATAAATCCAGGACGCGCGGAGAACCCTCCCCGCGCAAGAGCTGCGCGGCCTTTTTGCGCCATACCCGATCGCGGCCGGCGCTCAGAAAATGGTTCAGGAAATCGTAGCGACGCGCAATCCCGTCGAACATGTTTTGAATGGCAATACCCATATTTCCGTTCAAACTAACCGAACCGGATGAAATTAACCGGATCTTCAGGTCAGCAGGTCTGCGGATCCGGTCGGCAGCCGCCTTCCTAGCATCCAAGCTCCTAAAAATGTATATAATCGGATTCCTTCGTGAATTTACGGACTGTTTTGACTGCCCCGGAGTACAACATGATGGCGCCAAACCCAAAGTCTTTTTGGGTCCGTTGGACATATCCGGCGCTGGGCGGCCTGCTCAGCGTACTTATTTTGAATCCGTCCTCGATCGGTGCCAAAGGCGTCGATTCGGTTCACCAGGAAGGATCGGCGCAAAAGGTCCATGCCCGGAATTTCCGTACCTTCCTCCCCAAACCCGGGGAAACCATCGAGGATCCGTCCAGCCAGGTGGTTCAGGTCCTGCTGGATCGCCAGGATAAAGGCGATTTCGAGTCTTACATGGTTCAGGTGCTTTTCCGGGGTAAACCTTCGGACCGCACCGTGCGCATGTTGGAAGACCGGGTCGAGATTGATTTTTTCGATACCGGTAAACCCTCGATGCGCTTCGCCAAAATCCGCGGCGGCGTGCTGGAGGCCAGCGCTTTGGACGAATATTATTATCGCGAACCCGGTACTACCGGAAAAGGAAACGGCTTCAAGATCAAACGCCTGGTCAGGCTGACGCTTTTCATGCATGCGAAAGCCGAACTCAAATTCCGGGATACCCTGGATAGAACCTTGATCCATTTTCGGCTTCCGAAATAGACGCCGCCCAAACGGGCGTTTCCCTTATTTTGCTCCGAATCGTTGACATGGCGAACCGCTTGGCTTAAATTTTGTCCCGCTGATGGCCCTTTAGCTCAGTCGGTAGAGCAGAGGACTGAAAATCCTTGTGTCCGCAGTTCAATTC
>JBDSWM010000281.1:0-37265 GCA_039926685.1 Fibrobacteria bacterium | reverse complement strand
CCGGATCCGGCAGTATGGCGTTGATCTCGGTGACGATCGCTTCCTTCATCTTCTGCTTGCCGGAAGGGCGCAGGAGCTCTTCGTAGGATTGCGAGCTGAGGATATTGATGATGATGTCCGTGATCTTCGGCATGCGCTTGACGATTTCAGTGCCGGTGGCATCCAGGGGAGCCGCGCCGCCATGTTCCCCCCCGCCTTCCGCTTCCACCCCGTCCCATTCCAATTGGATGGCGCATTTGAGATAGTGGCCGGCGCCGCCCGCCGCTCCCACGATGTTGACGGTGAAAGGCAGGGGTTTGGGAAGCACCATGCCGATCTTGGTCATCAGATGCTTCTTTTCCTTTTCGGCATTTTCCGCTTCCTCGCGTTCCTGCTTTGCCGCCGCCATCGGATCCGGTTCGTTGCCTTTCAATTTCCCCACGATGAAGAAAGCCAGCCCGGCCATGATGCCCAAATCCGCCACCAGGATGGCGGCGATGATGGCGATTTTCTTGTTGAACGGCTTTTTGGCCGGCTTCTTATTGGCGCCTTCGCTTTTTTCCTCGGCGGCGGGAGCGCCGCCTTTCGCTTTTTCTTCAGCCATTTCGCCTCAATCCGCCTTCACGGCTATTGTCCGCCCAGGTCGACGCGGGGGCCTTGGGCCATCCGGATCATCCGTTGATACTCTATGACCTTGCTAACCACTTCGGAAACCTTGTTCCGGATCACGATGCGCTTGCCGTTGTCCAGCACCAACGCGGTATCCGGTTGCGCTTCCACCGATTCGATGTGGTCCGCGTTGACTATGATGTTTTCCCCGTTCAACTTGGTCACTTCGATCATGGCGGAACCTTCACGGTCCTATTCTACCTTACCGGTTTGCGCGATTTCAATAACCATGCCCGCAACACGCCCCGCAGGGTTTTCCGCCGGCAGTCCAAGGACCAGGCGCCCAGGCCGGGGAGGGCGCGGATGGCGGCGGTGGGGGAGACGCCGACGGCGATGGCTTCCGGGATGCCCGAAAAGGGGTTTTCCGAGGATGAGGGGGTAAAAGGAAGGGAAAGTCCGCTTGGGACCTTCCCTCCCGTGAGGGATCGGCGCAAGCGGATTACCGTTTCAGGTTGACGAGTTCTTCCAGCAAACTGTCGCTCACGGTTATGACGCGCGCATTGGCCTGATAGCCTCTTTGCGTGGTGATCATGTCCGTGAACTCCTCGGCCAGCTCCACGTTGGAAAGCTCAAGCGCACCGGGTTTGATGGCGCTTGAGCTCGAAGAACCGGCCGCCCCGTAAATGGGGTCGCCGCTGTTCGAACTGGTGGTGTATACCGAGTCTTTCACCCTTTGCAGGCCACCCGGATTGGTGAAATCCACAACCATTATTTGCGCCAGTTTCTTGTTGGTACCGTTGGTGAACGAACCCGTCACGAATCCGTCCTCGCCGATGGAGATCTCGCGGAGACGCCCCATGGTATAGCCGTCCTGCGATACGGCCGTGGCCGTGGTCGCGGAGCGGAATTGCGTCAGGCCGGTGAAATCATGCGGGCCGCCCGTGCCCAGCTTCAGGTCCACCACGGGCGAGCCGTTGCGCGGATCGAATTCCAGGTTGGAGCTGCCGTCGTCGAAGGTGAAGGAGGATACGGAACCGTCCGACCCGAAGGAAAGCTTACCCTTCTGTCCCTTGATGATGTTCTCCTGGCCGGCGAGATTCACCTGCCAGAGCCATTCGCTGGGCTGGTTGGTGGGGATGAACTTCATGGTGACGATATGTTCCTTGCCGATGTTGTCATAGACCGTGATCGCGCTTTCGGCCACCTGGGTGTCCTTGGCATCGCGCAGGGTCGTGGTCGCGGAATTCGTGTTGAACGCGTTCGGGGATGGCTTGGCGTTGTTGGCGTCCGTCGCGCGGATGGAGATGTCGCTGATGGCGAAAGCGGCCTCGGGCTGCCCGCGCACCACGATGGAGCCATCCGGGATGTTGTCATCGCTGCCGGCGGCGTTCAGGGACACGGAAAGGTTGTCCTGGACGGTGCCGTCGCGGTCCGGAAGCTTGAAATTGTCCTTGATCTTCGCGAGGATGTCGGACATGGCGGTGGCGGGCCCATAGGTAATCGGGGTCACGCCCGTGACGGGGGTGCCGCCGACGGTTCCGCCGAAGGAGATGAGATCCCCCGATTCCAGGCCCAAACCGGAGCCGTTGCCGTCATAAAGTTCGCTGAGCACATCGGTGTTGGATGCCGGAGAGCGCAAGGTATCCGTGATCACGGACAAACGCGTGGTGGTGGCCGGGATGGTGGTGGGCACGGCGAAAGCCTTGGTCACCAAGGGACCGCTCTGCGGGCGGCTGCTGGTCACCTGGAAATTATTGATGGGTGCGGCATTGCCGTAGATGGTGATGCCGCCGCGTTGGGTGGCGCTGTCCGCGGCCGTGACCATGTTGACCCTGATGTTCAGGTCGCCGCCCATGCCCGCGCTTTGCAGGAAGGCTTCCATAGCGTCGGCCAGGTTCTTGGTCGTGCTGGTGTCCGTGACCGTGAAGGTGGCCGGTACGGTAATGCCGCCATTGGTGGCGGAAAAGGTGAGCACGTCGCCGGCCTTCATGCCCAGGGAGGTGCCTGAATGATCGGATAGGCCCACCAGCGGATCAGCGGCTTCGGCATGATGGAGGAATTTCTGGGTATAGAGCACCGATCCCCGGGCCATGGAATCCGAATCCAGATTGCGCGCGAACTGGACCTCGGTGCTGGCCTTGGCGGGCGATTGATCATTGAAAGGGATCTTGATATTTCCGATAAGGGAACCGGAGTTGATGTTCCCGTAAGTGTCAGTGAGCTTGCCTTGCAGCACCATGCCGTTGGTGGGGAGCACCATCTGGCCTTGGGCATCGAATTGGAAGGCGCCGTTGCGGGTGTAATAGGTGCCTTTGCCGTCGGACACGGCGAAATACGCCTTGCCTTCGATCGACAAATCGGTGATGAGGCCGGTGGATTCCAGGTTGCCCTGGCTCATGCGGGTGTCGATGGATCCGACATTCATGCCCAGCCCCACTTGCATGGGGTTGGTGCCGCCCCCGCCGTCCTCGCCGCGGGTCGAGCCCGCCAGCATCTGCGAAAGGGACTCCTCGAAGGTCACCCGCGAGGACTTGTAGCCGAGCGTGTTCACGTTCGCGATATTGTTACCGATTACATCCATGCGAGTTTGATGGTTCCGCAATCCCGAAATCGAAGCGTATAGTGACCTTAACATTGCCTATCCTCCATTGATTCTTTTCTTGATGTCTTTCCGTGCCTGATCCGCGCGCCTTACTCGGCCGTCGTCTCTCCGACATGCAGGATCTGGTCGAGGGCTATGGATTGTCCTTTGACTTCCACCCGTGCCCCCGTTTTTCCGTAGCCGATGCCGGTGACCTTGTCTTCGAAGAAGGTGTAGCCGGTATCGGTCTTGCCGTCCGTCGAGGTCACCTTGAGATGGTATTTCCCGGCTGGAGCCGTACCGCCCGTCGCTTTCAGGCCGTTCCATTTGATCTTGGATTCCCCTCCGGCCGTCAAAGGCAGGAGGTTGACGATTTTCTCATCGCCGTCGAGGATGGTGAGCACGGAATCCGTGCCCGCTTCGGTATGCACGCTTATCTCGACCGGATCCTTCTTGGCCGGATCGAAGATGATATCGGAAGCGGTTACGCGCACGGATTTGCCGATTAGGCTGGTGGCCGCGGAAGGGTCGACGGTGCTGTTGGTCGTTTTGGGCCCCATCATGGATTCGATTTTCTTGCTCAGATCATCGATGGACGAGCTGATGTTCTGCGTGCCTTCCAGGGCGGAGAACTGCGCCAACTGGGCCACGAATTGCTGGTTGTCCTGGGGCGCCATCGGATCCTGGAAACGCATTTGCGTCACCAGCAGCTGCAGGAAGTCCTGCTTACCCAATTGCTTGGAGCCGGCCTCGAACAGCTTCTTATCGCCTTCGGAGTCGATGGTGGTCTTGACCTCGTCGCCGCTCAGATCGGCGGAGACCTTGCGGCCGGCCGTCTTCTTCGGATCGAATATGCTGCTGACGTCTGAGGTCACGGAGCCGGTGCTTATTGACATAATCCTATTCCTCGCCTTTAACCGATGTATTCCATGGTGTTGTAGCCCCAGCGCCTGCCGGTGTCGCTTTCCGGAGCGCTTTCGAAGGGGGCGATCTCGGAGGCGCCTTGCGCTCCGCTCCCGCCTTTATCCCCGCGGCCGTTGCGATGGAAGAACGATTCCGCATTGCTGCCGTCCGGGTTGAAAAGGGATCCGTGCTGTTGCTCCACGGAGACTTCCAATCCTTGCAGCTTGATGCCCTGGTTCTCGAGCGTGCTTCTCAGGCCCGCGATGCCCGCTTCCACCTGGCGGCGCGCATCTTCGTTCTCCACGGCGATGCGGGCGGTCATGGCGCCTTCCTTCATTTCCAGGGAAACGCGCACCCGGCCCAGATGTTCGGGGGAAAGCTGGATATTGATTTCGTCGCCGTGCTTGGGTCCGGCCACGGAAAGGTGTTTGGCTATCTGCTCCATGGCGGCGCCGGCCGAAGCTGGTCTCGGCTCCCAGGGGCGCTGTATGCCGGTTCCATGGTCCGCGGAAAGGGTCTGCTCGAGGCTGTTCTGGAAAGCATGCCCCGCGGATGCGCTTTTGGCGGCCGCGGTGGCTTCCTTGGACATTGCGGTTTCCGCGTTCCCGGAGGCCTCCCCTTCGCCCCCGAAAAGATCCGCTTGTTGCTGGGAAAGCCCTTGGTTATCCTGCTCCCCGGCATTCCGGCTTTCGGAAATGTCCACGCGGATATTTCCCGTTTCCCCGATCGAATCCGCGCCAGCGTCCGTTTCCATGGCCGGCATGGCCGAGCGGTCGATTTCCTTGCCCACGGCCCCGGCCTGCAAGGCGGAGGCTTGCAGCACGCGCATGCGATCCAGATCGGCCATGGGAAGGGGTTCGGTCGTGATCGATTCGGAGCGCGGACGAACCTTGATGCCCTGCCAATCGGCGGGAGTGGTGGCGGGGGACCGCAGCGTCATCTCCTGATCCACCGCTTTCCGTCCCAGCGCCCGCGCATCGTTCCCATCGCCCGGGGCGTTGGTATCGGCTGTCAAGGCAGCGATTTGCTTGCGGATCATTCCCGCCAGGGCCTCTTTATCAATGCTCGCGTCGGCAGCTGTTTCCGTCCCGGCCGCGGGCATGGCCTTATCGCCTGCGGGAGCCGGAGCTTCATTTCCATCGGTTAGCTCACCGGCTGCGTTCGTTGCCGCCTCCATCGAAGCGGCCGTAGCCGTCTGCAAGGCGGAAACAGAAGCGGTTTCCGACACATCGGAAGGTTCTGCCTCGGGGGCCGGTTCCGTTTCCGCTTCGGCCTGGGGTTGCGGCAGGTTGCGGAGCATTTGCAGAAGCTGGCTCAGAAAGGCGGGATCTTGCAGCTGTTCGTCGCTGGCTTGGATGCCGAGATTTTCCAATCCGGCTTGCAAATCCTTTAGGGCTTCCGCGTCCAGGGGGGCGAGGGGGGCGGTTTTGCCGCCGTCCGGGGATTGCGTCGCGGCCGTTCCGGAATCCTGGAGCAGCGATGGGGCGGAATAGGTAACATCCGTGTTTCCATGGGAACACTCGGTACCGGCGTCCTGGTCGGCCTCCGCGGCCCGGCGTCCGGTTTGGCGGGATTGGATGGAGTTGCGTTCGGAATGCCGGTCGGCGCGTTCGGATCGGGAATCGCGATCGGCGCGGGAGCGGACCTGCGCCTTTCCGTCTGCATCTTCCTGGCGGTCCGCATGGCCTGCGGCCTGATTTTCCTGCGTCCGCTGGTATTCAGCTTTTTCCCGGCGCGTTCCGGCGGAGGTTTTCGCTTCCGTGGCCTTTGATTGCGCTTCCTGGCCGGCGGCTGCCCTGGAGGCGGCGGCCAGTTTGGCATGGCTTTCCTTGATGCGCGTTTGGAAGGATTTATGGGCCCCGCTCCCCTGGACCGGGCGATTTCCTTGGAGCGACCCGCTGTCCTGGACCGATCCGTTCCCGTTGCTCTCCTTGCTTCCCGTTTCGATGGGAAGCAGATCCGATGCCTTGGCGCCGGCCTTTTTGGCCTTGCCATCCACGGGCTTACTTCCCTTGGCGGCGTCTTTGCCGGAGCCGGGGAAGAGATCGAGGAGATTCTTGACTTGCGACATGGGGTCTCCGGTGCGGTTCCTGATGAT
This sequence comes from Fibrobacteria bacterium, assembly GCA_039926685.1. Lineage (GTDB taxonomy): Bacteria > Fibrobacterota > Fibrobacteria > UBA11236 > UBA11236 > Chersky-265. The sequence continues at coordinate 31,095 of JBDSWM010000281.1, read as the reverse complement.
TGTCCGTAAGGCTCAAGCCTTGCCGGGACCGTCCTGCTTGGGTACGGATTTGCCTTCGGGCTTGATCGGGTTCGCCTGGCTTGGCGACTCTACTTGCTTGGCCGGCTCCTGTTTCGTTTCGCCGGCTTTATGGTTCTTGGCTTCCGGATGTTTGGCTTCCGCGGCGGCCGGCTTCCCTTTTTCGGAGGCGGGATGCAAGGCGGCGGGGGAGACGCTGTTTTCCGCTCCGCCGGCTTTGTCCATGCCGCCCTTGCCTCCCAGCAGCAAGGTGATATGGGCGGCGCGTTTCACGTCTAGGGCGCCCAAGGCGGCCATCAGCTTGGAGGTGGATCGGCTTTCCGGAATCTTCTTCAGGATGCGCACCACCATGGGATCTTCCAGGCTCAATAGGATGGGGGCCGCCTCGTCCGGACGCATGCCGCCGTAGACTTCCGCCAACGAGGCGATTTGCTTGTCCTGGATCTCGCCGTTCTTGGCCACCAGCTCTTCGATCTTGCGGCGATGCTCGGCGATCTCGTCCTTGGCCTGCACGGTTTCCAATTTCAGGTTCTCTACGCGCTCGGTTTCGCGGTTGACTTCCGCTTCCTTCTGGCGCAGATCCTTTTCCTTCAGCTCCAGCGCCTTGAACGCTTTCAATTGCTTGGCTTCGGCTTCGTCCTGGCGGGCCTGGTCCTCGCCCGTGAACACGGGCTTGAGGCGCTCCTTGCCCTTGCCGCTACCGAATTCCAGGTGCACCACGCCGGCCGCCAGCATGATGGCGATCAGGATGACGGGGAACAGGAAGATCGAGACGAGCGATATTCCCAAGAGATCTTTGAGCTTCATGTCAGTTTCCGTTTCATGGCGACAAACGGTTCATTGCAACTGTCATGCCAGAGTGGAAAAAGGCCTATAAAGCCCTATCAAGCCATAAAAGGCCGCGTCAGGCAGCCTGGGGGGAAAGTTTTTCTCGCAGGGGAAAAAGGGGCTGGCATTATCTGCCAGCCTGAGGAAGCGCTTTAAGTTTTACTTCTTGGCGTGTTTGTACAGCACAATGCCCGAAAGGATCTTGGGGGCGAAGAAGGTGGATTTCTCCGGCATCACGATTTCCGGATTCTTCATGCCCGCGTCCGCCACCGCCATCAACTCATCGATGGAAACGGGAGCCAGGGCCACGGCCAGGTCGTACTCGCCCTGATCCACCAGGGATTTCATGGTGGCGAGATCCGACTCCGGATAATAGTCGAAATGCTTCTTCTGCAGGATCATGGAATGCTCCACGCCAAGGAGTGGATAAAGCTCCTTCTCCAGGATGCTGCAATCCAAACGGCCCACTACATCCTCCGGCACGCGCTTGGCCTTGAGCGTGAAGGCGCCTTCGCGGGTGTAGATGCGGAAGGAATGCTTGTCGGGCGTGGTGAAGGCGTCGGCGGGCCGCATGTCCAGCTTGCCCATGATGTCCTTGATCTTGACCGCGCCGTTGATGACGCGGTTGTAGGCCAAGATGCGGGCCTGCTCCACAATGTAGGCCATGGCATGCGTCTGCCCGTTCAGCAAGGCGGCATGATAGCGGTGATGACCGTCGGCGATGTAGAGGGCGTTCTCAGCCACCACGCTCTTGAGAGCCTGGCCCTCAGGGGAAGCCTCCGGCACGCGGAAGAAGCGGCTGGCGATGCCGTGCAAATCGTTCCAGCCCTTGAAGTCGCTGGTGAAGGAATACTCCGGCGCCTGCCCGGCGCGCACTTTTTCCAGGATGGGTTGGATAGGCGATTTGGTCAGCAGGAAAATCGGCTCCAGCGTATAACCGGTTTCATTGGTCACCTTGAGGCGGCCTTTGACCTTTTCGTCGAAGGTCTTTTCATGCCGGATGATATTGCCTTCGGCATAGGCACTCACGGCCACGGCGGCGAAGAACCCCAGGCGTTCGCCTCCCTGCCATTTCTGCTCATACACGTAGAAGGCCGGTTCCGCGTCCTCGATGAGCACGCCCTTGGCGATGAAGTTCTGCAGGTCGAGGGCGGGGTTGGGGCCCAAGGTCACGTGGAAAAAGGATTCCGGGTTCGAGCTCAACAGGGTTTCCAGCAGGGAACCCTCCTTGATGACATCGTAAGGAGGCGTGGCCAATGCTTCCGCCTTATCGTGCGCCGCCCTTAATCCCTGCAATCCCGCTATCTGAGCCATGATCCACCCATTCCATGATTGTTCCGCGCCATGCGGCGTTCGAAGCCAAAAATAGAACTTTTCCCCGCTTCAGGGCAGGGTTATATGGAAGATGGCGTCTTCGCCGGAGGACGCGTTGGAAGTCAGGTAGAGGTTTTTCCCATCCTTCGTGGTTGCGTGGACAGTCGCGGCATCGGGGATATCCAAGCAGGTTATAAAACTGAGCGCCCCCCCGGTCAGGGGGACGGAGAAAACGGCTTCCGCATAGTTTTCCAGAGGCGTAGTCGAGGGTTTTACCTGTCCGTAGTCGAAAATCACCAGTCGATCCGGGTCCGCCCAGACCCGGTTGGGCAGGAGCAATTGCGTCAGGAAAACCAGAGCCTGCCCGGCGGCCAGCGGTTGCTTGACCAAGCCGTACTGGTTCATGGTGTTCGTCGCCTCGTTGAATTCCGGTTCGGTGACGATGTACGCATAGTCCGCATCCGCCTCTACAAGGCTGACTGATGCAGGGTAATCCGCAACCACGACGGGGACTCCCCCGGCCACGGGAATGGAATACAAGCGCTCGGATTTATCGGAATCGTTATAGGGTTTTTGCAGCAGCAATAGCCGGTCGCCGCTGCGTTGGAAGCCATCGTTCTCGCTCTCGAGCGTGGCCAGGGTTTCGGCGGGCCCGCCTGCCCAGGGCATGCGATGGATCACGATGGGCTGGGTACCGAATGGGATGGAGACGCCATTGCGGCTCGTCAGTTCCGTATACCAATAGAGGTAGGTGTCGTCCATGGACATGATTTCCAAACCGTATCGGCTTTCACCCTCCAAAACGGGGACGGAATCCAAAATCTTCGTCACCGCCGTTCCCGTGCGAGGCAGCTCGTAAAGCTGTTCTTTCCCGCTATAGCTGTAGGCATGCAGGAAGAACCTGCCCTTGGCGCTCAGTATGCCCCCGGGCTGAACCCCGGTTTTGCTTCCTTCCAGGACGCGTACCGGATCGCCTCCGGCCACCGGTATCCGGAACGCATCCCGGAAATTCGAGAAGAACAGGTCCGACGCGTCGGCGCGCATGCTGCGGATGACGTCGGTGTGCTGCGTATCCCCTTCCAGGTGCCGCGGGGTCATGACAAAAGGATTGGACGGGCACAGCCCACCGCTTCCCCCCGTGGGTCCTTCAGTGCTGCCCGTTGGTGAATCCGAACTATTGCATCCCGCGATGAGGATTCCCGCGGATAGCAGAGCCAGGGCGGCACGGCGATGGGAATGGAAAAGGGAGGGGAATGGAAAAGGGTGCAAAGACGAAAGGTGTTTCATATTCACTCTGGGAAGGGTTTCGCTTCCCGAAAAATAATTCTTAATTCTGGATTGGGCGCCAGCGTCCGGGGGTATTATAAGGCATGCTCATCCTGAATTGGCTCGGAATCACCCTTTCGAGTGCGGCTTATTTATCCGGCCTGCGCCTGTGGATTTACCGGGGCCGGCTCCTGTTCGGTCTGCTCGCCACCTTGATATGCTTCCCCGTCTTGATTTGCCTGACCACGACTTTTCCGGCCGCCTATTTGCGCGCCATGCCGCTGGTGGGAATAGGCATGTTCATCCATCACTATGGCAGCAGGCTGCTGATGCAGATAAAGCTGCTGTGGTTCACTACCTTGAGCGTGCTCGTGGTGCAGGGGTATTTTTTCGCATACGCGCATTTCGCCCATTGAAACCGTCCGCGCATAAGCCCGCATATCCGCCCGCTTTGCCCTGGTTGCTGCGCCTGGCGGCGTTGATCGAGTTCGTGTATTTCAGCCTGAGCCATTGGTTCGCGCCGGAATTGTTTTTCACCAACCTGGGCATCCCGGCTAGCGAGATCGCATCGCCTTTCGTGCGCAGCCAATTGCAATTGATCGGCGTGTTCGTGGCGGGTTTTTCCCTGCTGAACCTACTGATAGCAGGCGATCCGCCCCGGTATAAGGCCGTGATGGCCATCGTGCTGGCCGTGGGTGCAGGCGCTGTGGCCATCTTCATCGGCAATGTGTGCGCAGGCCTGCTGCCGGGCCTCTTTTTGGCGAATGCGATGATGCTCTCGATCCAGATCGCCTTGGTGGCCTGGATGTTTCCCTGGCGCATCCGTTCTTAATCGCCGCTTTTACAACGGTTAGGGCCCCGCAGCCCAAATACCGATTCCGGCCTCCGCGGCCTTGTATTTTGCCGAAAACAGGCTACTTTTCCCCACCACGCCACTTTAGCTCAGTTGGTAGAGCGGCTCATTCGTAATGAGTAGGTCATCGGTTCAATTCCGGTAAGTGGCTCCAAAAATCCCCCGCTATTGAACATGCTTCCCCGCCGCGTCGAGCAGCTGGATTCCCCCATCCGCCCTCGGGATGAGGATCCATCCCCCGCTGCCGACCGTGATGCGCTGGAATCGGGACGCGCTCTTCGGCATCGGCGCCAGGGATGCGGTAGTCCCCCAGGTGAGGGTGGGTCCCGCGCCCGAAGAGGCATCGCTGATTTCCTTTTCCAGTGATGCGGTGGCGCTCAGCGCCAGCGTATAAGGCGGCGTGAAGGCGGTGCCTGAACCCGCGGTATTGCCGCTGCAATTGGTGAAGGTATTGTTTTTCACGGTGATGGCCGTGAAATCGTTGTCGAACAGATCGATGGGTTTCTTCTGCCCGATGAATACGTTGCTTTCGACCAGCAGGTTGGCCTTGAAGGCGGCGCGCACGCAATGGCCTTGTCCGTTATCGGCGCTGTTGAACAGGCAATTGGCCAGATGCACCTTGCCGAAGCGCACGCGCGGCATGCGTTCCGCCACTCCCGCGCCCCACCAGGTTTTATAAAACGTCACGTTCAATTTGCCGTCGGAAGAAATCCCCCCCGAGGATTTCTCCGTGTCGCTTCCGCCCAGGAGATTGCAAAAGCGATGCGACATGCCCGAGGTGCCGGAAGCGTAGGACTTTTCGGTATAGGTGAACTTGGTCCAGCTGATGGTCACGAAATCCGAAGCCTTGGTGATGTCGGTATTGCCATCCTCACCGTCCATGACGCTCAAATGATCGAACCAGATGTTCTTGGATTCATTCACGACCGAGATGGCGTCCTGGCGGCCCTCTCCCGCGGTGCCGCCGTCGTTATCGACCGCGCCCGGCCCCTCGACGATCAGGTTGCGCATGATGACGTTCTTGACATTATCGAGATCGAATCCGCCTTTGACATGCGCGCCGGGCAGGCCAAGGATGGACTTGTCGTCCGAAAGCGTCACGCGATCGCTATTGCCATTGCCGCGGGTGCCGTAGCTGCCCATTGTGCCTTTCACCCAGATGATGTACTTGCCCGGCATCTTGGCGTATTTCTGCAGGTCCGTCATGGTGGTAACAGTGACCTCGGTGCCGCCCGCCCCGCCGCTGGTTCCGCCATTGGTGGATGCCCATCCCTTGGGCATATCGGTCGGCGAAGCCGCCTGAAGAGAAGCGGCTAGGGCCAGGTTGATAAGGCCGATGAACATGTTCCGTAGCATACGCCATCCTTTGGAAATGGGCCGTCTCGCGAGAGGCCGGCCAAGGTTGAAGCAAAGGTATTCCCGGATCCCGGTCAAGCCGGGCGGAAGATGAGCGGGAGTGGGCACTAATGTGGCCACCCAAGCCATTGTTCCAGACGACAGTTGGGGTTGCAGGCGGTAATTTTGGGGTCAACAAGGAGCAGCAATGCCGACACGTCCCAAATTCCTCTCCCTTCTGGCGCCAATCGCCATTTGCGTTCTGCTCGCCGAAGCCGCGCCCGACTTCGGTTTGATCGGGTTCGGCGCCGTCAGCGGCGAAGGAGTCAGTACCACGACCGGCGGCGCGGGGGGCAAGACCGTCACCATCAAAACCCTGGCCGAATTGGAAGCCTGGGCCGCCGATCGGGAAAAGAATTCCACCCCCGAAGTCGCGGTCATCAGCGGAAGGATTTCCTCGCCGTCCACGGTTCTCATCACCATCAAGAACGGCGCCAATATCACCATCCAAGGGGAAGGCCGGACCGGGGAATTGCAGAATGTCGGGCTTAACATCCGTGACTACGGCAACGTCATCGTGCAAAACCTGAAAATACACGAAGTGCTTTACCCCAACGACGCCGTCACTCTCGACAATGTCCAGCATGGATGGGTCAACCGTTGCGAGCTGTACAGCAAAATCGGCGAAGGTATCACGGTCGATACCTATGACGGCCTTCTGGACATCAAGAAAGGCTCGGCCTATATCACCATCTCCTGGAATTACCTGCACCATCACATGAAGTGCTCCCTGATCGGACACTCCGACAATACCGGCCAGCAGGAAGAGGATTCCGGAATCCGCGTCACCTACCATCATAATTGGTTCAGCAACACCGATGGGCGCAATCCCAGCCTGCGTTACGGGGCCGTGCACATGTTCAACAATTATTTCGACGAGATCTCGGACTATGGGATAGCCGTTCGCGATGGCGGCCATGCCAAGCTGGAAAACAACGTGTACCACAACGTGAAGCTTCCCATGTCCACGGATAAATTCCCTGTCGATGGCCTGCCCAACGGGTTTATCTGCGAATCCGGTAATGTCCTGAGCGGCTCCACCGGCGCCAAGGTGATTTCCCAGACCGGTTGCGATTTCTGGACGGCCTCCAGCCTGCCCTATGCTTATAAAGCCGATCCCATCGCCACGGTGGAAGAGGAAGTCAGGCAAAACGCGGGTTTCGGCAATAACCCCGTGACAGGGGTCATTCATGCCAAGGCGAAAAAGACGGTCTGGAATCGGAAAGGCTCCCGGCGAGATGTGGCGGGAAGAAAGTTTAAAACGCCCCTTGACACCAAGCCATCCCATATTTATTATTAAACCTATAGGAATAATATGTTCTAATTTTATTAGAATCGAAAAGGCTTGGCATATCCATTTTTCACGGAAAACAGGGTAAAAACGAGCCTTTTTTTAAACAATAAACATATAAAGTCTATAGGTGTAGAAATTAAAGAGCTAAGCCAAGTCAGTGAAACCCGCAAGGATTGGACCGCCGAATGTCCTCTCATTCCGCAAGCCCGTCCACGCATCGCTCCCAACATCGCAAAGGGCTCACGGCCCCGATGGCGATCGCCGCCGCCTTCCTATCCATCCAGACTAGCGCCGCTTTCGCGCAATCCGCGCCAGCCGGCGACAGCGTCAACCTGCAGGACCTGCAGCAGAAGGTGCTAATCCTGGAACGGAAGCTGGAGGTCAAGGACGAAGAAGCCGCCACCAAGGCCGCGGACGCGCCCAAATTAACCGCCGGGGCAGACGGCTTCGACTTCAAATCCGCCGATGAGGCTTTCCAGCTCAAATGGCGCGGGCTCCTGCAGGTGGACTACCGCCAGTACATCGACGGGCAGGACACAGGCAGCCAGCGTACGTACCTGGGACGTTACCCTAACAATTTCTCCAGCACCTTCCTCTTGCGCAAGGTGCGTCCCTCCTTCGACGTGACCCTGTATAAATACGCCAACTTCCGCATCGTGCCGGATTTCGGGGGCGGCAGCACCACCACCTTGCTGGATGCCTACGGGGAACTGGCTCTATGGCCGGAGTTCAAATTGCGCGTGAGCAAGTTCACCGCGCCGCTCGGCATCGAACGCCTGCAATCCGCCAACGATAATTCCTTCGTCGAGTACGGGCTGACCTCCGATCTCTCCCGCAACCGCGACTTAGGCGCCCAGATTTCCGGCGATTTGCTGAACGAGTCCTACAGCTACACCGTGGGCGTGTTCAATGGCGGCACGGACGGGCTCAATAAGGACAATGACAGCACCAGCCATAAGGATATATTGGCCCGGGTCTTCGCCTTGCCCTTCAAGAACGGCAATATCGAACTGCTTTGCAACCTTGGGATAGGCATCGCGGGAGCTTGGGGCAAGCATTATGGCGACAGCGTAAATTCCGGCTTGCCCGTCTACCGCACCCCGGCCCAGAACACCTTCTTCAGCTACCGCTCGGGAGCGCGCGACAGCCTTACCGTCCAGGCCAAGGGGACCTACCGGGCCACGGTCGACGATCGCGACGGTGAGAAGGTGTTCACCACCCGCCTCCAATTCGCCTACTGAAAACCACGCCAGACCACGAAATCCACCACTCTGAAAGGAATATCATGCACTCATCTTTCTCATTGAAGCATTGGGCGTCGGCCGCTCTGGCCTTGGCGCTCGCGGCCCTGCCGGCCGCGGCGGGATCCAAAAAACTGTTGAACGTATCCTACGATCCCACCCGGGAATTGTACGAGGATTACAACAAGGCCTTCGCCGCGCATTGGAAAACGACCACCGGGGAGGATGTCAGCATTTCCCAGTCGCATGGCGGCTCGGGCAAGCAGGGTCGCGCGGTCATCGACGGCCTGGACGCGGACGTGGTCACCTTGGCCCTGGCCTATGACATCGACGCCATCGCGGAGCGGGCCCAATTGCTACCCAAGAATTGGCAAACTTTGCTGCCGAACAACAGCACGCCTTACACCTCCACCATCGTGTTCCTGGTGCGCAAGGGCAATCCCAAGGGCATCAAGGATTGGGACGATCTGATCAAGCCCGGCATCTCCGTCATTACGCCCAATCCGAAAACCTCCGGCGGGGCGCGCTGGAATTACCTGGCGGCATGGGGTTATGCCTTGCAGCATAACGGCGGCGATTCCGCCAAGGCGCGCGAGTTCGTGGGCAAATTGTACCGCAATGTGTCCGTGCTGGACGCGGGCGCGCGCGGAGCCACCACCACTTTCGTGCAACGCGGCATCGGCGATGCGGCCATCTCCTGGGAGAACGAGGCCCTGCTGGCGGTGAAGCAATTGGGCGCGGGCAAGGTGGAAGTGGTGGCGCCTTCGGTGAGCATCCTGGCCGAACCTCCCGTGGCCGTGGTGGACCGGGTGGCGGGCAAGCACGGGAACGGCAAGCTGGCCAAGGCGTATCTGGAATACCTCTATTCCGACGAAGGCCAGGATATCGTGGCGCGGAATTTCTACCGCCCCCAATCCGAAAAGGCCGGCGCGAAATACGCCGCGCAATTCCCCAAGGTCAAACTCTTCACCATCCAGGAAGTGTTCGGCGGCTGGGCCAAGGCCCAGAAGACGCATTTCGCCGATAAGGGCATTTACGATCAGCTTTCCCAGGAAGGCAAATGAGTTCAGAAGAACATTGGAGCGCCAAGGACCAATCACTTCACCGGCAAAAGGATATCCGCCCCGCCGCGCCCGGTCACCACCGAAGTCGGCGAGACGCCGTTCCACTTCTTCACGATCTCCAAGGAGATCACATCCGGCGAATTCCTCAGTGCCTCGCCTTTGATTTTGACCGACCTGGCTTCCGCTTCGGCGTTCACGATGGTGATTTCCGCATCCTTGCGGGCCTTGTCCAGTTCGAACGCCTTCGCCAGCGCTTCCTGCTCGCGGATGGTCTTCTGCTCGATGGCGCGTTCCAGTTCATCGGTGAAATCGAAATTCGTGATCGCGATATCCGAAACCACGACCACGTCCCCGATGGCCTTGCGTACGAGCGCCAACACTTCCACCTTGATCTTCTCACGGCTCTTTACAAGTTCCTCCGCGCGGTAAAGCGAGGTGATCTGCTTCAGTTCCTCCTGAATGCGCGGTTCCACCAGGGTGGAATAGGGATCGCCGGAGAATTGCTGGAAGATGGTGATGACCTGGGTCTCGGGAATCCGGTACAAGGTCTTGAAAGTCACCTGCACCGTTTGCAAATCGCTGGAGTAGGAGGCGGCGTTGCCCTCGACCGTGATCTGACGGACGGGGAAGTTGAAGATTTTCTCGATGAACGGCTTCTTGAAAGTCAGCCCTTCGCCCTTGGCCATGATCCCGACCTTGCCTAGGGTGACGGAGATACCGCGATAGCCGGGCGGAACGATGTGGTAGCAGGACGCCAGCAACAGGATTCCCAGCAAAACGGCGGCCCCGATGGGAATCCATTTTACCGCGCTGAAGTTGAATCGATCCATTTCGGGATGCTGCATGAACGTCCTGGGTTGATGTGTGCCGAAAAAATAGGTCGCCCATACTGGAGCGGCAAACTTAAATTGAATGACTTTTCCCAAATGAGCAGGTTACCTGAAGGTGACCTCCCCGGTTTCGTTCCCGGGGATCGTCCGCCGGTACGGTGAGCGGTTATCTTTTCATCCATGACGGAAGCCGCTGCCTACCTGCTGATGCGCCAGACCCTATCAAAATGGGTCATGTTTCAGGATTCCGAGTGGGCCCTTGTGCAGGGCGTATTCCGTTTCCGCCGTGTGTCCAAATCCGAAATCCTGCTTCGCCCGGGGCAAATGCCGAAGCACCTGCTCTTCGTGGCCGAGGGGCTGTTGCGGTACTATTACGGCGCTGGAGAAAGTGGCGAGTCCAACAAGCTCTTCCTGAACGAAGGCATGTTCTCCGGCCCTCTAACCGGCTGCACCCTGATTCCCGAGGAAGGCTGCGGCGTCGAAGCCCTGGAGGCCGGATCCTTGCTGGTCGCGGAGACACGCTCCTTCAACGCCCTGTACGATACCCATCCCGTTTTCGATCGCCTGGGCCGCAAGCTCGGGGAATGGTGGCTGAACCACAAAGAAGCCCGCACCCGTTCCTTTCAGCGGTTGGACGCCAGCGAGCGTTATCTCGACTTCATACGCGACCACGGGGACTTGGCCCAGCGCGTCCCGCAATACCATATCGCTTCCTACCTGGGTATCACGGAAGTTTCCCTGTCGCGCATCCGGCGGGATCTCGCCCGCGCCATCGCTCCCGGATCGCGCGCCTCGGCCCGTCCCGCTGCGCCCGCCTTCCAGCCTAGGTAACCCGCAAGTAACCGTGTACCGCCCACGGAATCCCGCGGCATTTCTTATCATATGATTATGCGCTGCTCCCACGGGAACGGGTAATTTGGGTCCTGGGAAAACCAACCACCCAGGAGCACATATGAAATCCCGAAAGAACATCCTCATCACCGGAGCCGCCGCCGGCTTCGGCGCTCTCATCGCCAGGACCCTATTGGCCCAAGGGCACACCGTTTTCGCCACCATGCGAGATCCCAAGAGCCGCAACGCCTCCAAGGCGCAAGCCCTGGCCGCATATTCCCAAGGGAAACCGGGCAAGCTGCATGTCCTGGAACTCGATGTGACGAGCGAAGCCTCGGCGGACGCGGCATTGCTGCGGGCCGTGGAACTGGAAGGCGGCCTGGACGTGCTGATCAACAACGCCGGCGGCGGGCATGGGCTCGGCGCCTACGCGGAGGCCGTGAGCATGGAGCAATTCGAGCATGCCTTTAATGTCAACGTATTCGGCGTGCAGTGCGTCACCCGCGCGGCGCTCCCTTCCCTGCGCAAGTCCGGAAAGGCGTTGATCGTGAACATTTCCAGCATCATGGGCCGCATCGTGCTTCCCTATTCCGCCACCTATACCGCCACCAAATACGCAGTGGAAGGCCTTTCCGAAAGTTACCGCTACGAGCTGTCCGGCCTGGGGGTGGATGTCGTGCTTATCGAACCCGGCGGCTTTCCCACGGAGTTCTTCTCCAGCATCGATGCCCCCGCCCACGCGGAGCGCCTGGAAAGTTATGGTCCGCTCGCGGACGCGCCCGCCCGGATGTATGCCGGATTCGCGGAAATGCTGGGGAAGCCGGACGCGCCAAATCCCCAGCTGGTGGCCGATGCCGTTCTAAGGATCATTGAGACCCCGGGGGGGCAACGCCCCTTGCGCGTGGTGGTGGATCCGCTCCTGGGCGGCCAGGCGCCCGAGGCCCTGAACAAGACTACCCATAGCTTACAGAAGGATGTGTTAGGCGCGCTGGGCCAGCAGGATCTGCTGGTGCTGAAAGGGTTGGATTAAGCGGAACGGTTCAATTCCCGCGGATCTCCCGGAAACCGTTTCCGGGAAATCCGCCGTACTATAATTCCCGGTCAAAATCCGGAAACCAATGTATTTTAAAGTACGTATGGTGCCTGCCTCTTCCGCGAAAACGGATGTTTTCCAGTATTCCGATTTCCGGAGTTTTCTCCAGGATTATTACTTGCGGCGGAAAGCGGCCGATGCGAAATTCTCGCACCGCTTCATCATGGACAAAGTGGGGGCCACCTCGCCTAGCTGGTTCAATGACGTGATCAAGGGCCGTATCAATCTGAGCAACACCTACCTGGTGCGGCTGGCCCAGTTGTTCAAGCTCAAGGCGAAGGAGCTGGATTATTTCGAAACCCTGGTGCATTACCAGCAGGCCGGCAGCCAGGATGAGAAGAACCGCTGCATGGAAAAGCTCATGTCCTTCAAGGACCTGAAGATGGACGTGCTGGGCCGGGAGAAATTCGAATTCTACGCCCATTGGTACCCTGCCACCTTGCGCGAGCTCTTGTTCTTTTATGACTTCGACGGGGATTATGCAAAACTGGGGCGCAAGCTGAGGCCCACTATCCGCAAGGATCAGGCGATTCGGGCGATGGAATTGCTTGAAAAGCTTGACCTTATCCGCAAGCGGGCGGGCGGGCGTTACCGGCCCACCTCGGAAAACATCATCAAAGACAGCCGCTTCAAATCAGACTTTATCGCGAACTTCATCAAGGCTAATATCGAATTGGCCATGGATGCCTTCGAGCGGATTCCCGCCTCGGAACGGGATTTAAGCACGGTGACCTTATGCCTTTCCCAGAAGGGTTTCGAAGAGGTGAAGGCGGAGCTCAAGGGCCTCCGCCGCCGTTTCCTGGAAATCGCCGAACGCGATGCCGCACCCGCCGTAGTGTACCAATGCAACCTGCACGTCTTCCCAACCACGCATGCCTGAGATCGCAGTGAAGATTTCCACCGCCTTTTTTACCATCCCGGCCCTTCTGGTCTTTCTCGGCACCGGGTGTCTGAATGGACCCGATAAAATGGCACGTGGATCGGTGGTTGAGAACGAGGTGACGGGCATAATCCTTACGCCGGAAGGACCGGCCGTGGCCGCTCGGGTCCGCTTGTATGCGGCGGATGCGGGGGCCGGGGCGGGCGCGACGCGGGAAACGGCGACAGACAGCGCGGGCAGGTTCCATTTCGAGGGGCTTGGGCATGGGGCGTACAGCGTACTATGCGACCAAGGGCCTTTGTTGGCCTTCCGCGACTCCATCCCCGTGTCCGATCCTTCTAGAGGGGGAAAGGCCACGGTCGTGCTCGCGCCCGATACGTTACGGCTGCCTGGCGCCATCCAGGCGCAGATCATTCTGAAGTCCGGGGACGATCTTTCCACCGTCCAAGGCGAGGTCTTGGGCACGCCGTTCAGCGCCCATGCGGACGGAAGCGGCGATGTCTCCATGACCGGCATGCCCCCTGGCCGTTTGCGCCTCCGTTTCACTTCTACGCTGCCGGGCTACAAGGCGCTGAGCGTATCCGTCGAGGTGGCGCCAGGCCGCACTGCGCCCGCCGGCGCCCTGGTCCTCCCGTACTGAACCAATCCTCATCCGCGCCCAATCTCCTGCAGAACGGATTAGCGATTTATTCCGTAAGTGTACTATTCAAGCGTACGAAATGTGCAGCAGCCGGCTATCGGCGCTCCCGGTGAACCGGTATCTTTCCCACTGAACCCGCGAACCGCCACGGTCGCGGACACACGGAAAACCAAGGAGTTCCCATGCGATCGATTGTCTCACGATTCACTTTACTGCCTCTGTTCGCGCTGGCTTTCGCCGCATGCGGCGATGATGACGATAACCCGGCCGCGCCCGCGGAGACGGCCAAAACCATCACCGAAATCGTGGTCGCGGACGCCCGATTCGACACCCTGGAAGCGGCGGTGAAAGCGGCCGGCTTGGCCGGGACTTTGTCAGGAACGGGACCGTTCACCGTCTTCGCACCTACGGACGATGCTTTCGCGGCTTTGCCGATGGGCACGCTGCAAACCCTGCTGGCCGATCCTAGCGGGGCCTTGAAGGATATCCTGCTCTACCACGTGGTGGCCGGCAATGTTAAGGCGGCCCAGGTGGTGACTCTTTCCAAGGCTATCACCGTGGGGGGAAAGGACGTCACCATAGAAGTGCGGGGCGGGAAGGTGTATCTGAACGGCACCGTCGAAGTCCTGATCACGGATATAGCCGCGAGCAACGGAACCGTTCACGTGGTCGGAGGCGTTCTGCTGCCTCCCGGTTGAAAGGCGAATGCGCCCCTCCTACGCCCTGCTGGAAGCTGTCCCCCACGGGGCGTGGGTTAGGGACTCGGGGTCTCTTTAGTATTATTTGCACCATGAATGCCATGGCACCGTCGCCTCCCGCCGGGGATTATGTTCTCGCAAATTTCCGCTACCTGGCCGTCTACAACGAGCTGGTCGCCCGCATCAGCCAGCGGCAGCATACACTTACCTTGTTCGTGGGGATTTTCTCCGGCTTGATCACCGCCTTGATCCTGACGCGGGATATTTTCCGCACGGACCATGCCTCCATCGTATGGCTCATGGCGGGCTTCCCCATGGCTTCTATCATCCTCACTTTCCTGAATTTCAAATACGAGACCCTGATCTCCATTCTCAGGAGCTACCTGGCCGAGCTCGAGCGGGTGAAGGAAGCCCATGCGTCCCTTCCCAGCTACAATTGCGATTCCGGCTATATGCGTAGGGCCAACCGCGCGCGTTATTTCCACGACCTTGCATGCGGCGCGTTGCTGCTGGCGTATAATTGCGCCGCCCTGGGAACCTACGTATCCATCTGCGGTGATGCCATTGCCCCCTACGCAGGCGTGATCGCTTTGGTGGCGGGGTTTGCCTTGGCCTGTTTCCTCGCGCATCTGCAATTGCGGCGGATCTATTACCTGCCCAGTCAGTCCGCGCCAGGGACGCACTCTAACGGATAAGATCCCCGCGAATGGAATTCACCGATGACGATTTGATCCTGTTCGAATCCCAAGGCGCGCCGCCATTGCCGGAAACCGGCGCCTCCGGGTGGATTGAATGCGATGGCGCACGTATCTGGTATGCCGCTTACGGCGCCGGCAAACCGGTGATCTTGCTGCATGGGGGAATGGGTCATAGCGGCAATTGGGGCTACCAGGCGCCGGCGCTCGTCGACGCGGGGTATCGGGCCATCTTGATCGACAGCAGGGGCCATGGGCGCAGCACGAGGGACGCGCGGCCCTATTCATATGAAATACTGGCATCGGACGTGGCGACGGTCATCGGCGCGTTGAGGCTGGAAAGACCCGCTTTGGTCGGCTGGAGCGATGGCGCCTGCACGGCTCTGGTGCTGGCCGCGAGGGCGCCGGAAACGGTCGCTGGGGTGTTTTTTTTCGCATGCAACATGGATCCGACGGGCGTCAGGGAAAACATCGAATTCGGCCCTCTTCTTGATCGGTGCATCGGCCGCCATGCCGCCGACTATGCGCGACTATCGGCCACTCCCGATCAATTCAAGTCGTTTTCCGAAGCTGTGGGGCTGATGCAAAGGAGTCAGCCGGATTATACCGCGGAAGACCTGGGGCGAATCGAGGTCCCTACCGTTATCGCGCATGCCGAGTTCGACGAGTTCATCAAGCCCGAACATGCCGAATACCTGGCCCGGAGCCTACCGCAAGCGAAACTGGTACGGCTGCACGGGGTAAGCCATTTCGCGCCCCTGCAAAGGCCCGATTCATTCAATCAGGCCCTCCTCGCATTTCTGAGTGAGGTATGCTAGGTCCGAAGTCAGGAAACCGAGGTGGCCAAGCCACTCTCGGCCTCGAACCGACGCATGGCCAGCTGGATCAATTCGGATAGAAGTTCCCCATAGGAAAGGCCCGTGGCTTCCCAGAGCTTGGGATACATGCTCACCGCCGTGAAGCCGGGAATGGTGTTGATCTCGTTCACCAGCACGGTTCCATCCGGCTGGAGGAAGAAATCCACCCTAGCCATCCCTTCGCAGCATAGAGTCTGGTAGGTTTGGATGGCGAGGCCGCGGATTTCCGCGGCCTTCTCCGGAGGCAGATCGGCGGGAATGACGAGCGCCGCGCCTTTCTCGTCCAGGTATTTGGCCTCGTAGGAGTAAAACCCATGATTTGCCGCATTGCTAATGACCTCACCGGGCACGGAGGCCTTGGGAGCTTCGTTGCCCAGCACGGCCACTTCGATTTCCCTGCCCACCACGGCGGCTTCGATAACGATTTTGCGATCGAAGCGGAAAGCCTTGTCCAGAGCGGTGGGAAGTTCATCCCGCGAGGACACCTTGCTGATGCCGACCGAGGAACCCAGATTGGCCGGTTTTATGAATAGGGGCGAGCCCAGCACCGCGATCAGATCCTCGTAAACAATGCTTGGGCGTTCATGCGCCAAGAAGGTCCGGAAGTTCGCGATGCCAATGCCCGCGTCGCGCAGCAGTCGCTTCATCACATCCTTGTCCATGCCTACCGCCGATCCAAGCACGCCGGGGCCGACGAAGGGGACGTTAGCGAGCTTAAGCAGGCCTTGCACGGAACCGTCTTCGCCATAGGGGCCGTGGAGCACGGGGAAGACCACGTCCACAGCACCGATGGCCGCTATGGGGCCGATGCCGGAGATCTGGAGATCGCGCGCGCCCAAGGCCAATGATAATTCCGCGGAAGCTTCCGCGGAAGCATGGGAACCGGAACCTTGGGAGGAAACTCCTGGGGAGGTGGCGGCGGATTCCTCCAGGGTTGGCGGAAGTTCCAGGCGGCCCGGCAGGCGACGGATTCCGGTGGAGCGCCACACGCCGTCCTTGCCGATGCCGATCAGGACGGGTTCGTATTTTTCCGGGTCCAGGGCCGCGAGCACATTGTACGCGCTTTTGAGGGAGACTTCGTGCTCGGCGGATTTCCCGCCGAAGAGGATTGCTACGCGGATTTTACTAGTGGTGGCCATGGTTCCCTCACTCCCTTATTTCACGGCTAATTCCCCAATTGGGAATAGACATCGTACTCTTGACCCTGAAATATTCTTTTTACCTCGGCCCGGACATTGATTTTTCGATACTCGTATTTCCCCAGGTCGATAATTCTGACGCCGTCCAGGTCCCACGTGTCTACCACCGTAGCGTAATTAATTACGCTATCGGCAACGCCTCCCGTAAAAGTTCGTTTGACCGTATACTCAGACCTCGCAGCCCCGCTCGAACTGGAATATTTTAATGTCCGATCTGCCATTCCGGTCGAATCCCGTCGGTAATAACTGTAGACGAAATCATTAATGACCGCAATGTCCCCTTGCCGGTTCGGATCGTCGATCATATAGACGTTGAGCCGGAAGTCCGATTGATCCGTTGCACTGGACTCGGCGTAAGAGTAGAGAAGGTTTTCCTTAGTTTCGATGCCGTTCTTCGGATAGCCATAAATCGCGAATGTGCTCTCTTTGACTACTCCGCCCTCGAAAGTCCTTTTCAATTGGGCTTCCAGGGTAGTTTGCACGGATCTATGAAAAAGGAAAACTTCCCCGACGGTATCGGTAAAAGACGCCAGCTGCGGACCCTGGTATAAAAAATGCCGTCTATGATAAGTAATCTTATCGGGCCAGCCAACGGACCAGTATTTGTAGTGGATTCGATCCAGCTTCCCGGATCCATCGTAATAAAGCGAATCCACCTTCACGGTGGAATATCGCTCATTGGCGATTAGTCCGGCCACGAATTCGAACCGGGCATTCATCCTATTGTCGCTGTCGAAGGTGCTTATCTCGACACTCTTGATGTTTCCCATCGTATCGTATTTCACCAATTCCGATCCGGTTTGCAGGAGCGTATCCTGATCGCCTTCGGGTAATGGTTCGTTTCCGGGATTTCCGGACGTAGAATCCAGACAGCCCAGCACCAGCAACGCCCCCGTCAATACCCAAACGAAACGACTCAACGCCAGAGGGCATTCCAGATGGTAGGGTAACGCATCGATAAAATTTAGCTAATTGCCATCTGAATCTCAGGAGTAGTTGGCTCATTTTTGCGCGCCAACTAGATCACGATAGAGGATAAAGCGCGCAATGCAAAGGCGTCGAAGCTGGCCCGCGATCATGGAAAGGGGCTACTCGCTCAGGATCCACGTCCCGTGGCGTTCCGGTCCGGTAAGCTTGGCCAGGTAGAGGCCCGGAGCGAGCCTCGGCGCCACGATGCTGGGACGCGCGGAAGCTTCCATCGCCAGGTCGGCCATGGGCTTTCCCGCCAGGGAATAGATGGCGAGCCGATGCGCTTTAGTGAGCGCGATGGAGAACGAGAGACGGTTTCCCGATTGTCGTAAAGCGCCGGTCGAAGTCGGTCCCCTCGCTTGCCGAATCCCCGAGAACCCGGGCCCAGGGCCGTCCACCAGCGGGGCCTGATAAGGCTTCAGCAAATCCAGCTTCCACTGCTCCGGGGTGCGCCAGTCCGAGGCGAGCAGGCCGCCGGTATCGCCGGAATTGGGATTGAGGCACCAGAAGGTCCAGGAATATCCCGTTCCCATATACTTGAGGAAATTTTCCATCCAGATGCCCGCCTTGCCGTCATTGGATTTGGCGTCCCGGAGGCCGAATTCGCCCACGAAGATGGGACTGGTGCCGTTCTTGGACAGATATCCGAAATTGGCATCCCATATGGCGGTCATATTGCCCGGGAAGGCCGCATCCGTGAACCAGGGTTGGGCGAAGACTTCCGGCCCATACTCATGCGCGGAATAGATCAATTTTTCCGGTTTGCTCAAGGTGATCGGATCGCTGGTGGCTCCGGTGAGATTGCCGCCCCACCAATAGGATTTGGAGCCCACTTGCTCCACGCCTTCCACGATGATGAGCACGTCGGGATTCGCCTGCAGCACCGCATTGCCGCACTTTTGCGCGGCCAGACGCCAATCGAAGGCGGGATCATCCGTTCCCCATTGGGCTCCGCCCGAGGCCGTGGAGCCATGCGGTTCATTGTCCAGATCGCAAGCGATGACGGTGGAATTGCCTTTGTAGCGCGTGGCCATGGCCACCCAATTGGCGATCCATTTCTCTTCCGGAACTTTGGCCGTATACCAGATTTTTTCCTCGATATAACCGTCGGGCGCGCGGGAATGGTTGTCGAGGATCACTTTCAGGCCCAGCTTGCCGCAACCGTCGACGATGATGTCCAGGATTTCCAGGGGCGATTTGCCCTGTAAATCCGCATTGATGGATCCGTTCAGGATGCCCAGCTTGGGTTCGGTGCCGAAGGTGGTGATGCTCCCCGCCACGGCGCCGGGCTCGAAGATCTTGTCGCAATAGGGGATGCGGATGCAATTGAAGCCCATGTCCCGCACGTCCAGGAGCATGCCCTTCCAATCGCGGGCCCAGAGGCCATGAGGCGAAAGGTTTGAGGTTTCCAGTCCGAACCAGTTGACGCCCGTGAGGCGGACCTCTTTGTTTTCCGCGTTGAGCAAGCGATTGCCTGACTTGTGCAGAAAGGAAGCCGATGCCAGCGAGGAGAAAAAAAGCGCCGAGGCAACGAGATTGCGGAGAATGCTAGCCATGTTCACTTCCATAAAGACACCGGCGCGGTCCGGCGCCCGATGTAACCTATCCATAATATAGGCCGGACCCTGCCCCTGCAAGCGTCGTTATTACCGGAAAGGGTTATTTGGGGGCTATTTGGGAAAATGGAAGTGAAGCGCTAGCAAACAGTGGGAAATCTCGAACAATAGGCTTCACTTAGCTTTAGGGTACAGCACCACCCAACCGATTCCCGATAGGATGATCATCCCGGAAATCAGCAAGCGGGTGGATAAGGCCTCACCGAGCAGAAGATTCGAGCCCAATGCGGTCAGCACCGGGACGAGCAACTGCACTACCGCGGCGCGCGTGGCCGTCAGGCCCCGCAATGCCCAGTACCAGACCGAATAACCCACTCCGGATGCCACGGCTCCGGATAAAACAGCCAACACCAGTCCGGGGTAAGAAAGGGTCGCATTCGTTTCCACCAATCCCACGGCAGCCAATGGTAAAGCGAATGCCAGACTCAAAACGAAATTCCCCGTGGTAACGGCCAAGGGATCCGGAGAACCCTTTCCCCTCCCTGAGTAGATGCCCCAGGAGATCCCGGCGGCGGCCATCAGGGCCGCACCTAATAGGTCCGGAGCCGCTAGACCCGGGGCCGTCAGATAAGCCAAGCCCAGCATGGCCAATCCCAGCCCAATCCATTCGTTGATCCGGGGTTTTCCTCCCTGGATCAGGACCCGGAGAATCATGCTGGCTTG
Organism: Fibrobacteria bacterium; assembly: GCA_039926685.1. GTDB lineage: Bacteria > Fibrobacterota > Fibrobacteria > UBA11236 > UBA11236 > Chersky-265. Next base: position 10,851 of record JBDSWM010000281.1, on the reverse strand, counting down.
GACCGATCCGAATAGTATCAAGGCTCCGGTACCGGCGGTAAGGCGAAGGTATGCGAACGAGAATGCGGCGGCGTACACAAACAGGGCGAAGGCGGAATACCAATCGCCGCCTGGCCGTTTGTCCAGGCTTAGGCCCTTCCGCCAATAGCCGCGGACGGTTAGAAGCAGTACCAACATGGCAGCGCCGGACAACAACCGGATACTCGTAAAATAGGCTGGATCCATTTTGGGAGCCCCTTGCGGGGAGCTTCGCAGTGCCAACCTGCACAAAAGGGAGTTCGCCGCAAAAGCCGTAAGAGCAAAAAGCGTCAATCCGGAGGTCAGGCCGCTATTTTGCCGCATCGCCATGTTCATGCGAACGTAAACAACCAAGCAAACCGAATATCGATAAAAAGAGTCCGATGAGATAGTCATCCAGCCACCAGATCATATTTCCGCCGATCCGGATGCGGCGAATCGTTTCCAGTAATGGCAACAAGGGTCCGATGCCCAACGCGATATTCCGACTCAGCTTCAAATCGATTTTCATTCCGATCATGAAAATACTTCCTTCCTAGAGCAAATTGCCCTAGCTGCCGTACAACGCCCATGCCAGCCGAGCAATCAGTGCCACTGCCACTGCCAGGAACACCTTCCGTACCCATCCATTTCCGGAGCGCATCGCCAACCGGCTCCCCACCAGTCCGCCCGCCAGGTTGCATAGCGCCATAGGCAATGCCAGGGACCATAGCACCAGGCCCGCAGGCGCGAACCAGAGCAATGCCCCCAGGTTGGACGCCCCATTGATGAACTTGGTCACTGCCGACGCCTGCAGGAAATCCCTCCCGAACCAGGCGATGAGCGCCAGTACCAGCATGCTCCCCGTTCCGGGACCCAGAAAGCCGTCATAGAAGCCCAAGACCATCCCCAATCCCGCGGCAGTCCAAGTTTGCCCGCCCAACGGAATGCCCGCTCTCCCTTCCAATCCCAACCGCGGTTGCCGCCATGTGTACAACGCCATGGCGCTCAGCACGATGAGAATGGCCGGGCGTACACAGGCCGGATCCAGATGCGAAACGGACCGGGCCCCCAGCCATGCCGCCGGTAACGCGGCGGATACTCCCGGAATCGCGATGCGCCAAGGGATGGACACCCGCCGCGAATAAGCGGCGGCGGCTCCGGCCGTTCCCGCAATGGACGCGCATTTGGTGGTGGCCAGGATTCCGGCTAAGGGAACGCCCGGCAACAGCAGGAGCAAAGTCGGTGTGGTGATGAGTCCACCTCCTCCTACCACGGCATCGATGAGCCCCGCTGCGAAAGACGCAGCCAGGACCAGAAAGAATGCCAGGGGATGCAGCGGTAGTTGGTGGAGCACGCGTTTAGGGGCTTTTACACAATCGGCTTATTCCGGCAAGCGGGATTCCACCCGTGCGAAGGTATACGCTCCCAGCAAGGCGCCCGCGAAGGTGAACAAAGCCCATAATTCGCCGGAACCGATTTGCGCGTAAATGGGTCCGGGACATGTGCCCGTGATGAACCAGCCCAGCCCGAACAGGAAGCCGCCGATAACCGTGCCGCGGTTCAGGGTCTTGCCGGGAATCTCCAGGGGCTCGCCGCCCAGGGTGGTGGGATGGAATTTGCGGATCAGCCAAAGCGACAGCATGCCCACCAGAACCGCCGATCCGATGATCAAGTACAGATCCGGTTCCCGGAAGAAGAACATGTTGCGGATCTTGTACCAGGAAATCACCTGGGCCTTGGTGAGTACCACCCCGAAATAGGTCCCCATCAGCAGGAATTTCACATTACCCATTTCAACCGCTCCATCCAAAACCGGGAACAGAAACTTGAGCGCGGCCGCGGCCGTCAGTCCGCCCGCGAAGAAGGCCAGGGTCGCCATCAGGCTGGCCACCTGCAGGTTGGACAGGCCCATGATGCTATGGCCGGAAGTGCAGCCCGCCGCGTAGCGGGTGCCGAATCCGACCAGAAAGCCCCCGCCCAGCAATTGCAGCGCTCCCAGCGCGGTATGATACCCCGGAGGCAGCAGCGGTTGCGGTTGGGAGGATAACAACCGAGTCGCCACGAAGCCTCCCAGGATCAAGCCGCCCGCGAAAAAGAGATTCCAGGATTGCTTGCGCCAATCATCCCGTCGCAGATAGGGGAGGCGCGACTTCGGAAAAACCGCAGCGCAAATGTGCCGGAAGCTGGAGCTGATGCCGAGGTTGCGGCCGCCGACCAACAGCAGCAGAGGCACGGTGAGCCCTATCAAGGGGCCCGCCACGTACCAGGGCCAGGGCTCAAGCAATGCGTTCAGCATAGGTAACTCCAGTGTTTCCTTATCCGCATCCGCGCTCTCAGCCCGCTATTCCTTCGAAGAGCACCGAGGTAAGATAGCGCTCGCCGGAATCAGGCAGCACCACCACTATGGTCTTGCCGCGATAGGCTTCCTCCTTGGCCAGCCGCACCGCCGCGGCCACGGCCGCCCCCGAGGAAATCCCGGAAAGTATGCCTTCTTCGCGGGCCAGCCTGCGCGCGAAGGCGATGGCCTCTTCACTGCTCACCTGTTCCACCTTGTCGATCACGGTCAGATCCAGGTTGTCCGGAATGAAGCCGGCGCCGATGCCTTGGATCTTATGCGGGCCGGGTTTCAAATCCGCCCCCGCGCGCTTCTGAGTGATCACGGGGCTTTCCGCCGGTTCCACGGCAACGGACTCGAAGCCCTTCTTGCCTTTGACGTTCTTGAAATAACGGGACACGCCCGTGATGGTGCCGCCCGTGCCCACCCCCGAAACCAGCACGTCCGCGGCGCCTTCGGTATCTTCCCAGATTTCCGGGCCGGTGGTGGCGAAGTGGATGGCAGGATTAGCCGGATTCTTGAATTGCTGCGGCATGAAGTATTCTTCCGGATTGGAGGCGGCGATCTCTTCAGCCTTCTTGATCGCGCCTTTCATGCCTTCCGGTCCCGGAGTCAGGATCAAGGTGGCGCCGAATGCCGCCAGCACCTTGCGGCGCTCAAGGCTCATGGTTTCCGGCATGGTAAGCGTAAGCGAATAGCCGCGCGCGGCTGCCACGAAGGCCAGGGCGATTCCGGTATTGCCGCTGGTGGGTTCGATGATTTTCCTCCCCGGCTTCAGCAATCCTTGTTTCTCGGCATCGTTGATCATGGCCGCGCCGATGCGGCACTTCACCGAATAGGCCGGATTGCGCCCTTCGATCTTGGCCAGCACGGTAGCCTGCGCGCCATCGGTGATGCGGTTCAGTTTGACCAAAGGCGTATGTCCGATGGAAAGCGAGTTGTCGGCGTAAATGCGGCTCATGGCGGCTCCTTGCTAAAGGCGATTTGCTTCTGACAGTCTGTTCAAGGTGTGCGACTCACCCCTTCTTTTCCACGAATATACGTGGCCGAGGAAAGGCTTCGCATAGTTCCGATTAACATATAAAATCTATATGCTTAAAATATTTAATTGTCAGCGCTTTAGCAACACCTACCCGGTCTCGTTTGTTTTTGCTGAAGCGGTTGCAACATTTTACCCTGCCGGCGGACATACCTCCCAGTGGAGAAAAATCATCCTTTTTACCGCTAAACATCAGTTCTAAAGACATCAACAAAGGAATCCTTATGAAGACCTCCCAATCCCTCGCCCAACTCGCCCTGGTCGGAATCGCCGCGGGCTTTCTCACCAACGCCGCCTTCGCCGGGGATAAGATGCCCGCGGCTGCCAAAGATTCTTCCATGAGCGCCGCCGCCGCCGGTGGCGACTCGGCTGCCATAGCCGCCAAGCAGCATGAATGCAAAGGCATGAACGAGTGCAAGGGCATGGGGGGGTGCAAGATGTCCAAGAAGGATCTGAAAGCCGCGGCCAAGAAAATGGGGATGCCGATGGATAAGGCCGGCAAAGCGCATGATTGCAAGTCCAAGAACGAATGCAAGGGATTGGGCGGCTGTAAAGGCTGATGCCCGGGTCGGGAATGAAGGCGGGCCCCGGATGTTATTCGGCTTTTTCCGAATCCGCTTTCTTCTCGGCCTTTTTAGCATCCGTCGCGGTGATGCCTGACTTTTTGCCGTCCGTCACATCCTGGAAGCCCACCGAATGGGCCAGACTGGGACGCAACGCCTCGATGAATGCGTTTCTCAACAGATAGCCCACGGATTTCCAGACTCCCGCGCTCGGATGCGAGAATTTGCCTTCCAAAGGAACTTGCGTGGCGACTTGTTCCTTCTGCTTGTTTTCGAATATCGAGACCACTCCGGCTACGAGCGCTTGCCAGGCGGAGGATATCAGACCGCCTTCATCCTTTTCCCCGGGAGAGAAAATCTTGACGTCCTTCAGCAACGGTTTCACATAGCCCTTGAAATTACCCCCCTCGGCGGCCATTTCCGTGAATAGGGAAAAAGTGCCGCCTTCCGCGCTGACTTTAGCATAGGCCAGCAGGAAATCATTCAGGGCGGGCAGACGAAGTCCCGTCAATTCACCGTCCATATCGAAGGTGGGATTCCGTTCCAGCGGGGCCAGCTTCAGATCCAATCGCAATTTGGCGTGCTCCATCGCACGCGCCTCGGCATGGAAGCTAGCGGGCAGCGCTTCATCCTTGCGTGGATGATTGGTGAGCCCTTTGGCCTCGGCATTGATCCCGTCCATTTGGATGTCCACCTTAGGGGTGCGCGTCAAATCGCGGAAATGGATTTCCCCTTCATGGACGGCGAAGCGATTGATGTTCAATGGGAACAACTCCGTGACCCGATCCTGCCAAGAGGCATCGATACCGGTTTGGGATTCCTTCTTGGTATGCGCCACCACGAAGTTCACCCGGGGGCGGTCCACCTCGATTTCGCCGACCAGCGAATGATGGCGCAGTAACGCTTCCCATTCCACCGAAAGGTCCACCGCTTCGGCCTCGAAAAAGGGTATGCGGGATTGACCTTGAACTTTCAAAAGCTGAACCCCCTGGATTTTGTAAGCGCCTCGCCATAGGGAGAGATCGACGTCCTCGATATGGCCTTTGTAGGTGGGGATTTGATCCAGCTTCTGATTGACGAAACGGAGCAGCAACGGTTCCATTGCCAAACGGAGGGCAATCAGCAGCAGCAGGATCACACCCAATACGAGGATGACTGTCCTCAATCGATGCTTTTGAGGGGGGCGTTCGCCGGTGTTGGTTTTTCCGGCCTTTCCGAGATCGATAGGATGGATCATATCTCTAAAAAATTTCCCAGAAATGGAAAGGCAAGCCCCTTTGTAATGCCCATGTTTAGCAGTTTTCTCTTACATAATGGGACAGTCCCGTCCATAATTTCCGGATGTCCGACAATATGGAATCATTCGGGTGAAAAAAGGCCAAAACCGGCCATGGCACGGACAATGCTCTCCATTTACACGGAACCGGAGGGGGAAAGGCGGCAGCAAGTGGATCGATTGTTCAATTTTGTAGGTGGAAATGAGGGGGCTTGGAGGGTGACGGGGATAAGTCCCGTGATTGGCGATTCCCTGCCCATGACGGGAAGGCTGGCCATAGTGGGCGGTGAGATGAGTTTGCCCCAGGGCGGCCTGTGGCTGCTGCGGGGCGTCATCAGCAATGAGCGCTATGTCACACATCAAGAGCGGGAAGAGTTGCGAGCCACCCAAGCGGGGCTAGGGCGCGAACACTCGGTTCAGGCGGCTTTGATCCCAATCCGCAAATCCCCGGCCTGGTGGGCCTTGGCCCAGGATGAGCGCAGGAGCATAGTCGAAGACCAATCGAGGCATATCCGCACCGGCATGAAATTCCTCCCCGCCATCGCGCGCCGCCTGCATCATTGCCGGGACCTGGGCGAACCTTTCGATTTCCTGACCTGGTTCGAGTATGCCCCCGCCGACGCTTCCGCCTTTGAAGAGTTGGTGGGGCTACTACGCCTCACGGAAGAATGGAAATACGTGGATCGGGAGGTGGATGTACGCCTCATAAAGGCCTGAAAGGACCGGAGCCGCCGGGATAGGTCCCTTTCGGGGGATGCTCCCCATTTGATACCCTGCCAATTCTTACTAAATATCCCAGGACAGCATTCGAGTACAGGGTCTTGATTTTATACCTTTTTCGGGCCGGCATCTGGAAGGACATGAAATCGATGGAGCAAAGGTTCGCCACCGCTACCGACACCAAGGGGTGGTTATTGGACAAGTTCGCGATGGGAACGGCGAACTATTGGTTTGCTTTTATCGCGGATTTCGCGACAGCGATGTTCTTCCTAGGCTGGGAAATGGGCGTCCTGGGGCGGCATTTTACCGGCTCCGCAGCGGCTTTCTTCTCCGGATATCTGGCTTGGACCCTAACGGAATACGTGTTCCACCGCTGGGTTTACCATCAACCCGAGAGCATTTTCGGATTGGGGCATAATAGACACCATAAGGAAGCGCAAGTCCTTATCGCCATGCCCTGGTTCATGACTACCATCACCATGTTCGGGCTGTGGCAGTTTTTTTCCCGGTTTCTCGGGGTGCCGTATTTTTCCAGCGTTTTGGCCGGATGGCTGGTCGGGTTCGTGTGGTATTCCGTGGTGCATCATAGCCATCATCATTGGAATCTCAAAAACGGCTGGGTTCGCCGGCTGAAAGCCTATCACCGCATCCATCATCAATTCCCCGGTTTCAATTACGGCGTGACCATGCGGTTCTGGGACATTATCTTCAAGACCAGCTATCGCAAGACGGCGCCGGTAGCGGATGGGCGGAATGACGTGGCCGGAACCGCCTTAGAGGGCGACGATTCCCATAAGGGCGCGGCTCCCATTTTGACGGAAGCTTAGGGGAACCCTAGGCGAAATCTAGGTTCGGGAATTCCTGTTCCGCCGCCGCAAGGACGGCGCGAACTCGGCCAACAGGAATAGCGGCGCGGTGAAAACCGCCTGCCGGAAATTATCCAACAGCGCGGGACGTTTTCCCTCGATGGCATGGCCGATAAGCTGGAAAGCCCAGCCCAACACGAATGACGCGATGAAAACCGATGCGGAGGTTTTCCAAGGCAGTCGCGATACCCAATCCGCCCCCCACAGGATAGGCAGCATTATCACGGTCATGGCTGTTGCCAATAAAGCGTCCAAGAGGAAATAATACACCAAGGTGGAGAAGACGAAGACGAATGCCAGGGTGATCCGGTAGCCGAAAAGGTGGAAGGACAGCCAACCCAAGGGGATGAGAATGGATAAGGTGACCAAGGGCACCCCCGCGAGATGGGTGGCTTTGCACATAGGTGACCGGTGATAGGATAAATAGAAGGCAAGTTGCTCCGCCAAGGATTTCATTATGGATAGTATACGCGAAAAATCAGCATGCTGAAAGCGGCTTTGATGAAGTCCGCATTGTTCGCCATCCTCGCGCGGGGAATGGTTACGGCGATGAGCATGCAGGACCCGGGGACGGATTTCGCCTTCCTGGAATTCGAACCCTATTCCAGGTTCGGCGGCGAACGATTCGGCGGACCGGCGTTGGCCGAATCCAGCTATGATCGCGCTTGGCGGTTGGCGGGCCAGCTTTCCTTTCCCGCCGGGAAAATCGGCGATAACCAGTTTTTCGGATCCTTCAAATCCACCCTCATGGATAGGGACATCATCTATACCGGAAACCAGGTGCTGAACGAGGGGATATTGCAACGTTATTGGCTGAGCGGCGGGGTCACCTGGCCCGGCCGCAATGGGCAAAGCACGATGGTGCTGGCCGGCGTGGGCGTCAACAGCGACTTCGCCGATCTCAGCCCTTACGATTTCAACACCGAATGGATCGCCTCCCATTCCTGGACCGTCAACCCTGATTTCAATTGGGGGCTGGGCCTGGACGTGCAGCAATATTTCCACAAATTCCAGCCTTACCCACTCATCTTCGTGGACTGGAAGGTGACCGAGCGTACCAAGATCAAGTGGGACGCTGATTACCTGGAGGTGCGCCGGTTCCTGAATCCCTGGCTTTGCTTCACCGCCGGAGTCCGCTTCAATCTGGAGTTCTTCGCCCTGAAGGATGATGCGGATTTCGAATACAATAGCGCGGGCCTGGAGGCAGGCTTTCAATACGCCGTAGGCGGCGATTTCTATGCGCGCATCAAGTACAAGGAGTTGGTGTGGGGGGAAGAGACGCTGGGGCTGCCCGACGGATCCCATCACACCCGCGGCATGGATGCGGGGCGCAGCCTCCGGCTCAACTTCGCCTACGGCCTATGATCAGGGAATCCCTCTTCCCGGACATCGAACCTTACCGCACAGGTACCCTGCAGGTTTCTCCCCTGCATTCCCTGTATTTCGAGGAGGTTGGCAATCCCGGCGGGGCGCCCGTGCTGTTCCTGCACGGAGGGCCGGGCGCGGGCATCAACCCCAAGCATAGGCGGTATTTCGACCCGGCCCATTATCGCGTGCTCCTTTTCGATCAGCGGGGCGCCGGACGCAGCCGGCCGCATGCGGAAATCCTGGAGAACACCACCGATCATCTCATCGACGACATCGAGAAACTCCGCCTGCTGGCGGGGGTGGAGAAGTGGCTCGTATTCGGCGGCAGTTGGGGGAGCACGCTCGCCCTGGCTTACGCCATCCGCCATCCCGGCCGCGTTTCCGGCCTTATCCTGCGCGGGGTCTTCCTGGGCCGTCCCAGCGAGGTAAGCTGGCTTTTCCAGGACGGCGCCTCGCAGGTGTTCCCTGATTACTGGGAAAAATTCCTGGAGCCCATCCCTCCTGTCGAGCGGCAGGATCTGGTCGCGGCCTATCATCGCAGGCTGACGGGATCGGATCCGGAAGTCCGCCTCAAAGCGGCGCAGGCCTGGAGCGGCTGGGAGGCCTCCGTATGCAAGTTGGTGCCGGATGAGAACCTGATCCGCGAGTCCATCGCCGACAAGATGGCGCTGGCGCTGGCGCGCCTGGAGTGCCATTATTGCGGCCACGGTTTATTCCTGCCCACGCCCAATCATATCCTGGAAAACGCGGGTATCCTGGCAGGCATGCGCTGCCGCATCGTGCAGGGGCGCTACGACATGGCTTGCCCGCCCATATCGGCCTGGGAGCTGCATCGAGCCTTGCCCCGCTCGGAGATGCGCATGGTCCCGGATGCGGGCCATTCCGCCACCGAGATTTCCCTGGTGCGGGAATTGGTACGGGCCACGGAAGAATTCAAGTAACGCCCCCCTTCCGTCCCGGTTCCTGACTTCGCTATCACCCCTGCTTCCAAAACATATTTTCCCTGGAGGCGATCGCGCCGGAAAATAGTCCGGACGCAGAAACCAAACCCAATGAAACAGGGAGGCCAGTATGCCCAGAGGAAGCAAGTGCAAAAAAATCCGGAACCAGCCGGCGCGCCAAGGCCTGAACCGAAACCCGTTGGCGCCGGAAGTCGCGCGGATGTACAATTGCTGGGCATGCGCGGCTCCGCTGTCCCGAAATCCTTCAACCTGCTGATCCCCATGGGCATTGCGGCCCTGTTCGGCGCCACGGTTTTCTTCGCCTCCGGCTGCCGTGACGGGTCCGTTCCAACCGAGCCGGTATGGATCGATGACGGAATGTGGATCCCGGACACGACCTTCACCCTGGATGAATTCCCTTTCAACACGGCCGCCTGCGGCGAGGTTTATCCGGAAGGATCGGTGAACGTAGATAGCGTGCCTTGGGACGCGGTGGCCCATGTCCGCATCCGTGCCACCGCCTGCTATACCTTGCGCGTGCGCGTGGTGGATTCGGATAGCGATACCGTGCGCACCTTCGTCACCCGCTTCGGGATTTTCAACCGCACGGAATCGGAAAAGAACCGCGGCATCGTGGGCTTCGCAGCCTGGGACGGCAGGGACGATTCGGGAGCCGCGGTGCCGCGCGGCAATTACCTATGGCGGATGGAATTCGATTTCGGCGCGGGAAGGATCCGGAAATTCCGCGCCAGCTTCGATAGACCCTAACGGCTCCATCCAGGGCACGGACATGGATCAAGGGATCGGGGAATCCCTATCAATCCTCTCCCGCCGCGGCACGGGGAAAATAAGCGGTGAAGGTGCTGCCTTGATCCGGGGAGCTCTCCACCTCCACCGCGCCATGGTGCAATTCCACCAGCTTCTTGGTGATGACCAGGCCCAATCCTGATCCGGGATAGTTGCGGGCCGCTCCCGAATCCAATTGCTGGAATTGCTGGAACAGCTTCCCCATATCCTCCTTGCGGATGCCGATGCCCTTGTCCTTGACCTGCAGGCGGATGCCGCCGCGCGGATCCACCGAAGCCCCTACGATGACCAGGCCGCCCGGCTTGGAGAACTTGATGGCGTTGGAAACCAGGTTGTAAAGCACTTGGCGCACCTTCCCGCCGTCCAGGAAAGCGGTTTCCGCCCCGGAATCGAATGATGTCCGCACGCTGACGCCTTTGCCCAAGGCCATCGGCATCAGGATGTCGCATACCTCGCGGATGGCGGAGGGCAAGTGGATTTCCTCACGGAACAACTGCATCTTTCCGGCTTCGATCTTGGCCAGGTCCAGCACGTCATTTATGAGGCGCAGCAGGTGCATGCCACCGTCCAGGATATCCCCCAGGTATTCCGTCTGTTTTTCGTTGATGTGGCCGGCCTTGCGATCGATAAGCAATTGCGAGAAGCCGATGATGGCGTTGAGCGGCGTGCGCAATTCATGGGACATGTTGGCCAGGAACTCGCTCTTCATGCGGCTGGCTTCCTGGATGCGCAGGTTCTGTTCGGAAAGCTCCTGGTTCTTGCGGCTGGTCTCCCGCTGGCGCTGCCTTTCTATGGCGACGGCGGCCAGATCGGAAGCGGTTTCCGCCAGCTTCATATCGTAGGCGGCGGGTGTTCCCGTTTCCGGGTAGAAAAGCGCGAATACCCCCAGCACCTGCCCGAAGGATCCGCGGATGGGATGCGCCGCGCAAGCCTTAT
>JBDSWM010000280.1:0-5316 GCA_039926685.1 Fibrobacteria bacterium | reverse complement strand
TTGCTGGAGAACCTGCTGGCCGCCGCGGGAGTCAAGGCGCGCCTGGTTTCCCCCGGGTCGGAAGGCTATTTGCATCCCGTGGAATCCGGCGGCATCGAAGCCGATCTGGCGCCGCCCGTTGCGGGCACGGAGGTTCTCCGCGGAACGCCCCGGGCCGCGGCCTGGCAGAAGGCGGCCCGCATCGGCGGGTTCGGCAGCCTGCATCCGCGCGTGCTGGCGGCTTTCGGCCTGAAAGGGCCGGTGCTGGTGGCGGAAGTTTCCTTGTCTGGGCTGCTGGGGGCCGTTCCGGCCGGGAAGAAATTCGCGGCGTTCGGGAATTTCTCCGCGGTATCCCGCGATTTGAACCTGGTGGTGGACGCCTCCCGGCCGCATGGGGAAATCCTGGCCCGGATACCGGCCGGCCGCATCCCCATTTTGCAGGAAGTGCGCTTGAACAGCGTTTACCGGGGCCCGGGAGTGCCGGAGGGGAAAAAAGCCCTGCATTACAGTTTCATCTATCGCCATGCGGAAAAGACCCTCACGGATGAGGAAGTCAATTCGGCGCAGGAAAAGCTCACCCAGGAATTGGCCAAGGATGCCGGAATCGTTTTTAAGTGAGTGACAGGCCCTGCCGGGGAGTTTAGCTTTTTAGCGCTTCATTCAGTTCAACAGGAGAAACAATGGACTTCAGTCAATTCGACGCCCTGGCCAAGAAGGTAGAGCATGCCGTATCCACCATCGATGGATTGAAGCAGGAACGCGAGCATCTCCAAACGGAGTTGCATAAATCCCTGGAGCATGCCGGGAACCTCGAAAAGCTCCTGGCCGAAAAGGAAGTGGAATTGGCCGAGTTGCGCAATGATATCAGCAGCAAGTCGGACAATATCAACCTGGTCGGCGAAAGGATCCGGGACTTGGTTGGCCGCCTGGATACAGCCCTGGCCTGAAAGACATCAGATTGCCTGGCGCCGAAAGCCGGGCCGATGGTATATTAAGAACCGCCCGCCGCTCTAGGCGGATTGTGGAGGCCGCATAGTCCCATGGCACCTATGGAACATTCGTACAAGGTCAATATTTGCGGCGAATCCTTCCAAGTGAAATCCGATCAGGGCCCCCAGACCATTGAACGCGTGGCCGGATATTTGGATTTTAAAATCCGGGAAATGGGCAAAGGCGGCATCAACGTGGACAAGTTCCGCGTGGTGGTCATGGCCGCCATGAATCTGGCCGGCGAACTTTTCGAACTCCGCGCCAAGGTGGAGGAATTCGACAAGCAGCAGAACCGGGTGCAGGAACAGGCCAAGTCATTGAATGAAACCCTGGATAGGGCATTGGAACCGCGAGTCCTGGACTCGCTTTAAAAGGGGAAGGCACAAGGGAAAAAGGGACTCCGTCGCAGGCCTCATGCGTCTCGGCCTTACAAACCTAGATCAACAAAACCGCATTTCCGTTCAACTAGCGCAAGCCCCCGGCGTCCGGTTAATAGCCGAACGAGAGAGGGGAAGCGCGAACTGGATGGGGTAGGTTAATCCTTTGATCACAAGGTCCGAGATAATGGGCTGTAAGCCGGCGGAGTTTCTTTCCCTGCGCTTCCTCTCCTTCCCCAACCACCTTTTCTAAATTCTTCCCATGGCCATAATCCTGGATGGGAAAAAAACCGCCGCGGACATCCGCGAAGCCCTGAAACATCGCGTTCACGCGCTAGCCGGGAAAGGCGTGCGTCCCGGGCTTTCCGTGACCTTGGTGGGGGACGACCCGGCTTCGAATGTCTATGTCACCGCCAAGGATGCGGCCGCCAAAGAGGTGGGCATCCAGGCCTGGACCCATCGCCTCCCCGCCGCCATAACCGAACGCGAGCTCGCCGATCATCTGGAAAAGCAGAACGCGGATCCTTCCATCCACGGCATCCTCCTGCAATTGCCGCTACCGGCGCATCTGCCCGCCGAAAAGCTCCTCAACCTGATCTCGGCCGGCAAGGACGTGGATGGCTTCCATCCCGTCAGCCTGGGCAACCTCATGCTGGGACGCCCGGGCTTCAAGCCTTGCACGCCCTGGGGCGTGCAGGTTCTGCTCAAAGCCTACAATCTTTCCCCGGAAGGCAAGCATGTGGTGATCGCGGGCCGATCCAACATAGTCGGCAAGCCCATCGCCAATATCCTGGTGCAGAAGGAGGCCTTCGCCAATGCCACCGTGACGATATGCCACACAGGCACGCCGGATCTGGGCTATCATACGCGCCAGGCCGACTTCATCATCGCCGCCATGGGCAGGCCCGGCTCCATCACGGGCGACATGGTCAAGAACGGCGCGGTGGTTGTGGACGTGGGCGTGAACCGCGTGAAAAGCGATCAGGCCAAATCCGGATTCAAGCTGGTGGGCGACGTGGACTTCCCGTCGGTTTCCGCCAAGGCGGGCTATATCACTCCGGTACCCGGCGGGGTGGGGCCCATGACCATCGCCATGCTATTGACCAATACCGTGCAAGGCGCGGAGATGGGATTGGCGGAATCGGGATATTCCGCGCCCGCGGTCTTTCCCTAGGCCTATGAGCCCCCAAGAAATCCAGGTGTCGATCGTCATCCCCACCTACAATGAAAGCAAGAACATCCCGATCCTGGTGGAAGAGATTTTCCAGGTTCTCGCGCCGTTCCCCCACATCGATGCCGAAATCATCATCGTCGATGACAATTCGCCCGATGGCACCGGGGCCATTGCGGACGGATTGACCGGGAAATATCCGGTGCAGGTGATCCACCGCGCCGGAAAGCTGGGATTGGGAAGCGCGGTGATGGAGGGATTCCACCTTTCCACCAGGGGATTGGTGGGTGTAATGGACGGTGATTTGAGCCATGACCCGGCGGTTTTGCCGGAGATGCTTTCCAGGCTGGCGACGCACGATATCGTCATCGGAAGCCGGTTCAATGCCGAAAGCCGGATGGAGGGGAAGTGGCCCTTCTTCAGGAAATTGTCCTCGGTGGCGGGAGTGTTCCTCGCGAAGCTGATTTCCCGGGTCAACGATCCCCTGTCCGGATATTTCTTCACGAAAAGATGCGTCCTCGAAAACCTGAGCCTGACTTCTACGGGATACAAGATTCTTTTCGAAATTCTCGCCAAGGGTAAATACGCGACGGTCTCGGAAGTCCCCTTCGTCTTCAGATCCAGGAAATACAGCAGCAGTAAGCTCGATTTCCGGGAATACGTTCTTTTCGTCAAACAAATCGTTTTCCTGGGCGCCAAGAAAACCTTCGGCCCCAGGCGACCCGACCCGAAATCGTAAAGGTCGGCCGGGTTGTGGCGCCTTCCGCCCTCCAACCGAAGCCTCCGAATCAGGTGAAGTGCTGCCGGATTCCGGTCCGGTTAGAGTTGCTGGGGTTGCTGGAACGGCCCAATCCGGTTTCGGGGGCTACCGGGCGCGCGCACCACAGAATACCGGCCATTTTTTGTATCTTTCCAGGGGCCTTTTTTCGGCGATAGAGTATCTCATACCTATCAATACTTATCAGGCGGCCCAAGGAAGCATGTCAGCGCCAAAAAACCAAATAACGGTCACGGTAGAGGATTACCTGAAGCAGGCCTCCGTGCGCGTTAACGCCGCCCTGGAGAAATACCTTCCCGCTGAAAGCGAACCTCCGGCCGATTTGCATAAAGCGGTCCGCTATTCCACCTTCGCGGGCGGAAAACGCCTCCGGCCCGCCCTCGCGCTGGCCGCATTCGAAGCCTGCCATGGCCAAGGCGACTCGGTGCTCCTGGCCGCTTGCGCCTTGGAGATGACGCATACCTTTTCCCTTATCCATGACGATCTACCTTGCATGGATAACGATGATTTCCGCCGCGGCCGCCCCACCAACCATAAGGTGTTCGGCGAGGCCATCGCCATCCTGGCGGGCGATTCGCTGCTCGTCTATGCCTTTGAATTGCTGGCCAAGACGGGACGCCCGGAATGCATCGCCACCTTGGCGCGCGCGCTCGGCACCAAGGGCATGCTCGGCGGCCAGGTGGTGGACATCCAAAGCGAAGGCAAAAAAGTCGGGCTGGAAACCGTCAACTACATCCATCGCCATAAGACCGCCGCCCTGATCGAAGCCTCCATGGTCCTGGGCGCGCAATTGGCCGGCGCGGAAGACGAAACCATCGCGGCGCTGGGGGCCTTCGGAAACAAGATCGGCCTGGCCTTCCAAATCGTCGATGACGTGCTCGATCTGGAAGGCACCACGGAGGCGTTGGGCAAGGACGCCGGTTCCGATCTGGAAAAGGGCAAGGCCACCTATCCCGCCGTGGTGGGCATCGCCGCTTCAAAAGATCTCGCCAGGCAGCTGGTCGACGAGGCCAAGCTGGAATTGCGCAAGTTACCCATCCAAAGCGGCATCCTCGAATTAATAGCCGATTATATCACCACCCGGGTGCACTAGTTTCGGATAGGCATCCGATTCTCGCATCCGACACTTCGAGTCCCAGGGGACCATCTAAAATGCTGGAAAACATAAATTCGCCCGCGGATCTGCGCGGACTCTCTATCGACCAACTCAAGCTATTGGCCAATGAAATCCGCGACACCATTGTCAGGCAGGTCGCGAACAAAGGCGGCCATCTCGCATCCAGCCTGGGCACGGTGGAACTGACCCTGGCGTTGCACAAGGTGTACAACACGCCCAAGGACAAGGTGATCTGGGACACCGGCCACCAGGCCTATCCCCATAAGCTCGTCACCGGACGTTACAAGGAATTCCACACGCTCAAGCAGTTCGGCGGGCTTTCCGGCTTCCTCAAGCGCGAGGAAAGCGAGTACGACACCTTCGGGGCCGGGCACGCTTCCACCTCCCTTTCGGCGGCCTTGGGCATGGCCGCGGCGCGCACCCATCAGAACCAGGACTTCGACGTGGTGGCCGTGATCGGCGACGGCGCGATGACGGGCGGCATGGTCTACGAGGCGCTGAACAATGCGGGCGAGATCGAGGAGAAGATCACCTTCATCCTCAACGACAACAAGATGTCCATCGCCAAGAACCTGGGCGGCATTTCCAAGTACCTCAACCGGATCATCTCCAATCCCACCTACAACAAGTTCAAGGAAGAAGTCTGGGATTTGACCGGAAAGCTCCCCCGCGGCAAGGAATTGCAGAAGCTGGCCAGCAAGCTGGATGACGGCCTCAAGAAGATGATCATGCCGGGCGGGTTCTTCGAGGACTTGGGCATCCGGTATTTCGGACCGGTTGACGGGCACAACCTAGAAGGGCTGATCCTGGAAGCGGTGAAAAAGCGCCCGGGACCCAACCTCATCCACGTGGTCACCACCAAGGGTTTCGGCTGGGACAAGTCCGAAGCGGACGCCATCAAATG
>JBDSWM010000279.1:0-20340 GCA_039926685.1 Fibrobacteria bacterium | reverse complement strand
GAATCCCGCGCGGGCGGAATCGCCGTAGTCGACTTGGTTGATATTGTCCGGCACCCCATCGGGTACGGCCCGGGTGCCGTCGTCGAAGCCCAAATAGGTTTGCCACCCCGAGCCACCGTCGTAGGTCAAGCGATCCCGATCCTGGGTGAGCCAAGCGCCGTCATGGATGTATTCCTTGGCGCTCACGCCCAACTCGAGTTTGAACTCGTCCTTGTCAGGGATGCCCTTGGTCACCAGGGCGATATGCCCTCCGGCGAAATCCGGTGACAAGTCCGGTGCAAGGGTCTTGTAGATGGAGAACATCTCGATTATGGACGAGGGGAACAAGTCTTGCGGCACCACCCGCTTATCCTTTTCGGGGGAGGGGACGGGCAGACCGTTGAGCGTCATGTTGGTGTATCGTTCCCCCAAGCCGCGCACGTAAACGAATTTCCCCCCGATGACGGAGGCGCCGGTCACGCGCTTAGCTACCGCCCCGGCGTCGGAGTCGGTGCCTTTGGCGATCTGCTCGGCGCCTACGCCTTCCATGACGCTGGAAGAGGATTTCCGCGCCGCCATCATTGATGCGGCCCCGCCGGCGTTGGAACCGCCCTTCGCCTCGATAAGCTGACCCTTGAGCACGCTCCGTTCCAGGCGGATTTCCCGAATGGGATTCTCGCCGGGGGTGAAAACCGCGCCCTGGGCCTCGTAAAATGAAAACCCCTGTCTACCCGCCTTGATCCGGTACCGGCCCGCTTTCACGCCGATCAGGTGGTAGATGCCGTCCTTATCGCTTTGCGCGGTGTATCGATCCTTCTCCCCCAAGACTCCGGAAACCGATTCCTCCCCAATCAATAGGATCATCACCCCAGAGACCGGCTTGCCCGTTTCAGCAGCCAGAACCAAGCCTTTCTCGCGGGCTAGTCCGGCTTCGGCGCGCGTTGCCGCAGGACTCCTGCCTTCGACCTGACCTTGTAATGTAGGCGGATCTGCGGGAAGAGAATCGAAAGGCCTTACGGTGGCCCCGAGTCCGGGTTTGGGGAGTAACTTCGGCGGTTCGGCCGCCTGAACGCCGGTAGTATCCGAAAGCGTGTCCAGGGGAAGGACCGGTATGGCTACCAGGGCCGGGTATCCGACGGTCGTATGGGGATCGGATTCGGCTTGGAGCGGAACGACCGAAAAGATGCCCACTATCACGAGAATCCAAGGAGAGTTTCGTTTCAATGGCATTGCGAGCGGATTTCCAAGGTACCCCGGATTGCGGGATCGCCTTCGGGTAAAATGGGCCTTTCCGCCGGCTTCTTCGCGAAATGACGCAAAAGACAGACCGACGGCTGGCTAAACTACCTTGGCGTCATTTCAATCCGATTTCCCAGGCGTTTCAGTCATCCGCACCCGGATCTTCTCCCGGGACCGGCTAGGCGGAAGATTTTCAGTCTAAACATTGGAAAGGTTCAAGAGCCAAGATCCGCCAAGGCTTGGCTGACCTCCATGTCCTGGGGAAAGGCGCTCCTGATACGCGCGAACACCTCCTTGGCCCGGGAAAGATCGCCTTGATTGAAGAGGCGCTTGCCGACATTGAGCATCCCGGCCACCGCTTTGGTCTCGCCGAGGCTGGCTGCGCGTTGGTAGCAATCGAGCGCGGGTGCGTCTTGGCCCATGTCGCAATATAGGCGGGCCATTTCCATCAGTGACTCGCGCTTGGAGGCCTCGCGCTGGGAGGCTTCCTTGAGCACGGAAAGGGCCAGGTAAGGGTTTCCCATCTCTTCGTGCAAGGAGGCGAGTTGAAAGGGCGCGCGCGCATTGGCCGGGTCGGATTCGAGGCCCCGGGAGAAGGCGGCAGCGGCCTCGGGTTTGTCCCCGGAGGCTTGGTATAATTCGGCCAGGTAGAAATGCAGTGGGGCCGCTTCGGGATTGGCTTCCAATGCCTGCCGCAGCACGGCTTGGGCCGATAGGTAGTCCTTCATCTTGACGTACGTCTCGGCCATGGCGTAGTTCCAGTCGAGATTGGCCGGATCCGCGCGGCGGCCCTGGTCGAAATAGAAGAGGGCTTGGGTCTTGTCACCGGTCTTTAGGTAGCATTCGCCCAGCATCTTGAGGGCGCCGGGATTGGCCGGATCCAACTCCATGGCCTTATGGTACCGATCGAGAGCGAGGCCCATCTGATCGAGGCTGAAATAAATCCCGCCGGCGTTCAGGTATGGGCGGGCGAACTCGGGGGCTTCCCGGATAACCTGTTCGTATAAGGCCAGGGCGCGCCCGGTCTGCTTCAGCACGTAAAGGCAATTGCCCATGTTGAACAGGGCCATGGGGCGGTTTTCCCCGGACTCAAGGGCGGTCCTGTAGTGGGCCAGAGCCTGGGGGTAACGTTGCTCGCCGAACGCGGCGTTCCCTTGGTCGAGATGGGATGCCGCCGCCACCGCGGGGAGGGACAGAATGGATAAGGATATAGCCGATGCCAGGATGAAGGCAAGTAAGGCCGGATTCCGGATGGTTTTGCGCATTGGAGCTTTCCTCTATTCGAATCAGGATATAAGCATCCGGAATTGCCAACGCGTTTCAAACGGGTTGCGACCCGGGGAAACTATCCTGTGGAATGGCGGCCGAAGCCCCCAAAAGGTCAAAACCGGAAAGGCTGCTCGATTTTCTGGCGCACCGCCAACCCGGCGACCTGGGCGGGTTTATAGCGCCATTCCTTCAGGGCTTCGCGCACCGCATCCTCGAAACCGTAATCGCCTGGCACCTCCAGGAATTGTACGTCCACCACGCGTCCATCTTCACCGACGGTGAGCAGGCAGCGCACGAGCCCTCCGGCGCCCGAAGCCTCCGCCTTCTTGGGCTTGCGCGGCGCAACCTGGTTGAGCGGACGGGCGTCCTCGTCGGTTTCACCCTCGGCGTAGCTGACTTGTTCCAGGTTGCCCTTGCCCATGCCGCCGCCGGATGCGCCTCCGGCGGATCCCCCCCCGGGGCCCAGGTCCATCACAAAGCGCTGGCGCGCGACCGATTTTCCCGGTTCGACCGTTTTCTTCTGCTGCGTCTGCTTGGGCTCCAGCTCCTTGGGTTTCTCTTTCTTCTTGGGTATCGCCGCCATGTTGATCGGGTGGGTCTCAAGGGATTTCCCCTTGATCAAGGTACCGCGATGAGCGTTCCAATAGCCCATCAGCGGCAAGAAGCTGAACAGGCCGGCGTTGAGGAGCAGGCTGGCGGCCAAGGCCGCGGCCGTCGCGAGGAGTCGGATCATTTGCTTTCCTGGTTCGCGGCCACCGAGACCTTGCGGACACCGGCGGTATTGCATTCGTCCATCACGTCCACCACCACTCCCATGTCCGCGTCCCGATCAGAGACTATGACCACGGAGCGATCGGCGTCTTCGGCCAGTTCGCGGCGGAGGATGGCCTGGAGCATGGCCAGGTCGACTTGGCGCTCGTCCAGGTGGAGGGTCCCTTCCTTGCTGATGCCCACCAGGATATTCTCTTTCTCCAACTGGCCTGCGGAACCCGCCGCGGGCTTGGTGATGTCGAGCCCGGTCTCCTTGGAGAACGTGGTGGTCATGATGAAAAAGATGAGCAGGATGAAGATGACGTCCACCAGGTTGACGATGGCTATTTCCACGTCCTTCTTATGGCGTTTGCGTACGGTAGGAATCATGCTGGGGCCCCGGTGCGATTGATGAGCGCGCGCGCGGCCGCCAGGGCGCCGTTTTCGATGGCTTCGGCCTTGGCCGAAAGGCGGACGTGCATAAGCAGGAGGGGAAAGGCAACGAGGAGTCCGTTTTGCGTGGCCATCAGGGCTTCGGCGATGCTGTCCGACATGAGCGCCTGGTTGCCCGTGCCGAAGGCGCTGATGACCTGGAAAGTACGGACGATGCCGGCCACGGTCCCGAGCAGGCCCATCAACGGGGCCGCCGAGGCGAGAATGGCAAGGGTGGACAGGGATTTCTCGAGTTCCGGGACTCGGAACTTCATGACCTCGTCGAGGTTGGCTTCCATGGCTTCACGGCCCCCGGCGCGTGCGGCGTAGACCGAGGAAAGGGCTTCGCCGGCTACGGAACGGCGATCCCGATCGGTGAGGCGGCCCAGGAAGCCTTCCCAGTCGCCGGCAGCCGCGCGTTTGCGCCACTCTTGCATTCGCCCCCAATCCAAGCGGCCCAAGGCCATGGTGCGGCGGAAGACGATATACCAGCCGGTCAGGGAGGCCAGCATAAGCGGGATGAGCACCCACCCAGCCTTGACCATGCCCTCGAGGATATGCTCAAACATGCTCTTCCACCGGCTTGACCACGGGAAACAGGGTGTTCACCAGGCGCGCGGAGTACTTCTCCATGTTGGTGATGACCTTAGTGGACCAGTTGTCGAGGAAGTTATAGGCTAGGAGCATGGGGATGGCCACGCCCAAGCCCCATTTGGTGGCGATCAGGGCTTCGGATATGCCGCCGGCCATGAGCTTGGGGTTGCCGGTGCCGTGCACGGTGATGACGTCGAACAGGCGTACCATGCCCGTAACGGTGCCGAGTAGGCCGACCAGGGGCGAGGCCGCCGCCAGGATATTCATGGTGGTGATGCGCTTTTCAAGCGCCGGGGACTCGTTCAGCATCACTTCGTGGGCGCGGCTCTCCGCCTCCTCACGGGTTCCTCCCGCGTTCTCCAAGATGGCCTGCAGCACGCGTCCGACCGAACCCCGGCTCTCCTTGCACAATTTGATGGCCTCCTGGATGCGCCCGGCCTTGGCCAGCGCCTGCACTTTGCCGGAAAGCTTGTCCGCGGACTGATCCATGCGCAGGAACAGGATGACCTTCTCGATGACGATAAGGATGCCCGCCAGGGCGAGGGCCATGATGGGGAACATCACCCAACCGCCGCCGTCGAACTCCTTCTGGAAGGCCTTCCACAGGGTACCGCGGGCCTTGGTGGTGAAGCCTTCACCGGTCGCCTTGGTGAGCAGTACGTCCATGGGGAGCAAGGCCATGCGATCCGCCCCGGCCATGCTTCCGGATTCCTCTCCGGCAGTAGCGAGGTCCATGACCGCCTTACGCAGGGGGGCCCGTACGTTCTCGGGAAGATCCTCGATCCAATCCCAGGCCTTGCCGTCCAAGCGTCCGGTCTTGCCCAGGATGGCCACGTCGCCGCTCTCGGTGCTGACGAAGGCCTGGTAGGCCTGGCCCAGGCGGAGGGTATAGCCCGCGGCGATGCGCGCTTGGGAAGCCATGTCCAAGGGAGCCTTGGACGCGTCCCCGGAAGGATCCGCCACTGCGGCGGCTACTCCTTTTACGGCGAGCTTATCCCGGACGATGCCGCGCGACTCGCCATCGAGAAAATCCCCGTAGGTCAAGCCGAAGAGCCGATCCACGGCGGGAGAACCGGCGGGATCCTCCTTTTCCAAGACCTTGCGGGCCGTTGAGAGCTTGCCGATCTTCTCAGTGAAGCGGTAGGGGAAGCCCTTCTCCCATTCCGAACCGAGTTCATTCAGCTTGTCCACCACCTGGAGCCCCAACTGCTTGAGCCGGTTCTGCTGCTCATCGACCTCACGGTGCTTTTCCGATTCCTGGTTTTGGAGGCGGAGCAGGGTCTCCTCTTTTTGGTCTTTCATCTGGCCCAAGCGATCGATATCGGCCTTGATCTCATTCCAGGCGTCGCTGAATGCCTCCTGGGCAGCGACGGCGTTGCGCTTATCCTGCCAGCGCTTGATGCGTACCTCTTCCAACTGCTTCTGATACAGGCTAAGCTGCTGGCGCGCCTTGTCGAGATCCTCCTGGGCCTTTTGCTCCTCTCGGCGGCGCGTTTCGGCCCGGGAAGGGGTGGCGATGGCCAGGACGGCGAGCAGCAGGAACATGATTTTAGCGGATTTCATGGGGCGGCCCTTTTCTTGGCGGCGGCGGGTGCGGCGGATTCCGAAGCTCCATCTGCGGGAGGGGTCATGACGGCCGCTTGCGCGAAAGCGGATCTCCAAACGGGAAGGGGGACGAACCCCGGGAGCGCCTTACCCTCTGCGGTGGCGATGGCCACTTTCAAGGCCTGCCGGGCGTCGCGATCCAATTCCGTTTCCCGGACCCATGCGTAGCCCGCGGAATCCTTCCTCAGGATACCCAGCTTGGATCCGTCCATAGAGCTGAAGGCGAGCAACTGCTTGCCTACGCGCAAGAACTTCACTTGGATGGGGTCGGCAGCCCCTGCGTCGAAATCGCCTGAGTAGACTTCGGACTCCTGGGCCAAGCGGCGCTCATTCTGTTCGACGGCCCACAGTCGGTTCATGGCCTCTTCGGGCGAGATATTTCCGCCGTCGATGTCGCGGACCAACAGGTCCAGGGTTTCCAGTCGCTTGTCCATGCGGTAGGGCATGCCCTGGGCCAAGGCGGCCCGTAATTCCTTGGCACGAGAGGAAAGGACCTGGCCCAGCTTTTGGAAGCGAGCCTGTAATTCGCGTTCGCGGTACTGGTGGGTTTCCATCTTGGCCAGGGTAGCCTTGAGCTTTTCCTCTTGCTCGGCCAGGGATTGCTGGAGGCGAACGCGGTCCTCGCCGAAATCCGAAAAGCGCTTCCTGCGGCGGGACTCTGCCTCCTTCTCACGGGTGGTTTCCTCGGTCCAGGTCTTTTCCTCCTGGGCGATTTCCTGCTTGGTCCGCTCGATGAGCATTTTTGCTTCGGTCACGGTACCGGGCTGCGACGCGGATACGGGGGATTCCCCAGCCGCCCGCGCGAGCAAGGGAAACGATACATTCAGGCTTAATGCCACGGCCAGAATGGCCGGGATTGGGATGCGCAAAGTGTCCTCCTGGAGTGGGCCCAGATGCCGGGACATGCCCGACGGGGGGAAACCTAAAGGGTGGAAGTTTCGGAATCATTTCCATCGAATTTCATTTCTGTAGTAAGTATGGATTTTCGACCTGATCGCTAACATCCATATCACCTGACAGGGCCCGGTTCGTGCTGATGGGAAAAACAATCTTGCTGAACTGGTTAACGGATTGGAAGAGAATGAGGCAGACCTTTAATTCAAGCATACGATTACATCGGATGGCGACCGGTGGCGTGTACAGGAAAGGTTAACCTGAATTGGCTGACACATTCCTTCTCGGAATCATTTCCGCGAAACCATAGAGAGGCAGAGCAACGCCCAGTGGGATGAAAAAGTAAATGAACCGATAGAGCAGAACCGATCCCAGGATTTGCCAAGGCTCAAGGCAAGGAGCCATGAAAATGAGCATGGACGCTTCAAGTACCCCCAGGCCGGCCGGGGAGTGGCTCGCGGAGGAGGCAACTTGGGACAATACAAAGAAATTCAGGAAGCGAAACAGGGAGGGATGAACCCAATGGGAAGCAAGCAGTAAAGAATGCATCCGCCTAGAAACCAGTCTGCTGATGATACCAGAGTTTGACCCATGTAAATGGATGGTCTGGGCCACCACTTCGAGATTCCCAGAAATCCGCGTCTTAACCAGGCCAGACCGAGTCCCGCTAAAACTAAGCCTAGCAAGGCATAGCCCAAAAACTGCGCAGAGTGAAAAGCGCTAGGTTTCATGGTATCTGGTGTCACGGTAAGTTATTTTTTTCGAAGCGGATTTGAAAATATCGTAGGAGGCGCTCTGCTCTGTTTGGGAGCCGTATTATTTGGATGGGGTCTAAATAGATTCTGGCAAGTTCGCTCACGTCTTCGCATACTTTTAAAATCCAGCGGCCATGACAGTTAGGCGTTTCGGAAATCCTACCCGTGAATACGGCTCAATGCATTCAAATGGGGATTGGCCGTTTTGGCTTGCTCTATTGGCGCTTCAGCTGAACCAGTCTGAAAATGCGAGAAAGTAACGGACCAATGTAAGCTTTGAAGCCGAGAACCTGGAAAAAGCGCTGCGGCATTAGTTTGATTTGGTTTTAGAAATGTACGCCTTTGAACTGGGTATATCGGGGGGAGAATGTGCGGCGAAGAAATAATGAAAATAATCCGGCTATTTCTTGTGACCCCACTACCAACATTAGGCGCCTGAAGAACTCTGGCGCCTTTTTTTTACCCGGATTTTAAATCCATTCCGATTGACGAATCCTTAGTAAAGCGACCCGGGCTGCTATGCCGATCCGATAGCGTGGGCACGAGGTTTGCTTTTTCAAGGGTGTGCGCCAAAACCGGGAGGGCCCATGGCCAGAATTCTACGGAGAATCGTGTTCTCGCGGCAATTCTTCTTCGCGCTAATGGTTATCTGCGCAGTCGTTGCCGGTCATTATTGGAGCGGGAACCGGAGTGACGAAGCCGAGCCTTCCGATTGGGGCCAATTAAGCTCCGAGTGAGGGAGGGAAGACGCGATGGCGTGTTCACCGCGAAGGCATGGCGCCCAGCAGCTTGCCCAAGGCGGCGCGGGCCTCGGGCAGGTTGGGATCGATGGAGAGCGCCTGTGCATAAAGGTTGATGGCTTCCGCAATATCGCCTTTGGCCTGGGCGACCTTGGCCAATCCAATCATGGCGCGGGCGTCACGGGGATCGCGTTGCAAATCCCGGCGGAAGTTGCTTTCCGCCGCGTCCGAATTTCCCGACCGCAACAAAGCCTCGTCCAATGCGATTCGGAAATCATCCCGATTGGGGAACTGGTTCACGGCTTGGCGGAGCGCGGGAACCGCTTCCACCGGTTTTCCAATGGCGACCAGGAGCATGCCGAGCTTGCCCGCGGTCTCGCCATCGGCGGGATCGTAGCGCAGTACCGAAGCGAATTCGCGCGCGGCTTCCGCATTCTCCCCTTTGCGGAGCAAGGCGTCGGCCAGGTATTGGTGCGCCAGGGGATTGGTGGTATCCAACCGGACGGCGCGGCGATAATGCGGGATGGCTTCCGCCTCTTTACCCTGGCGTTCGCGCGCCGCGCCCACGAACAATGAGCTCCAGATGGCTTCCAGGCCCAGGGAGTCCGTGGCCAGGGCGCGTTCGGCGATGCGGGCCGCGTCTTCATGCTTGCCGGCCCAATTGACCACCTTGGCCAGGTTGTGCAGGCCTTCGCCCAGTTCATGCGGCCCCATCCCGGCCATGACCCGCGCTGCCACTTCCTTGACCACCGGGTCGTCGGCGGCGTTTTCATCCCAACCCCGGGAAGTCTTGACCATGCCCAGCGCGGACATTTTGCCGATGATGGCCAGCGCCAGCAACCGGTAATCCTCGATGGTAAGATGGACATGATCCACGAAATCCGGCTCCCCCAGTACGTTGTTGCCGAGGCGCCGATCGGTTTTCCGCTCCAACACCCCGGACCAATCCAAGGCTTGCGCGGAGTTGGCCCTTGCGGCTTCCAGCACGATTGGGCGCATGGGAGTCACGGCCCGCAAAGGGCAAATGTCCTCGTCCAGGGCGTGTTGGAACAGGGTTTTCGCGCGCGCAAAGCCGCCTGCCGCGTAGGCGGCCTGGCCGGCCGTGTAGAGCAGGCCGGCGTTGCGCGAATCCAGAGATACGATGGAATCGTATAATGCGGCCCGCATGGGGAGCGCGCGCGCGGAAAGGGAAGCGTCGGGCCGGGATATTAGACTGTCGAGACTGTCCGCTTGCGCCTTCCAGGCCGCGATACGGCCGCTTTCACCGGCCGTCAATCCGGGTTTGGGCTCGCTCTTGAAAGGCGAGCAATCCTTTTCGTTCCCCGGCGTGGTCAGGAAAATGACTTCAGCCCCCACCGAATGGGCCAGCTTGGCCATGCGCGCCAAGGAAGCGCCGTAATGCTCCAACACATGCATGCGCAAGCTGTCGTCGCGCGTATAGGAAGTGGGTCCGATGGTTTTGGCGAGCACGTCGTCCACTTCCGACGCCATGTTGAAATTGGATCCGGCGGCGCCGGAAGCGGGGGCATCCGAACCGCCGGGCGCTGATTTGCCCATCAGCCTTTTCAAGACCGAATAGGTGCGGGTATGATCCAGCATGGCGCTCGCCTCCCGCACTATTACGGGTATTTCGGTGGTAGCGCGATAGGTGCGCTCTTCCAGGAATTCATTGTGGCCGCTATAGACGAGGAATAGATCCGGCTTGTAGCGGATGAGCTCCGCTATCAGCATGGCCTCGCGATAACTGGCGTAACTTATGCCGCCCGCGTTGATCACTTCCCATTTCCTGCCGGAGTCGGCTTTGGGAAGCAGCTCGCGCAGCCACCCGCTGAAGGAAACCGGGTCCCTCCAAGGATGGCCATAGGCCGTGGAGCCCCCCAGGCTGAAAATGCGGAAAGTACCCGGGGGCTTTTCCAACGCGAAGCTTTGCTGGTTGAAATGCGTCAGCTTGGTGGGGTTGGTGACCATGCGTTTTTCGCCCGCTTCCCCTTTCGATTCCAGGAACAAGGGCTGCATGGAAGCGAACCCCACGTAAGGATCCTGGGTCAAGGAAAGGGGCTGGACCCCGGCCAGGAAAAACAGTCCTTCGCATAAGGAGAAGGCGACGATCGGCGACAGGATGGACAATCCCAGTTTGGCCCAAATAGGTATGCGTGCCGCCATGATGGTCGGTTAAAATGGCAAATAGAGGGGCGCAAGTCAATCCGCATCCGCCCGGATCGAATGCGATTCATTCCTTTCCCTGCAAGTCCTGTGCGAATGTCTACCTTTCCCAGCCATGGAGACTACGAAAACACCGCTGGAAGGACTGCTCATAATCAAGCCCCGCCTATTCAAGGACGACCGCGGCTGGTTCCTCGAAAGCTACAACAAGAAGGCTTTCGCTGAAGCGGGGATAACGGAAACCTTCGTCCAGGATAACCATAGCGCCTCCGTGGTCAACACCTTGCGGGGCGTGCATTTCCAGACCCATCCCGGACAGGCGAAGCTGATCCGCTGCACCTCCGGCAGGATATGGGACGTGGCGGTGGATATACGCCCGTCTTCGGCCACATTCGGAAAGCATTTCGGCGCGGAGCTGTCGGCCGAGGATCCTTCGCAACTCTTCATTCCGGTGGGGTTCGCGCACGGATTCCTGGTGCTTTCCGAGACGGCGGAAGTCCAATACAAATGTTCCAATGTGTACAATGCCGCGACCGAATCCGGAATCCAATGGGATGATCCGGAATTGGCTTTGCCCTGGCCGTTGGGTTCGCAGGCACCGGTGGTCTCCGAGCGCGACAAACGGAACCAGTCCTTCGCCGAGTTCCGCCGCAAGCTCCTGCCCTGACAGCGGGACTCCGGCGGTATCCCGGCGATAAGGTGGGCTCCGCCGGCGCAGGCTTTCCCGGTCGCTAAAAGGTCTCCAACTCCAATCCATCGTAGGCCACGCGGATATTCTCGGGCAGCCCCGCTTCCGTTTCCGCATGTTCCAAATCATGGGTCAGGTGGATGAAGTAGGTGCGTTTCGCGCCGATGCGGCGGGCATACGCGACCGCCTGATCCAGGGAAAGATGGGTGGAATGCGGTTGCTTGCGCAGGCAATCCAACACCAATATGTCCAGGCCCCCCAGCAAACCGAGCGTGGATTCGGGAATCACCGTTACGTCGGTGATGAACGCGAAATCGTTGATGCGGAATCCCAGGATGGGCTCGGGGCCGTGCATGACCGGCAATGGGGTAATCCGCCAGTCGCCCTGCCGGAACATCCCGGATACCTCGCGCAATTCGTATTGCGGCGTTCCCCCTCCGTATTCCCGGGGCGGTGCGAACGCATAAGCGTAGCGGGAGCGGATTTCACCCAAGGTGCGGGCATCCGCATAGATGGGCATGGGCAGTCCCGAGGTCTGCGAGAATATGCGCAGGTCGTCCAGTCCGGAAACATGATCTGAATGCCCGTGGGTGAGAAGCACGAAGTCCAGACGTTTCAGGCCGAATGCCAAGGAGGCGGAGCGGAATTCGCTGGAGACATCGATGACGGCGGAAAGTCCGGCAGGCCGGGAGGTTTCCGCGCGTGGATCCTGGGCAGGGACCGTTCCGGCCCCCGCCGTCTTGCCCTTTTTCGCCGAGGACGCTTCGTAGCCGGCCTGGGACAGGTCCCTCCCCTCCGGTTGCGCTCCCTCGTGCACCCAGACTCCGATGCGGTTGCGGCGGTTCTTGGGGTTGGGCGAAAGGCACACCGCGCAGGTGCATCCGATCACGGGAATGCCATGCGAGGTTCCGGTTCCGAGAAAGGTGATCCGCATTGAGGGAAAATATAGTTCTCCCGCGCCGGGGGGTGCCCGGAATCACAGCCGGGGCGTTTCCGACGGGTTTAGCTTATGCCTCGCCGGATCCCTCGCGCGCCTGCGGGAGCGTTTCCACAACGGTCCGGACAAGGAGGCTGAAATGAAGACGAAATGCTTTGCGCGCATCTGGTTGCGCTTGTTTCCGATCTTGGCGTTGCCGCTATTCCAGGGTTGCCTGGTTTCCGGCAAGGGAGGCTCCGCTACCGGAATTGACGAAAGGGGAAAGGGTGGCGTGCGCTTGTTGCTGACGCCGGCCGCATTGATCCGCTCCGAGGCCATGCCTGTTCCGGTGTTGGATTCGGTGCATATCCGCATTTCCGCGGAAGACATGGCTCCCTTGGATTTCTCCTTCTCCGGGGACTCCCTGGCCGTCGATTTGGAAGGCCTTCCGGCCGGGGCGGGCAGGCTGGTGACGGCTTACCTGTTCCGGCGGGGGAGGTTGCTGTATACCGGCCGCGGGACCTTCGCCTTCGCGCGCGAGGCCAGGACCCAAGCCGCATTGCGTTGTGATCCCCAGTTCTCGCGCGTGACGGCCCGTTTCCATCTGCCCGTGGGCGTGGCCGCTCCCGTCGCAGGAGGTTTGCTCAAGCTTTCCGGGACCGCCGGCCAGTTTTCCTCCCCCTTGCGCGTCCAGGATGAGTTCGGATCATTCCAGGTGGATGAGTTGCCGGGCGATGTCCGTTACGATGTCAGCATGGCGCTTTCCGATCAGCAGGGAAACATCCGATATGAGGCGGACAGGAGCGGCGTGTTCCTGCCCTTGGGCGAAGAGGCGAAATGGGACCTGGCTTTGCTGCCCAGCGCGGCCGAGGCCGGGCTGGCCTTGAGCCTGGGATCACCCAAGGAAGCGATGCTGGAAACCGGCTTCCCTTCCCGCCTTCGCAAACCGGCCAAGCCGGGGGAAATCATCGTAAGCGAATTCTTCGCTGCCCCGGGCGGGAAGGATTCCTCGTCCCAGAGCGAATGGTTCGAGGTATTCAACCGCAGCGCGGATACGCTGGCGCTGGGCGGCTGCAGGATTTCCCGCGATCGTAACACCGGCGTTACCCGTTCCTACTCTTTCGATTCCTCGCGGGCCCTGCCACCCGGAATGGCAATGGTTTTCGGACGGTCCGCCGCCCCGGCCGATGTGCATTACGCCGATTTTTCCCTGGTGAATACCGCTTCCTCGCTGCTGCTTTTATGCGGCGGGGATTCGCTTTTGCTGGATTCGTTGCGGTATTCCGCCACGGCCTCGGACAGCGCGGCGGTGCCGATGCGGGAAGGCCTGGTGACCGGCCTGGATGCGGGAAGCATGAGCCGGCGCGCGCAGGCGGGGAGTTGGTGCCTGACCAAACCGGGCGGCCCGGCTGGAAAGGCGGGCGAGAGTGCGGGAGAGAATGTAGCGGAGAATGGTGCGGTTTACGCCTCTCCAGGAAAGGTGCAACCGTGCCAGATCAGCCTTTAAGGGTTTGGGCGGGTGCGCTCCGTCGCGTCAAGTCCAGGACTCAGTCGCTGTTGGGCGCGGAGGCGGCGCTTTGGATCATGCCCTTTTTCAGGAAGCCGAAACCGAAACCGAAAACGCCGTAAAGCAGCAGCATTACATACAGGTATTCCGGAAAAACCATCCCGAAGCCGCATATGTAGCCTATTATGATGTTGAAGATCTGGATCAGGTTGAAAAACTTGTTCTCGCGGCTGACCAGCTTGGGCAGGTACAGAGGGCTCACCATCAGGATGCCCGTGAAGATGAGGAGCAGAGGCAATAACAGCAGGCTTCCCTGAAAGCGCCAGGCCAATTCGTACCTGGAGTAGAGGATGACACTCATGGCGACGAAGCCACCGGCGAAAGTGGAGGGAAGACCGTGGAAATAATTGACCAATTCCTCGGAATCGATGGCGTTGTAGCGGGCCAGGCGCATGGACGCGCAGAGCATGTAAACGGAAACGGAGATGATCATGAGAGGGCGATGCGCGGAGAACCAGGCGTAGTCCAGGGTTTGCATGTAGAAATAGACCAGGAAGCCGGGTGCGATGCCGAAGGCCGCCATGTCTGCCAGACTGTCGAACTGGGCGCCGAAATCGGAGGATGCCTTCAGGATGCGCGCGGCGAAGCCGTCCAGCTTGTCGAACAGCACGCACCAGATGATCATCCAGGAAGCCAGGATCATGGGCGCTTTGGTGAAACCGAGGATCGGTTGGCCGGGATTGGGACTGGTGAAGGTTTCGTGCATGACGAGGATCGAGCAGATCCCCAGCAGGAAGTTCAGGCCTGTGAAGAGGTTGGGGACCAGGAATCGGGATTTCACCATTTTTTATGTTCCGCCATGGGTGGTTCGAGGCTAATACTTAAAAATATAAGCGGCAGGTGTAACGGGAAAGGAGAAAGCGAGGAAAGGCTTCGGCATCGAGGGGACTTTCCCGCCTCCTGTCGGGCTCATGACGGGAAACTGAGGATGAAGTTGTCCAGGGTGCCGATGAAAATCGAATTCCCGAAAAGGATGGGACTTCCGGGAAGATCGGGCAGCTTGTATTTCAGGATCAATTCATGGTTGAAATTCCGCTTTTCCAGGGCCGGTTCGGTGGTGCCCAGCCAATACCCATGGTCGATGACGGTGGGCCGGTTGAATAGATAGGATTGGATGCGCACCTGGGACATGATGGCGCCGGTGACCGCCTGCACGCAAATCAGTTTTTTCGAGGCGGTGGTGAGCACCAAGGTATTATCCCGGTTTCCGGACAGGCTGAATATCTGCTCTCCGAAATCCACGCTCCAGGCTATGCTCTGGCGCGCCCTGTCGATGGCGATTAGCGTGCCTTGGCTGTAGCCGGCATAGATGAAGTCCTTGTTGGAAAAGGTTTCCGTGATGGTTCCGGAAGGCAGCCGCAAACCCCAGAGGATTTTCCCCGAGGTCGGCTGGATGGCGAAATAATTGCCCTCCAGATCCACCACGTCCAGATAATCCACGGTTTTGACTTTGCCCAGATAGAGCCCGCTTTGCCCCAGTTGGCGTTCCCAACGCAAGGTCCTATCCGGGAGCCCTATCATGCTCAACCCGCCGTACCAATCGCTGTAGATTACCCCGCCGCCCAAGGCTTGGGCCTGGCAAACCGGATTCTTCAAGGGAAACTGCCCCAGGCCGCCGGCATTGAGGGCGGGGGAGAGGAGATACAATCGCGATGGGCTGCTGACGCAAATGGTGTCGTTCTTCCATAGCGCTACCTTCATGTCCAACTCTTCCGAAAAGCGGTAGGTGTTGACCAGGTCCCCGGTTTCGTGGTTCAGAAGGACCAGGGTCTGGTTATCGTTCTCGAGATAGAAGGAAAGATCCTTGCGGGGGATCAGGTTGGGGTAGAACTTAGGGCCGTATTGGCGTTTCCATACCCAGTTGGCACCCAAGCCCGTGGCCAGCCCCCTCAGCACCTGCCCATTGGCCCAGGTGGGGGTGCTCTGGGATCGTGATGCTTCCACCATGGCCTGGACTTGCTCCGGTTTGGAAGCGCCGGTATTGTGGAGTACGGCGGCGCGGAATTTCCAGGCCTCGCCATTGCCCGGTTCCAGGCTGATTACGTTGGCGAGGGAGGCCAAGGCTCCCTTCCAATCCTTCTCCGCTTCCTTGCCGTGATAGTCCAGGAATTTGAATCCATCCGCGTTCCCGGTCACGCGCAGCAATTCCCGGTTCAGCTTGACGCGCTTGCCGTCCCCATAATGCAAAACCACCCACTCCTCGTTCGGGAGCAAAGCCGGTTCCTTATCCCAACCGTATTCGTAGCTCCAAAGGGGCTTGCCGCGCGTGTCCAGACATACGACGGTTTGGGCGAAAGTGGTGGCGATAAGGACTCCGTCGAAAGCCACCGCCTGGCTGGCCAGCATGTCCAGTTGCCATTCCAGCTGCCCGGATTCCACCCGGAGCGATTTCACAGTTCCCTTGGTCCCCACCAGGTAAGCGCGGCCGTTGCCGAGCACCAGCTTTTCCTGCAGCATGCTGGGCAGGCCCCATTTCACCGTTTCGAAGGCGGCGCCGGTGCGGATCTCGAAGCGATCGATATAGCGCACGGCCAGATAATCCCCCTCCCAGGACACTTGCAACGCTTTGTCCGTGATGCCCGGTATGGGTTTCAAGAGCCGCTTGCGCGCATCGACCAGCAGCAATTGGTTGTCGGCGCATTGCAGCACGCCTTGCTGCGAACGATCGGGGGGGCTGCTCCAGGCGCAGCCTTCCTGTTCCAGAGGGACGTCCCAGAAAAGTTTCCCTCCCCTGAATACCCGCAGGCTTCCGGCGCCCACCAGCAGGAAGGAACCGGCTTCCCCTCCCAGAATGCTTCCCACCTCCACGCGTCCGCCTGCCGGGACTTCCGCGCTCTTGCCGCCTTTGAACGACAGCAAGCTGACCTTGCGGGTATCCTGGCCCAGCACCAGGCACTGCTCCGCGTCCGCGTCCAGTACCTCCTCGCGCCCGGTCAGGCTCAGGTCCAAGGGATGATAATCGCCTTTCGCGTCCTGGATGCCCAGTTCCTTAGGCCGTTCCCATTGGCCATCGGGAGGCCCGCGGAATTCCAGGGTGTAGACTGTGCGCTTGCCGACCTTGCCCGGGAATACGCGGGCCGCGCCGGATTTGGCATTCGCATCCGCTGCCAAAGGCTGGATGGAGGACGGATTGAGGACGAGCAACCGTTTGTACAGCCACAATTTTTCCGGTTGCTGCAAGCCCCTTCCGACCAAGGCTTCCCGGTATACGGTCAAGGCCGAATCCTTGCGGCCCTTTACTTCCAGGATCCTCCCCAGCAGGTAGCGGGCTTGCGTCCTCACTTCTTCATTGCGGGAAACTTGCAGCAGGGATGCCAAAAGCGATCCCGCCGCGGCCGGATCGCCTTCCACCCGGTAAAGATGCCGCGCCGATTCCACGGACTGCTGTTCCTTATTGTAGTCGGGATCGCGTTCCTGCGCGGCGGTCCGGCAAAAGAGCAGGGAAAGCGAGATCCGCAAGGCCAGGACGGGAAGGCGGACAGCGGGCTTCATCCTTCTCATGCCTTCATTTCCGCCGGATCGAATTTGTAACCCACGCCCCGGACGCTCTTGATCACGATGGGATTTTCGGTATCCGCCTCGATCTTCTGGCGCAGCTTCACGAGCTGGTTGTCCACCGTGCGCGTGGTGGGCATGTTTTCGATGGAGTAGCCCCAAATGGCCTGCAGCAAGTCTTCGCGCGTGACTACTTCCCCGCGGCGTGTGGAGAGGTATTTCAGGATCTGGAATTCCTTGGCGGACAATTCGATGGGATGGCCGCCCTTGGAGGCCTCGTATTTCCTGAAATCGATGCGCACGTCGTCGAATTCAAGGATGTCCCCTGGGACGGTAGCAGGCGGCTCGTGGGCCACCCGCCGAAGCATGCTCTTGATGCGGGCCATGAGTTCGAATACGCTGAAAGGCTTGGTCACGTAATCGTCCGCGCCGATTTCCAGGCCCTGGATCTTGTTGATTTCCTCGTTCTTGGCCGTGAGCATCATGATGAAGGTATGCGGGAAGGATTTGCGGATGAAGCGGCATACGTCGTAGCCGCTCGCCTTGGGAAGCATCAGATCCAGGATGACCAGATTGGGCAGGAACGAACGCACCTTTTGCATGGCCTGCTCCCCGTCCACGGCCACGTCGATCTCATAGCCTTCGATTTCCAGGAGATCCACCAATCCCATGCGGATGGCGTCTTCGTCCTCGACGATCAGGATTTTATGCATGCCTGCCCTTCGGGAAGGTTATCACCATTTCGGTGCCTTCGTTCAGCTTGCTGTTCACTTTGATGGAAGCGCGGTGCGATTCCAGGATTTGCTTGACGATGGCCAGGCCCAGCCCGCTTCCCTTGGTCTTGCGCGTCATCTCGTCCCCCGCGCGGTAGAATTTATCGAAGATGTGCTTTTGATCGGAGCCGGAAATGCCGATGCCCTGATCCTTGACGCGCAGAACGGCCTTGTCGGGAGCGTTTTCCAGGCCCACCTGCACGGTGGTTCCGCCCTGGGAATACTTCAGGGCATTCTCCAGCAGGTTCTGCACCACCGAACGCAAGGAATCGTAATCGCCGCGGATCAAGGTTTGCGCGTCCAGCGCCAGGACCAGCTTGATGCCCGCCTTCTCATAGGCTCCCGCCATCAGGCCCGATACTTCCTGGACGGCCTGCGTCAGATCCAGCTCGGAGAACTTGATCTTCTCGCGCCGCTCCTCCAGCCGCGTGAAATTCAGGATGCCCTCGATCATCCCGTACAAGCGCATGGATTCCTCGCCTATCAGGGTCGCGTATTTCTTGCGCTTGTCCTCTTGCGTCTGCCTGCCGCTTTCCAGGATCTCGGCGAACATGCGGATGGCGGTCAACGGGGTCTTGAGCTCATGGGATACGGCGGAAAGGAAGTTGGATTTCATGCGCACCATTTTGCGCTCGTTCTTGAGGCCCCGCATGGCCGAGAAGGATCCGATCAGGAGCGCGGCCAGGGAAAAGCCCACCAAGGTGTACAGCAAGGCCAGCTTGCGCCGCCCCAAAGCGATTACCTCGCTGTCCTTCATCTTGAAAATCACCAGTTTCCAGGCGGGGAAATCCCCTCCCAGGCTTTTCTCCACCGCCACCTTGCGATCGGCGAGCGAGTCCGTGGTCATCAGCACCTGATCCTTCTGGCTCAGGATGGCGAAGTCCATGGATTTCCAGGCGCTCTTTTTCGATTGCAGGATGTCGCTTTGGATGGCCTCGTTGAACACCGTTTCGTTGAGGCGCGCGATGATGCGCGTTTCCTTATCCAGCCATGGGTAACCGATGATGAGGTAGGGGATGCCGTCCAGGTAATTGATCTGGATGGGATTCTGGAAATCCAGGGCCTGGGAACGGATCAGGTATTCCGGGTTGGCCTTCCATTCCTGCGAGACGAACTCGGCGTTGGCGAGGAAGATTTCCGAACGCTGGTGGATGGACCAGAAATAATCGCGTATCTCGCGCGGCAGGCTTTCCAGGGAGGTCAGGAGGTTGACCGTTTCCGACAGGTAGAATTTGACCTGATGGTAATTGGAGAAGCCGTTTCCGCGCAACAGCGCCTGGATCAAATCGCGCCCCCGCACCACGGCTTCGTCTGTGAGGTTCAAGGCGATGAGGCATTTGATCTCGACCAGCCAGAGCCCGTAACGGTACAGGGAACCGGCGCGCGTCGCGAACAGGTTGTCGGAGACGTGGCTGAACGCGCGGATCATGCGCACAGTGTGCAGGTAGCGTCCCTGCCGGTATTCCTGCTGGATGGCCGCGATGGCTTCCTGCGCGCGCGCGGGCAGGTCCAGGGAAACGGTGTCGGCGGCTTCCGCTTCGTCCGCCGCCGCGGCCGGAAGAACCCCGGTCGTGATGGCGCCGGGATTCGGAACGGGCTGCGCCATGGCGGTGGAAAATGTGTCCCCGAAGGCCAGCCGGCGCGGGAAGACCATTTCCTCGCGGCGGAAAATCACCAGCGATTGGACCAGGGTATTCTCCAGCAAGTCGGTGGCCAGGAACAGGTAGTTGTCCGGGGCTGAAGAGGAACTGGAGCGCTGCAATTGATCCTGCAAGCGCGACAGACGTTCCGATTTGGTCTTCTCCAGCACTCCTTGCACCGCGTCAACGAATTCCTCGTTGCGGGTTTCCAGGGATTTCTCGATCAGGATGCGTTCGTCCTTGACTGTGCGGAAGCTCAGATAAGCGAGGATAAGGCCGGGCACCAGGATGCTCAGCAGGAAGATCTGGTAGATGTGCTTGGAGAAATTCACCCGGTGGCCCGCATCAGAACAGCAGGGACTCCAAGGCCAATAACACCGGCTCCCCCAATTGACGGTAGATGAGATTGCGCGCGAAGGGGAAATCGTACACTTCCAGGCAGAGCAGCACCATGGTGAACACGATGAAGGTCACGAAGGAGCCGATTCCGTAATACAACAGAAAGAACAGTACCGGGCGCGGTTCCTGGGTGCGCTTGTCGATCGCCAGCTTATAAAGGAAGTTGAGGAGGAAGGTAATCATGAGTAAGAGCGAATGCCTTTCCGCGGTCCGGGCGATCCGCTTTCCGCGGTTCGTTCGATCCGGGAACCGGCCTTCCCCAGGAAAACTATAAAATCGGGGGGATTCGGGGAAGCGGCCGCCTCGTTAACGCGGTTCCGGCCCGCTGAAAGCCGGGCCAGGGAGGGTGTTCAGAGCACCGTGGATTGAATGACCACGGTATAATCCCCGCGGTTGATGATCCCGGGGTAAAGATCGCGGATCAGGACGGTGGCCGATTTAT
>JBDSWM010000278.1:0-17439 GCA_039926685.1 Fibrobacteria bacterium | reverse complement strand
GGCGTCATTTGGGGCGAAACCTCCGAATTAGGGACATGATCGTATCGGCCGCCTGATTGCTCTCATCCTCTGGCCTCTTAAGGCCAAGAATATCCGTGATCGCATTCAAAGCGGGTTGTTTGTCGTGCAGCTGGAATTCCATCGTGGTTTCGGTGATCGTTTCCGCCGGCGCATCGCCTTTGGCTGCCACCGTCCGCACCACCCTCGTTTCCTTAATCTTCTTCACCACGCGGGACGCGCCGGGCTGAACCTTGTTCATTTCCTCGAACGTCCGGGTGCGGGTGGCGCCGGTAGTTTCGTCCACCGTCATGTGGTTGGCCAGGTCGGAATAGCCAATTAGGGCCAGTTCCTGCAGGTGCTTGCCCACCTTGATGCCGGCCTTTTCCGCCTCGGCAAGAACCGTAAGCCGTTCTTTTTCGCGCAAGTCTTCCGCATATTTACCCTTGATCCATCCTTCCGCCTCCTTCCAATTATCGAGCGTGCGCGGGGTGACGGCGCCCTCCAGAAAAACGGCAATCTTATCGATCGACCAGGATTCGTATTCGTATAGGCGGCGGGCCTTGACGCGGATTTTAAGGGACTTGGCCATCAGGACCGCGGCAGTTCGAAGAAGATGGCGCGCAGCTGGACCAGCGTCAGGGCGTGCGGTTCGTGGACCTCTTGCTCCAGCTTCTTGATGCACGCCGTTGAAACGGGTTTGGGGAAACCCAGCTCCCGGGCCCGCACGTGAATCCATTCCTGGGACACGCCCCGTCCCTCGCGCACCTTCCGGAGCACCTGGCCGAAACTCATACCACCGCGCCTTGCATGCTCATAGGATACGGATAGAACCGGATAGAGCGGGATACTATTGGGGGACTTACGGAAACTTAGAGAAGCATAAAGCGGCTTTTCGTATTACTTTTCTCCTATGAGCCCAAGCCAACTTTTAGCCGAGGCGCGGAAGCGCCAGGATCACACGCAGGAATCCCTTGCCCACGCCATCCGCGCAACCTTCCCCCGCGCGCGCACGTCAAAGGGCATTGTCGGACGGTGGGAACGTGCCAAAAACTGGCGGCCGAGGGAGCGCACATGGCGCAGGCTGCGCGTCGTATTGCCCGACTTACCCTTGCAGCCTGGGCAATAAAAAAGCCCCGGGTTTTCCAGGGGCTCTCTTTGCTGAATTTTCTTGCCAGGCTTTCCCCGGCCGTTTGCATATCAACCTCCGCGAAAATAAACGCGCAGCGTCTGATTCCAATCTACTCCCTCACCCGGCAGGAAGTCAAGCCTGTCCGTGTGCTCCTTTACAAAGGCAATACCATCGTGTCAAATGGATCCTTTTTATTGAAGAGTATTGCGGGCACTGAGGTATCATTCACGTTATTTATCGAGAAGATTCCTGGATATTTTTCGTCGAAATCCGGGCGCAAACACCAAGGATAGGGGAGCCTGTCCACTCGAATTCCTAAAAATACCTCGGATTTAGGGTCGTAGAGGTATGCTATGTCCAGAAGATTGCTTTCTTCCATTTCTCCAATTTTCATAATGAAGTGAAAAGCGAGAACGGTTGATGTTCTCTTTTTAACAACGTTTTTCAGATCGGGATTAATGAAGGCGGCATAAGCCATTTCCATTGCGAATTCAAGCCATGCTTTTGTTGGTTTGTTTTTGGTTGATGTCTTTGGTAGCAGTTTTGAAAGTGAATCCGCTTTCTCAAGGCCCTGCAGACCTCTGGCCTTCCATTGCCGGTCCAAGTCGCCTCCCGCATTTGCCGAAACTACGAGAACCCCAATCAATAGAATTATCCGCAGCACGTGCCCTCCTTTTTCGAATCAAGGAAGGGTAATTCTATCAGTGACTTCCGTGCCCTGTCGGAGATTTTAACGCCCCGTGCAGATTGTGCGTAACGGTTTTTTTTGGGCCATGATTGCCGCTGTTTTGGCCACAAGGGGTTATCTCCGTCTTTTCTTCATTGGGTACAAATCTTCCAGGGTAACGCCCAGAGCCCGCGCCAGGCGCACCAAGGCCGTAAGGCCGGGTTCGCGCTCACCGCGGGCCATGCGGTATACCCAAGATTTTTCAAATTCATTTTCATGCGCGAAAATCTCCACGGTCTTGTAGCCCTTGGATTTAATGATGGCGCGAAGATTTTTGCCGAAAGCTTTTTTAATATCCAAGTCTGAAAAGTTATGGATTGCTTAGAAATCGAAGTGGTCAATTGACCACCAAATTGGTAAAGGCATAACATGGGGGCCAACGTCAAGACCATTATGACACTATTTTCCGAGGTGCGGATCCATAATGTGGGCGAATTATACCGGAAATAAGTGTGATGCACATCAACTTTTTGATAATGGATTTCCCTATATTCCTGGCCCGGTCACTATTGGACGTTTCGGAGGTATGAATTGACCCGGTTGGAATTTTTGGGGATAAAGGCGAAGTCTTTGCAATCGCAATCATTGATCAATCTCGCCCTTGACCAGGTATCGGCGGCCGCTCTCCTCCGGAACCTGAATGGGCCAGCGTCCGAATGGACGGTGCCAGAAGTGAGCGGATCGCTTCTTCTGTTTCTCCCAGTACCAACATTTCCGCAACAGTAGCGACGTAGGTTCCGAACTTGTAGGGGGATAGTCTCCCAGTCCCGATAAAACCAAAAACCATTTCCGTGGCCTTGGCGATTTCTTTCTCAGGAAATCCTGGTGTGGGTAGATGGAAGGAGGCCTGTAGGGCGTGCTGCGCGACGGCGCCGACAGGATCGAGTACCCAATCCTTACCCTTCCGCTTCTTGTACAACTCCTTTGCCAGCTTGAGAGCGCGCTGTGCGGCTGGCTTTTCCGGATTTACCTCCCAGGCTTGATACGCGCTTTGGGTATTCACCCCCAATAGCTTTCCCATTTCGGCCTGGTTCAGGTCGAGGTCCAATCTTATCTGCTTCAACTCGCTTGATTTCGCCATGATTCTCGTCTGTGGAACATATAGTTCCGATAAGTATCTAGTTATATCGTTTTGCTGTCTTGTATACCGCGATAAACCGTGGTAACTTGGACACAGATGCAAATTACGGGATGAAATTTACCAATCACGCCCGGCCCAGGAGCTAAAAAAATGGAGTTGGCCAAAGTAAACCTCAGGATCCTGACCGAACGGGTCAATAAGCGCCTGAAGACCAAACACGATGAACCGTACATGAGCAAGGTTCGCGGCGGTATCGGCGGCTCGGCGTCCCTCCAGGATGTGTGCCGGCAGGAAGAGGCCCGCATGTTGCGCGAGGCCGCGGATTCGAAAGCGGAATCGTGATTCATTCTGCCAACTTTGACGGATAGCAAAAGAAAACTGTAGCCGGGATCTCAGAAAACCTTAGGCGTTTCGAAAGGGCATAAATCATGGAAAGTTTCGACACGTACTTCATCATTGGTCTTGCGCGCCGTTCTGAGCCTGAAGTCGTAGAAGCATAAGTCCTAATCTAAAACTCTAAGACTGATTGACAAGAGAATAATTACAAAAATCACATTTAATTATCCCATGAAATCACAATACACCCAAGTATCCGGTTTGTTGCGCAGCATCAACACCAAGCCGCGCACGACCCTCACCATCAACGAGGCGGCGCAGCTGCTCGAATGCGGCCGGAATACCGTGGTCGACTGGGCCAACCTGGGGCTGTTTGAAATGAATCGAAGCAGCACCGGCCGCGCCTATGTGAATTACGAAAGTTTGATGGATTTCCTGGGCGAGCCGCCGCGCGGTACAGCCCAATAAAAAACCCAGCGGGATTGGCGTCCCCTGGGCGATGGCTCACACAACTGAAGAGGAGTTGCAATGAACAAGAGACAAGATAACAGAATCCCGCAGCCAGCGCAAGCGCCCCTCACGCGGAAGGACTGGCTGAAGGCCATGATCATCTTCGCCGCGATGGGATTGGCCGGCTGTGGCCTCATGGACGACCTGAGCGACACCGTAGACGCCCAGGCGCAGCGGATAACCGGGGATGATGAACCGGACTGCAGCATGACCTACACGGTCGGCCCCAAATCCGGCACCCTCGACACGGCCACGGTTTGCGAGGCCTCGAAATGACGGCCCCGGACCCGCACGCCCTTGTGGCGGCCGCGCTGTACACCCTGCTTCTGAAGTGGGGGCCCGGCCGGCACGATGCGCACTACAAGGAAGAAGCGCGGAAAACCGTTCTTGAATTCCTCAAGGAATACCCCGCCATTGGCGCCGCGCTCCAGTTGCGCGACGCCGGCATGCGAGTGATGCAAGCCTCTGCGAATATGCTGAATGATACCGTCCTCAGCCCTGACATGGTCGTGGTCGTGAACGAGGCGCTCGAAGCCGCCGGAGCCTGGGAAGAACTCATGCAAGGCATAGAGGGGGTAGAGCATGGATAAGGGATTGATCGGCGTTATGGTGACCATCGCCGTCCTTTTTGTCATCGGCTTTATTTCCGAAGCCTACGCCAAGCACCAGGCACGGCGCCAGGCGTTGAAACTGCTAGGCTCCCGGCGCTTATTGGAATACGAAATCGAGCGCAGCGTCCGTGCGCAGCGTGAATCCTTGAGAGCGCGCGCGCAGTCAACCGGGATTATCGTCAGCAAGAACGAGGTCGATCATGGGTAAGTGGATAAATGCCTTCATTGCACGTCATGCGCCGGCCTTCGGCAACGCCACCATCGTGAGCCTAAAGGCGCAACTCGCCGAGGCCCAGATGGAATCCGAGCGCCGCCTGAATAATTATCTGGTGCTAGTTGACGAAAGCACCAACCTTCGTACCGCCTACTCGCGCTTGGCCTTTGAACGGCTGCGTGCTTGGGGCATTGAACGTGCGGGCGGCGTTGAACACCCCGAAAAGGCTAAGGGATTGGCCGGGCATCGACGCCGTTCCGCTCCAACCGCGGGCGATCGTAAAGCATAAATCGCCGCCCCGCCGGCCGGGGCAGGGCGAGGCCGGAAACAATTTTGTAGAGAAGGGACGGAGCGGCGGTGAAGGGCTTAGAAGTGCAACAACAGGTGATCCAGCAAGTGCCCGCCGCTCCATCCCAAGTTGGAGCCCCAGCCGATGATTTTGACTCCCCGGATCGGGATATCCTAACCCCGGCCGGGCTGCAGCGTTGGCTGGGCATGTCTTTGAAGTGGGTAGAGAATAATACCCAGGCCCGCCGGTTTCCTGGGCAATTCAAATCTGGCGGGGCTTGGCGCTACCGGAAGGCAGAAATCGAATTGAGCATCTTGAACCGGGGCCAGGTTTTGAAAGAGAAGGGGGAATAGACATGCAGACAGAAAGCGCTTATTTTATTCCCGGCCAGCCCATGGCGCCCATAGCGGAAGGTTTCTTTCCTATGGGCATTTCAAAAATCGGCCCCAATGTCTTCTTCATAAAAGCCCGCGTTAAGGTTCCAAATCCGGACCCGCGCGAACGGCCGGACGACCGACGCAAGCAGGAAACCTTCGAAGGCTCCAAGCATGCCGCCGAGGAGCGCTATCTAGAGATCAAAAAGGACCTGCGGGGAGAGCGGGCTCGGGCTGGAACCTTCGGCCACCTCCTGGATGCGTACAAGACCAGCCGCGGCGGAACCATTCCCCGGTCCCAGCGTTCCGTTTATGAATCCCTGATGCGGGATTTGGGTAAGGTGGACACCAACCCGGCCAGGTTGGAAGCCGCCTTGCGGCAATACGCCGTACTGCTGATGCGCTTCCCCTCAAAGACCACCGGAAAGCTTTTGGCTGCGGGCACCAGGAACCGTTTCCGGGCCATGGTGGGCGCGGCCCTGAACCTTGGAATTTTAACCAAGGACATCCCGGCCCCTTCGCCCCTCACCAAGGCGATCTGGCCCAAGGCAAAGGAAATTCCGCGGGACCGGCGCTTGGAGCCTCAAGAGGTCGACCGCATCATGGCGGCCGTGGACCGGCTAAACCCGCACCTGCGCCCCATCTTCTGGTACGCCCTGCGCGTCCCTTGCAGGAAATCGGAACTGGTGCGCATGGGTCACCATGACCTGGATTTATTCAACGACCTGATCCGAGTGGAGAACGGAAGCACCAAGAGCAAAAAGGGATGCTGGAAGCCGATTCCCCCGGAGATGAAGGATTATTTCCGCGCCGTGCCCCCGGAAAGCCCCACCCTGTTCTTCCGGAGGGAAGGGGACCAGTATTGCCCAATTGGGGATTTCAAAAAGGCCTGGAAGTCCTGCCTGCGCGCAGCGAACATCAGCGATTTCCGTTTCCACGACACCCGCCACATAGCGGCTACCAACCTGGTAAACGCCGGTATGACGGAGCGGGACGTAATGAAAATAGCAGGATGGGACACGAACATGCTTTCGACCTATTGGGGATCCAGTTCCATGGAAAGCGCAAAACGTGCTACCTTTCTTCCTGGGAGTGCCGTTGCTGGTGGCAACATAGGGGCAACTCTACAGGAGGGCGCGGAAAAAGTAGGCGATTTACGGACAGAAAGGGCGGTTTCATAGCATGCCCTGCTGTCTCTTAATCAGCGGGTCGAAGGTTCAATCCCTTCGGTACCCACCACTTCCCCCCTCCAAACCGGTCTGGTTCGCAAGAAAAAGGCTAAGGCTTGGAGGGGGAATTTATCCTCCCTTCTCAACTTCAAGAATGCCGGCGGCAGCAGGGAAACAAGGAGTCGGCATGGCAAAAAAGAATTTTTACGCCGCGGTTTTCCAGGACGGCGCGAACCGCATCTATTCCAATTGGCCCGATTGCCAGCGGGCCACGCGCGGCGTGCCCAACATCCAATTCAAAGGCTTCGCCACCCGAGACGAAGCGCAAGCCTGGATCGCCCTGACAATCCCCAGCGAAGCCTCCTTGTCCTTGCGAGAGACATCCGCTTCCGGCCCTTCCGGCCATCCTTCCGCTTATCCCTCCGGGACGGTGCTGATCTACGTGGACGGTTCCTACATCCACGCCAAATGCAAGCGGGCCGGCTGGGCCTGGCTGGCGGTCCGCGACGGCGAAATCGTCGCCAAGGAATCGGGAGTCACCTCCAAGGACGCCTTGTCCCGCAATATCGACGGAGAACTGGAGGCCTCCATCCACGCCATGGAATGGGCTCACAGGAACGGGCATCGCGCCGTCATCCATCATGACTATACCGGTATCGCCATGTGGGCCACCGGCGCCTGGAAGGTGAAAGCGGAAGTCTCCCTGGGCTATGTGGATAGGATCCGGGATATCAAGGACGGGATCCGGTTTCAGAAGGTGGAGGGCCATTCCGGCGATAAATTCAATGATATGGTCGATCAGATGGCCGCGGAGGCCATTACGGCCTTCATCGAGTCGCGCACGGGTAACGGACCGTCACCCACGGACCAGCGAGTCCAATAAAATCCGGCCTTGCGGCCAGGCTCCCAATCCGCTGCTGCCATTGATATGGCCCAACGCTCCCACATCCGCGAAGGCGCTCCCCCAATCGCGGGCGCGACGATGCGCGTATTCCAGAGTCGCATAGGGATCATTCCCGCTTGCCACCACCAAGCTCGGGAAGGGCAAAGCCGCCGTAGGTATGTTCCCGAACCCGCGCGCCGAACCCGGGAAGGCGGGGCCATGCGGATCCACCGGCGCCACCAGTAGCGCCCCCTTGATTTTACGCAGTGAGGCCGCAGGCGCCACCGACGCCCATTCGGCCACCATCAGGCAAGCCAGGCTATGCGCCACCAAAACGATATCCGAGCCGCCCGTTGCCGATGAGGCTCCCGGTACGGCCGTTAATGCGACCGCCGATACGGCCGCTTCCAGGGTAGCGACCCATTCTTCGCGGATGGGATTTTCCCAATCGCTTTGCTCGATACGATGGAAGTCGGCGTCTTCCAGTTCCCACAAAGATTGCCAATGGCCGGGCCCCGAATTTCCGT
The DNA here is from genome assembly GCA_039926685.1 of Fibrobacteria bacterium. Classification (GTDB taxonomy): domain Bacteria; phylum Fibrobacterota; class Fibrobacteria; order UBA11236; family UBA11236; genus Chersky-265. The sequence goes on along the minus strand of JBDSWM010000278.1, from coordinate 9,589 downwards.
GTCCTGGCAGGATGAAATACCGCATCGAAAGAGTCCTTTGCCTTTTCCCGCCTTGACCCATGGCGTTGACCCAATTTATTCGCAAGCGGGGATTTTGCCAAACCGCCAAAGGAATGGGGATTTCCTCCGGCATGCTCAGAAATGGATTAAGGCCGCCAGGGAATCGGAACGGCCAGAAGGAGACCAGCAGGTTGACTTGGGTTAGTTTCCGCCTGCGCTGTCCTCGGGCAGGCGGTATTCCTTGTCGATGCGGTCCGCGCTCTTGCGATCGCCCATGAGCACCAAGGTCCGGTAAAGGCTTTGATAGATTTTGCGCTTCTCGGATTCATTGGCGTACAGGATGTTTCCCAGACTTTGGTGGAACATCGCCACGGCGGCCTCGTAGCGTTTGCCTTGCAGGTATAGCAAACCCACATGATGTTGCATTTCCGAAAGCCGGGGATGGCGCGGTAACTTCTCTATGGCGCGCAGATAATACTCGATGGCTTTGTCGTTGTTGCGGCCTACTTCAAGCTCGGCAAGGCGCAGCCAGGATTCGCCCGAGAAAGCGCCGTCCGGATACAAGGCCAGATAGCGAAGGAAATCCTCTTTTGCGGAAGACTTTTCCTTATCGTGTTCGGCTCGCAGTCGGGCTACCGAGAAGAACGCGGCTTCCTTGCGCAGGGGCTTGGAGGCCGGATTCTCCAGCACTTTGCGATAAAGGAAAATGGCCGTCTGCCAGTCCTTGGCTTGGATTTCATCCGCCTTGCGGTAGATCAGGTCCGCTTCTTCAGCGCGGGAAACCACAGCATCCTCCTGGCGGGATACCTGGGGGATTTCCTGCGAAGGTTCGATCTTGGCGATGGGCTTGGGTGCCAAGTGCTTGGGCTCGGTCTTGGCCGCGTGTTCCGTGGCTGCGGTGGGAACCATGGCCAGGGCAAGCCTTTGCGCCCCGCCGTTTGAGACCATGACTGTGGTATCCACCTGGGGGCGGCCTTCCTTGGAAAGCTGCAAGGTATGGCGGCCGGGAGGCAGCATGACCACCAGAGGGGTGGCGCCTTTATAACGGTCGTCGATGCGCACTTCCGCGCCGTCCACGTCGGAGGTGATCGTCACGACGCCGTAAGTGTCGAGCTCGTCCACGCTGGGAACGGTTTCGATGTCTTCCCTGCGCACGCTGGCGCCGCCGTCCTCGACGCGGTACTTCTCATAGGCGGCATCGTAAACCAGGCTCTGTCCCGCCGCGATTTCGAAATCGCCGTAGCTTTCGGAATGGATCTTGACCTTGCCTTCCAGCACGGAGGTGGAAACGCGGCCGCCCACATCGGGATGCACGCGGAAATAAGTGCCGACCACTTCGATGCGGTAATCCGGGGTAGCCACCTGGTATTTCTCGTTGCCCTTGCGCTTGTTCACGAAGAAGGTGACATTGCCGCGCGCGGTATGGCCATGGCCGGCGAATCCCACGCGATACCGGACCTTTTTCCGATCGGCCTGCTCAATGCGCAAACTGGAGCCGTTGTGCATTTCCACGAAGCCGCGCTGGTTCACGAGGATCATGGCGCCATCGTCCTTGGAACGGATGTCTTTGCGATCCTGCAGGTCCGGCCGGCCGTGCGACAAAGGGGAATCCAGATCGCTCACGGTCGATCCCTGGGCCTGGTATACCAAGGTCTCGATGCCCGTATCGGAGCGTTGCAGGTAATTCAGGGCGCCTACCAGGACGACGATGGCCATCATCAGGCCCGCGGCAACGGAGGCCGCCGGGCGCTTGAGGAAAAGCCCCAGGGTCAGCCAATGGGAAGGGGGAGCCACCAACTCCAGCTTACGATGGCGCTCTATGCGCGTAAAAAGCGCATTCTCCATGGCTTCCCCGCGGCCCATGGAAAGAGGGACCTCGGCCTTGAGATATTGTTCCCAAGGTTCCATCCGCAATGCTTTGTGGAGCTGCTCCTCCAAGCGCGCTTCGATGCGATGCAGTTCCATGGCGGAAGGCCGCACGGGCCCGGCCAGGATATCGTTCACGGGCTGTTCGTATTCGCGATGGTTGTGAATGCGCGCAAGCAGTTCCCCTTCCACCTTGTCGAAGAAACCCGGGGCGGGGGTACGCTCTTCCTTGAGCACGGACAAGGGTCCCAACGCCGACGCCTTCTGGATCCGTTCCAGCAGGGACTTTTCGAGCTTGGAGAAATCGCAACGGATCTCCACATCCTGCCTCAGCAGGTGCTCGAAAAGGCGCATGCGCTGCTCGGGACCGGGTCCCGATGCGCCGCCGCCAAGGTTGGGAGGAAGTTTCGCGTTCATTATTCCAGGGTATCCAGGTATTCTTTGATTTTTTGACGGGCGGTGAAAAGCCGTGACTTCACGGTGCCCTCGGGAATATCCAAGGCGACGGAGATCTCCGAAAGATCCATGTCGCTGTAAATGTTGAGGACCAGGGGCACACGCAGCTTTTCATCGAGCTGGGCCAAGGCCAGCTCCACCAGGTTCTTGAGTTCCAATTCCTTGTGGATGCCTTCGTCCCGGCTGGGAAGCTCGTAGTCCATGCTCTCAAGGCTGGTTGTCTTCTTGGAGGAAATCCGCTTGCCGGCTTCCTGGAAGCGCCACCGCGCCGTGCAGGTATTGATGATGATTCGATGGAACCAGGTCTTGAAGGAAGAGTTGCCCTGGAAGGATTTCAGCGAGAGATACATCTGGAAAAAGGCTTCTTGCACCAGATCCTCATGCTCGCCTTCCGGGCCGGTGATCTTGTAGACGAGGTTATAGGCGTAATTGCGGTACATATGGAAAACTTCTTTGAAGGCTACCGGATTCCCGGCCTTGCACTCGCTCAGCAATTCCTTGCTTGGTTCGGTGAGTTGACTCATTCCTTTTGCCCTCTATAACATTTAGTGGCAGCGCCAAGCGGAAAGTTCAAAATTGTCCTGCGAATCCTGTCACACGGGATTATATTCCCAATTTCATCCGATTTTCTTGTATTCAAACGCAAACTCCCCAATTTCCCACCCATCTTTTCAGAATGTGAAGCTGAGCGCCAGGCTCAACCAGGCTAAACCCAAGGCCGTGTAACCTAAACGCTCATAAGCTTTGGCGTTTCGGAAGTTGTCAGCGAACGCCTGCGGCCGATTTTGCTGATCCGCGGCCCCCAAGGCCTGGTATGCGGAATAATAATGGTTCTCCAGGGCGAAAGCCGCCAGGGCGATCGCTCCCGCTCCCAGGGCGGGATAGATGAACTTGGAATGGTAGAAGCGCTTCTTCACCAATTGCAAATCATAGCTGTGCACTCCCGCCGCCGACAAATCGATATCGCGATGGAAAGTCAGGTAGCCTTTCTTTTCCAGGGTAACTGGTACGCTACCCAAGGGCATCACCCATTCCACGGGAGTCTTCCCTTCCAGCCCGGTGGAGGTTCTCGCCAGCGCGCCGGGAGGGTGGGAGCGGATGAGCACGTCGGCCACGAATTGGCTGCGCATGTTCTCGGATATCTTCTTGGAAAGTATGTTGGGAAGGCTGGAGATTTCATCCGATCCGAACCGGATGGAGACCAGGGGCCTGGAAACGGCTTCGGAAAGTTTGCCCTGGGCCAGATCCCTGATATGCAGGAGTGCGACCAGGATGGTTCCGGAACCTTCCGCGGGATCCCCCGCGACGGTTTGCAGGAGCAGATTGTCGCCGAAGCGCGCCGTGTCCAGGATGGTGCGGTAGTCCTTGACCTCCACCAGGCAATAGCCCAAATCGTTCAATGGCGCGGCAAGTTGCGAGCGGAGGCTATCGGAAAACCCGGCCATGGTCCGGTATTCGAGCAAGGGGTGGGGGGAATAGAACAGGGTCTGGTTCCCCGCCTTGCAATCGGTGGGGGGAGCGATTGCCTGGGGGGGAGGAGGGACATGGTGGGGATATCCTGTGCCTAAGGGTTGCGGGGGATATGCCGACGACGATTCAGCCGCGGCCAAGCCCATACCGATACCCATGCCTATACCTATAATAATCGCCAGCAACCTAAAGAAAGGCATCGCCATCCTCCGAATCGGAAAAATTTACCAATCCCGGGGCGATTAGGATGGGATTAGATTTATTATACCCATGATAATGGACAAGTTTCCTCCTTCCCAGCGTCCCCGGGGCAGCCGCCTTGGACGGTTCGGGGCGATCGCATTTCCGCTCGGCTGCTCGGCTTTGCTTTTCCTCTCATGCATCGAAAGGTCTAATCCTTTCGATCCCATCAATGCCGGTTCGCTGGCAGCGGATGAAATCCGCCAGGCGAATATGGCCGGGCTGGAAGCGAAGACGGCGTTGGAAGCGGTCTTTGCCGCTGATCTTGCGGCCTTGCATGCCCTCTTCGCCAAGGACTTGGCCGCGAATGATAGCATTGGCAAATCCAATGCGCGCATCAATACCGCCAACGATACTCTCAAAAACGGCAATACGGCCATCAAGGCCGCCAATAATTCCGCTACCACCGTGGAGTCCCTACGCGACTTGCGCTACTATCACTGGCAGGATAACCTGCAGGTCTACGGCCCCTATGCGGATTTCCAGCGCCGCAAGGACCTGCAAATCCAAATGGACGCTGTCCGGAATTTCATGGCAACGGTAAACCAGGATCATCGCCCCGTGCTGGTCTACGAGAAACCCTTCGTGGATTCCGTGCTTGGACCTTACAACCGGGATTTGACCGCATTCGATGTGTTGCAATCGCAGGTTGACAACGCAAATAACGCCGTGAAGACGATCAACTCCACGATAAGCATTTACAATGCGGATCGCAGTTCGGAGAATCTCGCCATCAAAGCTTACAATGATACCCTGGACTTCCGGAGATTGTCCGTGAGCCATCCCGTGATCACCCAGGCGGATTCGCTGCAAAGCAAAACGAAAACGGTGCAGGCTGGGGATACCCTGCTGGTGGGCGCGGGCGAGTTCAAGGGTGTGTTGACCTTCTCCAATTCAGGGACAAAGGATAATCGCATCGTGATACGCGGCTTTCCGGGCATGCGTACCATAATAAAAGCCTTCAACGCCGGCACGGGAATAACCGCTCCCAACGCGGTATTCCTGGATGGCCATTTCAGTTCGCATTTCGTTTTCCAGGACCTGGTTTTCCGCGGGGGGAGCGAAAGCGCCTTCAAGATCGTCGGCGGCAGCATGGGCGTGACTTTCATCCATTGCCAATTCGACAGCAGCGGAGCCTACGGATTGGAAGTGAACGACGGCTCCGTGGATGTTTCCGATTCCAGGATACTGGCCAATGGATTCGGCGGAATTTACTTCGGGGGGGATCAGTCCAAGGAATATAACCTTGAGCTGCGGAATAATTTGATAGCCCGCAACGGAGGCAACGGCATCAACTCGGTTAGTCCTGAGGGCGATATTTACGATTGCACGATCGCCGACAATGGCGCGAACGGAATCCATGTGAATTCGCCGCTCCGGAATTTTTCCGTCAACAGCAGCATCATCACCGGCAATCAGGGTTACGGCCTTTTCCGGGTCCAGGATCTGGGGCAAGTGGCCCAATTCGAAACCAGAAGCTCCGCGGTTTGGAACAATACCCTGGGCGATTGGGGCCTCGGGCGGCCGGATAGCGTTTGGCAGGAGACGCAAAGACGCCATAATCTGGTTGAAAAGGATTTCCCGGCCAATGATACCGAATTCGTGGATGCCGCCGGGCTGGATTATTCTTTGCGACCTGGAAGCAAGTTATCCGAACTGGAGAGGGAATCGCCTCTCTTCCGCATGGGCTACCGGCCTTGAACAGCCGGCCGCATCTGCAAGCTTACTTGCGGACCACGCCGAAGCGGACAGTCTTGGCCTGGGCCAGCCCGTAAGCCTTGCCGTTGGCGTCCTCCGCCATGCTGGTGGCCGTGACCTTGGCGATATAGGCTCCCGTCCCCACGCGGGCCTTATCATGGGATCGGGCGTTCCAGGTGATCTTCAGGGGATAGCGGCCGGCCGGGTTCTTGCGGAACAGGCCGGAAGCCCCAGTTACCGGTATGTTACGTTCGTCCAATCCCAACTGGGCGCCGGTAATTTCCCCGTCGAATCCGTTCACGAATTCCCCCAGGTTGGTGAAAATCGTCACATTGTATTTGATGCCGCGATCCGTTTCCAGGGTGAAGGATGGCAGATTGAATCCGCCGCTGGCGTCCGCGCGGATGGCATCGCCGCATTGCAACGACTGGCAGACCGCGGAACCGCCGTTGTCCAGGCTTCCCAGCACGGGGGCCCAGCTGGAATCCGGATTGGGGGAGAGGATCACAAAGTCCACCCCTTGGGTGGTGACTTCCACGGTTTGCCAGGGACGGTCCATTTTCAGCGTGAGAACGGGAGGCTTGGGGATGGTCTTGAGCCTTAAAACCACCGGCCGGTTGTCGGCATGGGCATGGTTGCCGTTGATGTCGGTGAGCGGACCGGCGGCGTTGATTTTCAGGGAGTCGCCTTCCTGCGGGGCCAAGGCTCCCAAATCAGCCAAGGACAGGCGATAGCCGTTACCGGTAGCCAGTTCGGAGGGGGATAGTATCGCCAAGGTTACCGGAGCCCCACCGCCCTGCTTGATCAGGATCAAGGATGCGCCCGCCAAGCCCGCGGGATTCATCTTTTCATTGAAGGCCACGAACAGTGTATCCCCTCCCGCTTCCAGTTTCTCCTGCACCCGTGCGCTATCGAGCAAGGATCCCACCGAATCCAGGCCCGTGAACTGAGTGGCCTGCGTAGGGATATCCGGTGTGGAGGGGTCGAAGGAATAAATGGTACCCGCGCCTCCGCCCCCGGAAAGCCCGGCCGGGAAAGGATCGCTGAGCTTTAGCGTCACATGCTTGGCATTGGCCGGGTCCAGGCTGATCCCGCCCGTGACCGTACGGGCGTTGAGATCCTTGGCTGGCCAGGAAACCTTGATGGAGTCGGGGGCGCGCTTGAGATCCTGGCGGAAGAAAATCTCCACCCGGTCCACCTTGGCGAACCCGTTGTCGGCGTGGAAGGTCGCCGAGGACACGCTCGTGGCCGTGAAGGTGAAGTAGATCTTCGCTCGATTCGCGCCGAGGATGGTGTTGTCGCTGTCCGCAGCCACCGTCAAGGATCCGTTGTCCACGGGCATGGTTCCGGTCACATACACCACAACCTCACCGTTAGTCAGGTGGAAGGATTTGGCGGGGGCGGCATCCGTAGCGCCCGCGAATACGGCCAATCCGGGAGTGGTGCTCACGGTGATCGCGGTCTGGCGGTCCGCGAGCTTGGTATCCGCGTCCTTACCCGCGCGGATGGTCACAGGCACTCTTTCGCCCGCGCTGCCGCGCAGTTCCAAAGCGGGATCATAGGCTGTCGCCGCGTCCGCGTAGAGAATCCATAACCTGTCGCGCGGCTTGCCCACTTTCAGATCGGCCTTGTCCGCCGGCTTGCCGGGGATGGAAGCCTCCAGCTCGAAGATGTCGTTCAAATCCCCGGTGGTCACCTTGGCCTTGAAAGTGGCGATGCCGACCGAATCCGTGCTCACGGTAAGGGGCCCGCTGATGTCGCCGATAGTGGGATTATTGCTCTTGATGGTCACGGAAACCGGAGCGGTGACGGGATTGTCGAAGCGATCGCGCACTTCGACCTTGACGGAGCGGAGCTCTCCGGGATCGATTACGGGAGCGGCACCAGGGGTGAGGATTTTGGAAGGCGGATCCTGGAAAACCACTTTTTCCGGGGCGGCGGGCAGGATTTTTATGCCATCGGAAACGCCATAGAATACGGACGTGGTGGTTCCGGATTTGGATATGCCCGCCGCGGTCACCCATTCCAGGCCTCCCAACGGGATCTTGCTGAACATCACATCCTTTTCCGTGATGCCGGTGATGCTCGTCAGGGTGAATTTATCGGGAGGCGTGGCCGTGGTGAGGAGATCGGAACCGGAAGTCAGCAGCACCTCGCTGGGGGAGATGGTGCCCGCAAAAGCGCTTCCGCTCAAAGTCATGGGCGAGATCCTCAGTTTCACTAGCTCACCGACCTTGACTTCGGTCACCTTCTGTCCCGCGGCGTTGAATACCTCCACAAGGAATTTGTTATCCAAGGTGCGATAGGGCAGGAAGCCCACATTGGTCGTGACCAACTCTCCGTTGGCTCCCGTGCCTTCGGCGATGATTTCGAAGAAAGCGTATTTCTCCGTAGCCGGGAAAGGTTGGGAAAAGGTCGCCGTGATGGTATTGCCGCCCATTTTGAGACTGGTGGTGGAAGGTGTAGCGTCCACCGGCGGGTCCACCACGAGGAGGAGCGGGCTGCCGCCGAAATCCATCCCCTTCACATTCGCGAGGGGAAGGTTGCGGACCAGTTTGATGTATTTGATGCGCGGGGATTGCAACTCGCCGGAAATTCCCGACAGGCTGAAGCTCAAGGTCGCGGTTGTGCCGCTGATGATGACGGGCGACAAAGGCGTGATCCGCACGTCTTCCTTGGGGCGCTCGACGGAAGGGATGGCGCCCAAATCGGCGACCTTGCTGTCGGAATTGTAAATCCCCGCGGCCGGCCAACCGCCGTTCAGGACGTATTTCGCCGTGATGGGGTCCTCCCATTTCGGTGTCAGGAAATCCGGGCTGGCGGGGTCGGTGGATTTGAATTCGATTTCATACCAGCGCACGTTGGCGGTGGCGGGGAAGGCCGTGGATCCGTTCCCGGCGAGGATAAGCCCTCCCGGCAAGGAAGCGTTGGTCATGGTCTTGGTTTCAATCACCGGACCGGTGGATAGCTCAAGGGTGATATCCACCGGAAATGATTCCAGGGCCACGTTCCCCATCTCGTTCATTATGCGGATGGTCTGGTAATATTTCACGGCGGTGTCTTTGCTGACCTGCTTTTGCGCGGCGGAATCGTAACGCTGGGCGTTCATGTTCTGGCTCTGGAGCACCGGGGCCTGCATTTGATCCGCATAGAGGCAATTGTGCATGCGGTTCACGAAGCGTTTGTCGAGGATATGGAAAGTGTTCGGATAGGATACGCTCTTGTCATAATACTCATAGGGCTGGGCGTAGATATTGTTGAATATGAGATGCTGCGCACCCGGCTTGTATCCGCCCGCGAAAATCTCGAAGTTGTGCCAGAAGGTGTTGTTGTAGATCGAGATCGGGCTGAGCATCACGTCCTTGAAAAGGAAGCCCCCGCCCGGATGATGCTCGCCATCAGGCAGGGCCTTGACCGCGGCCGCTATCGCGGCGCTGGCATGATGGTTTTCGTAGAGTAGATTGTAGCGTACGGTGGAACCCAGGTCCCAGGCGGATTCGAAGAAGAAAGCCCAGGTATTGTTGTGGATGCGGTTCTTCTCGAAGACATGGTTGCCCGTTTTGCCGAACCCGGAAAGGGGGACCACGTTGGATTTTTCCAGATCGCCGGGGTTGACGTTGGCAAAGACGCCGCCTTCGTTGCGGTCTTTGACGGGGATGCCGAAAAAAGAGTTGGAGATGTCGCAATTGCGGATGGTGACGCCGCCGGAAACGAAGAGTACGATGCCGCCGTTCCCATGGAAGTTGGGGTAGAGCGTTCCGTTGCAAGTGACCCCGTCGCCCCATACGCCTGGGAAGGAAAACGGTTTCGCACCGCCGCCATCGACGGCGATGCCGTCAATCGTCACGTTCCGCACGCG
>JBDSWM010000277.1:0-6588 GCA_039926685.1 Fibrobacteria bacterium | reverse complement strand
CGTTGGTGGATCCTTTGCTCCTGGGGAAACGGTTGAGCAAGTACAGGGGGATAGACGGCAAAGACGTGGCCAGGGCCCTGGCGCAGGCGGCGAAAAGCCAATCAGATAAGGTCAGGGTTTACCATTGGGATGAGATGAGAGCCCTGCTGAAGGGAGCACATTGATGTGTGACGTGTAGCGTTCGGGCGAGGATACCTTGGCGGGCAGTCGATCATGTTCTACCGAACGTTGCGGATGAGTAGATTGGCTGGTGTATATGAAGGTCAAGAAAATGAGTAGGGAATTATCAGGAAGATAAAGATCGGAGGACCAAGCAAAAGACGGGCTTAAAGCACTTTTTATGATGGCTTGATGGTGGATATATTTCAGGCGGATGAAGGTATCAGCCTTTTCAAAACAATTGGCTTTAATTCCGAAGGCATTAGCAAAAACAAATTTGGAGAATTGTGACTTTCGGGCTTGTCGACTATGCGCTGCTGCCAAGTAACCCGCTATAATTCGCCCTTGATTTCTACTCCCTTATCCGCTTCAGACGGAATATGAATTCACGATTTAAGTATAATTAATTATAAGCAGGAAGGATTTGAATGCCATTTTGGAAATTTGTATCAGTAGTATTACCCCCTATTTTTCTCCTAGGGTGCGCAACCATTCAAAACGATAATGTTGGCGCCCCATTAAATAAACCCAGTGGCGATGGCAAAGAAAGCCTCACCATCAGCGCGAATTTTGTCGAGAATTTGTCGAGCGAATACTTTGGATACTTTGATTTCACGATCGAAAACAGCTCGGAAAAATGGATTGTAGTCAAGGTGAAGAGTGTTGAATTCGACTCGCTTGGGTCCAATGAAAATGTCCGATTTCCGACCTGGCAGGAACAATTGAATTGGCAAGCAGCCATGAGACAGAGAATTCAAATCGAGGAGTACAATAAAGCCCTTGCCCTTGGGGCCATTGCCGGCGCTGGTCTGGGTCTTGCTGCTGCTTCAGATAATGATGTTGTTCGCAGTATCGGGGCTGCAGCGACTATTGCTTCGGCAGGTACAATGGTGGGCAAAGGAATGGGTCGGAATCTGGATTCCCTGCAGTTGGCCAAGGCAGTTCAGGAAAACAACCTGTTGCTGGATTCATCCGTAGTCTTACCAGGATTGTTCGTAAAGAAATGGCTGTTGGTGAATACAAAAAATCACGAGAAGACTGGCTATTTGACCGCAATGACCTTGGCCTATTCTGAAAATGGCTTGGATAAAGCGGTAAGGATTCAGTTCCGCAAAAAAAACACGATTAAAAAGAGTAAATGGCAATCAAAAATTCAGGAGTCCTCCTCTCCTACGGTCAGTAGCACGTTTACACATTAGGAAACACGAGTTCAGTAAAGGCTACTTCTATTCGGCCTTCGTAGAATGAAGGCCAAGGAGACGCATTAAAAATACGTTACGGGGTCATTTTGATTATTTTCAAAGCAGCATGAAGGCGATTAGACCCGACTTCCCGACGTTGCTTGTATTCGCCATTTCCATTTACCTCGCTGTCGCCTCGTTCGCCAAAGCCGAAGAGGATCCGAAATGGATTGAGGTGTCTGCTGGCATCGATGGCATGGCGGATTCTCTTTCCCTGGTGTATGCGAGCGCATCAGTTTATTACAAAAAACTGGTCATTTTGAACTATTATGAGTTGAAGTATTCTCATGAATGGGTACAGCTATTCATCACGGATCATCCCGAGATTCAAAAACTGAATCTTAATCTGGGTTATCAATACTATTTCCATCTATGGCATATTTTCGTTCCGGCGACGGTCGGGATATCCAATGGCTTCGTCCTGGATAGGGGCAAATTCATACGATCCGTCCAGGAGGATTCCACCTGCTTTCTTTGCCATGAGGACAAATATTACGAGAAAAGAAGGAATTATTCGGTGGGATGGTTCGCGGAAGTGTCTCCGACCATCATGATAAACGACTTTTTTTTCGGATTGAAAATAAACCTGAATCAGGATACCCATTTTATGACGGCCGGCGCGGGCATCACAATCGGGTTGCCTCTGCACAGATTCGTAAAAGATGAAAGCGAGATAGAGTAGGGTCGGTTGCGATCCAGCGGCTTAAGGCCGGAAGAAGTTCCGGAAGTTCATTCCGCGTTTCGTTCTTACTTCCAGGATGTATAGCTCGTTATGGGCCAGCGCCTCGGGAATGGGATACTCCTTGCGGCCATCGCCCCGCATTGAAGTCGCCTCCCGGCCCTGCATGTCCCAGATCCGGATGGAATGCGGACCTTCCGCAAGCACCGAGAACATCTGGGGGCCCACCCACACCCAATCCACCTTCCCCTGATCGATGCGTTCCGATTTTCCGATGCCCGTTACAGGGTTCCTGGGGTAAAGTGCCGTATCCGCGCAGCTGCCTTTGTATTCGATGCGCAAGATGCCCGTACACGCATCACTGTATTTGGAACTTCCCGAGTTGACCCCGCCATTGCAGTTCAGGTTCGCAACATACAAGGCCCCGTCCGGACCTTGCTGCAAGTCCACCAGCGAATTGATGCCATCTCCCGTGCCATGGCCGGCGGTGAAAATGCCCGGGAATCTATTTACCCCGCCTACAGGGGTCCCAGTAGCATCCACCTTGGCCCCCGCCAACTTACCCGAGTCGTAGTCCCCCATCAGCCATACATTGTCCATTTGCGGCGGCAGTTGGCCCGGGTTCTTGATGCGGCCGTCATAATGCAAAATCACGCTGCCCATGGCGCAGGAATGGGGGTAACTGTGCTTGGGAGCCTCGAAGGGCGGCAGGCTGTCCACCCCAGGGCCCGGAGTCCCAGGCATGGTGCCCGTCCAAGTGTTGACCGGATATTGCCTGCTGGTCGGCCGGGTCGCGTCCCAGACCTCAGCGGTCGGTTCATTCGAGCCGCCCCAACGGTAGTATGTGAGCTGCCCAGAAGGCACCGTGGTGGTGCCAGACCAGAAGGGCCAGCCGGCGAAGGTGGGTATGAGGGTATTGGATTGTACTTCGGAACTGCCGCCATAGTCGGGCCCGCACTGGCTGTATGCCACCTGTTTGCTTAATGGCTCCACCGAAATGGCGTAAGTGTCGCGGATCCCCTTGATGAAGATCTCCGGGCGAACCAGAGAGGTGTCGCGGTATTGGGCGGCTAGAGCCGTGCGCCCTTGACCGCTGAACGTGTTGGCCCAGTATTCAGCGAAATTGCCGGGAGGGATGGTGTAGCCGTTGCCATCGTCATTGGGATGGATGCGGACGATGCTGCCGCGCAGGTCATGGGTATTGCCCGGTCCGGTAAAGAGCGTCCCATTGTCGCCCACCGCCCAATAGAGGTTGCCGTCCAAATCCGCCTCCAAGGCTCCGGAGGTTTGCCAGCGGTTGCGGGCGCTGGGCACATCCAAAATCACCTTTTCGGAGTTCATGTCCAGCATGTGGGAGTCGACGTCCATGGAGAAGCGGGAGAGCCGGAAGGAGCCGTTGATGACATTGCTGGCGCTTGTGTTGGGATCCTCACCGCGCGCATAGACCAGGTAAATCCGGTTCTTGAAGGGCCGCTCCACCGCCACGCCCAGCAAGCCGTCTTCGGATGCGGTGCTCACCCCGGGGACGGTCCCTATCAAGGTGAGGGTTTTGGTCAAGGCGTTGTAGTATTTCACCGCGCCGAAGCGTTCGATGAAGATGATGTCGGCATGGGTGGAGGTATCGCTGGGCATCACGAAGGCCATTTTCAGGACATCGGAAACGCCTGGGTTGGCGAAGAGGGATTTATTGACGATGGAGGTGAAAGAGAAATCGTCGGCGCTTCCCGTTGAATCCAGGTTCGCGCAGTCGCCCGTCGCGGTGGGGGAGCTATGGCTCCACCCATGAGCCCGTTCCAGGGCCAGCCCCGACAGGATGAGCGCTAAAAGGAAAATCGGTTTGCTTAGCCCCATTTCGGCACTCCTCCCCAACCACCTAAAGAATACCTCCTTTTTCCTCACTAAGCTGAACTACCCCGGGCGGCAATCAGGGAATCGCGATACTTTTCAGATGCGGATTCCCCCTTCCCCTGGAGACTTGAGTGAATTTTTCCGTCCCTTTCTTGTGCTCCCTTTTGATGTCCGCTACCCTTGGCTGGAGCTATCAGAAAACCGACAAGCCGGAAGGCTGGGCCTCGCAATCAGGCGGCACCACAGGGGGAGCGGGCGGAACAGAAGTCACGGTCAGCACCATGGCCGATTTGCAGACCCAAGCCAAGTCGTCCGGCAAAAAGATCATCCTCGTCAGCAAAGGCACCTATACCGGCAAGCTCACGCTCGCCTCCGACAAATCCATTCTCGGCAAGGAACCGGGGGTGATGATCAAGGGCAGTATGAGCATTTCCGCGGTCAGCAATGTCATCATCCGCAACCTCTCGGTGCAAAGCGACAAGTGCGGCACTTACGATGAATGCAAAGAGGGGGTGGGCGCCATCAATGTGAATAACGAAGCGAATCATATTTGGCTCGACCATCTCGACGTTTCCGACGGACAGGACGGGAATTGCGATATCTCCAACGGTTCGGACTTCGTTACGGTGACCTGGTGCAAATTCTCCTATACCTACGATAAGGAACACCGCTTCTCCAACTTGATCGCCGGGGATGACAATGTGGCCATCGATAAGGGCAAGCTAAGCATCACATACGCCTATTGCTGGTGGGCCGATCGCGTCGTGGAACGCCAACCGCGCGGGCGCGCGGGCAAGGTGCATGTCGTGAACAACCTGTATACCTCGGGGGCGACCAATTATGTATGCGGTCCCGGAGTGGACATCCAAATGCTGATCGAGAACAACAACATGAAAACCCAGGGGACAGCCATAAAGCCCTTCGAGGGGACGCCGGCACCGGCTTATAAATCAATCGGCAACATCGGCACGGCCAAGGATATAGGCATCAGCAGCGGCACGGTATTCACCCCGCCTTATACGCTTACCCTGAAAATGGCGGCCGCGGACGTTGAGGCCAAGGTACGACCCGGAGCGGGGAATACCATGACCTTGGGCCCGGATCCTACTCCGCTTCTGTCCGCGGGGAATAGGGGACAAGCGCCGTTCGTCGCCTCCACCTCGGGCGGATACCGCCTCTACAACCCCGGGGCCGACGCGGTGAAATTCGAAATCGTGGCCGCCAATGGCCGGGTCGTTGTCGCATCGTCCCTGCTCAAGGCCGGGCACAGTATCGCCTTGCCGGGCTTATCGGACGGTTTGCGGGTCCGGTTTTTGGATTAGGCGTAGCGGGACCTATTTCACTCACCGATCTGGAAATGAATGACTTTCGTCGGCTTCCCGGCCGACTTGACCACCACGACATACATTCCCCCGGTCAACCCCAGCGGAGATAAATCGAGCTCTTGCGGTCCCGTGGAAGCGGCCAAGCGAGTGTGATGGATGAATCGGCCTGATCCATTGCGCAGGGTCAGCTCAATGGGTGAATTCTCGAAACCAGCGATATTGAGTTTCTGATAGCGACCAGTCGATAAGTAGCGAGGGTTTAAATCGGGCGCCATGACCTTTGTCGTGGTTCCGAATTTCAAGGCGGCGGAAGCGGTTCCCAACCCGCCCATGGCGTTGGCCGCGCGCACGGTCACCATATCCCCGACTGCCAGGCCCGCCGAGCTGAAACTGTTGGTGGCGACATTGGCCAGGTACTTGCCGTTTTTGAAGACGGCCCAAGCCAAGGCGTTCGCTTCATCCTTCCATTCCACCTTGGTCCCGTTTTGGGTCAGCACCGGTGCAGGCACTTGCTGGGTCAGGGTTTGCGGCTGCCAATTGTCGTTGCCGCCCAGCACGTTCGCCACCGTGTATTTCGCGGCTTCGGCGTCGCTGAGCACGGGATTGAGCGTCACCGTGATACCGCTGGTATAGCTTTTCCGGCGTTGGCTCAAGTCGATCATGGATCCGGCCGCCGTCACGCTCTTGTATTCGGCGAAAAGCTGGGGATTGGAATTCATGGGATCCCCCCATGCGCCGGCGGAAGGGAGTTTCTTCATGCTGGTATTGAGGAATACGGCCTTGGCGGTATTCCAGGAGCGCCCCAGATTGAAATCGGAAACGGTGCCGTCGATGATGCATTTCTGGAAAACATAGCCCCAGGTGCTCGTGGTCGAAGGCGCGGTCATGGCGCTTTTCTTCATCTCGTAAAGCAGCACGCCGTTGAAGAACACATCGCCGTCGCCGCAGATGAAATCCGTGGTCCCGTGTATTTGCCCGTTCTCCCAATAGGTACGGGTTCCCTTGGTATAATAAGTGTCTTGCGTGCTCAACAGCCGCACGTTCTTGTACACGAATTTATTCCCGTCTTCCTGTACGGCCACATGCCGGCCGGTTTCATTGTAGCTCGCCACGTCCCCGTAATTCGCCCGGTTCATGATGGAGAGATCCTGGAAATAGATGTCGTTGGCCTTGTCGAAATACAGGGTGGCGGTGATGCTGATGCCTTCATTCGCGGACTTGTTGAAGAGGATGGTCTTGTCTTCGCTTTGCCCGACAAAGGACACGTTCGAGGTGGTAAAGGTGGTCTTCTGATTCGCATCCCCGGTAAGGCCGCCGATATTGTATTCGCCATCCG
>JBDSWM010000276.1:0-6231 GCA_039926685.1 Fibrobacteria bacterium | reverse complement strand
GAGAAGGCGCCAACGACGAGCCGCGCGACGAGAAGTTCCGCGAGGCGGCGGAGCTGGTCGTGCAGGTGAAGCAGGCTTCGGTTTCCCTCTTGCAACGCAGGCTTGGGATAGGCTATGCCCGGTCCGGGCGGTTGGTGGATCAGTTGGAACGCGCGGGCATCGTGGGCCGCGAGCGCGGCAGCAAGCCGCGGGAAGTGCTGATGAATCCGGAAGAGTTGCAATCCTTCCTGTCCTCCGGGCTTAATGACGACTGACGCGCCCGGTCCAAGGGCGCTTCCGGCACCCTGCATCCCACTCGTGTTTGGAAGGACTACGCCGCTAGTCGTCGGGGGTGGGTCGCGTGCGGTTTGGTCTGAAATGGTGCGGTTCGTTGGGGAGGCGGGCTGACCGGGTGGGGCGGAATGTGGGATAGGGACAGGGTGAGTCTGAATGGAAGGCGAACCCCAAGGCTGGCTGCGTACGGAGAGGCCGCTTACGCTGGTGGTCGATAAGGAAAGCTTAGAGTAACTCTTCCTGGGAGGGCGAAGGCGCGGGCGGAATCAGGCCCAGGTGGCGATAGGCATTGGCCGTGGCCTGGCGGCCGCGGGGGGTGCGCTTCAGGAAACCCAATTGGATGAGATACGGTTCATAAACCTCTTCCAGGGTTTCCGTCTCCTCCCCCAGGGATGCCCCTAAAGTGGAGAGGCCCACTGGGCCACCCTCGAACTTGTTGATGATGGTCTTGAGGATGTTCCTGTCCATTTCATCGAGACCGCGCGGATCGATTCCCAGCATGTCCAAGGTCCTGGAGACGATGGCCGCATCGATGACGGTGGTTCCCTTGACCTGGGCCACGTCCCGGCAACGGCGCAGGACGCGATTGCCCACGCGCGGCGTGCCCCGGCAGCGGTCGGCCAGCAGGGCGGTGCCTTCCGCGGACAGATCCACCTTCAGGATGCGGGCGGAACGCGCCAGGATCCTCTTCATCTCCGCTTCCGAATACATTTCCAGCCGGAAGGTGATGCCGAACCGGTCGCGCAGGGGGGAGGTGAGCATGCCCGTGCGCGTGGTGGCCCCCACCAAGGTGAAGCGTTTCAGCGGAAGGTTGATGCATTTGGCGGAGGGACCCGATTCCAGCATGATGTCGATCTTGAAATCCTCCATGGCCGGGTAGAGGAATTCCTCGATGACGCGGCTGAGGCGGTGGATTTCGTCGATGAAAAGCACATCATTGCTTTCCAGGTTGGTCAGCAGGCCCGCCAGTTCGGAAGGCTTGTCCAGTGCGGGTCCGGAGGTGATTTTGAGATTGGCGCCCATTTCCCGGGCTATGATATGCGCCAAAGTGGTCTTGCCCAATCCCGGTGGGCCGGCGAACAGGATATGGTCGATGGGTTCTTTGCGATCGCGCGCGGCTTGCAGGAACACGCTCAGGCTTTCCTTCAGCTTTTCCTGGCCCACGAAATCGGAAAGCGTGGCCGGCCGCAAGGAGAGATCCTGATCCCCATCGTCTCCGAACTGTTCAGGCGCGATAATGCGTTCGGACATGTTGCCGGTCTACACTTCCTGCAGGGCTTGGGTTATCAACTGGCCGGTATGCGCCTTGTCACCCAGGCGATCGAGCGCCTTTTGCACGGCCGCCTGCGCGGCCGCATCCTTCACGCCCAAAGTGATCAGAGCCAGCACGGCGTCGCGCGCCGCCTCACCGCCCGCATCCAATTGCGCGGGTCTGCCGCCGGAAGGCGCCAAATCCATCTTGCCGAGGGAAGTCCGCAACGAGGCCACCATCACTTCCGCCGTCTTTTTTCCGATGCCTTTGAGCGCCGTGAGGCCGCGGATATCCCCGCCAATGATCATCTGCGCCAATTGATGGGGAGGGACGGCGGACAGGATGCGCAGGGCCAGCCTGGGACCGATGCCGGACACTCCGAGCAGCTTCAGGAAAATTGCCTTCTCAACGGCGTCCTGAAACCCGTACAATTCCAGGCCTTCTTCGCGCACATGCAGATAAGTCAGGATTTCGACGGTCTCGCCCTCGCGGGGGTAAAGTTCCGCGGTGCGCAGGGAAACGTCCACGCCCATGCCCACCCCACCTACGTCGATGACCAGGCGGGCCGGTTGCCGATGGGCCAGGCGGCCGCGGAGGAATTCGATCATCTTGATGGCAAAAGTTAGAAAAAGGGGCCGGCTTGCCGATATGGCCGCAGCGCGGTTATTACCCTATAATCCCCCTGCGCGCTTTCCTATCGGCCACCGGAAACATTAGGAGGATCATGCTCGACCGCAAGGCTTTTTTCATACGCGAACATGTCGGTTTGCTGAAGCTATCGGAAACCTACGATATCTTGGACCCCGAGTCCCGCGCGCAATTGGGGGTGGCCAAGGAGAAGCCGGGCCTGTTCTTCCATTTGCTCAGGCTCCTGGTCAACAAACGCCTACTGCCCACCAAGCTGTTCATTTACCAAGGCGCCGATCCGGAGGATGAAAGTCGCCTGCTGTTCAGCCTCCATAGGGGTTTCGCATTGTTCGTTTCCAAGGTGGAAATCCACGGCCCTCACGGCCGCATGGTGGGCTATTTGAAAAGCAAGCTGTTCTCCATCGGAGGCGGCTTCAACGTATTCGACGCTGCCGGGATCCAATACGCGCAAGTCAAGGGCAATTGGAAAGGCTGGACATTCCAGATCCTGGATATAGGCGGAAAGGAAATCGGCACCATCTCCAAGAAGTGGGCCGGCCTGGGAAAAGAACTGTTCACCAGCGCGGACAATTACATGATAGCGCTGCATGCGGAAGCCGCTCCCGGCAAGGCCGTTCTGCTGTTGGCCGCGGGCCTGGCTCTCGATACCGTATATAAGGAGACCTGACCGGGTCAGGCCGGGTTGCCGGCCTGGATCAAATGGCAGAAGGCGATCGCCAAGGCGTCAGCCGCATCGGCCGGGGTGGGCGGTTGCTTAAGTCCCAGATGCGTTTGCATCATCGTTGCCACGCGATCCTTGCTGGCGCGGCCGGTCCCCACCGTGGCCTTCTTAACCATTTGCGGGGCGTATTCGGAAACTCCAATCCCCATGTTCTGGGCCGCCACCATGATGGCGCCGCGGGCATGCCCCAGGATCAGGGCCGATTGCGGGAACTTGGCGAAGAAGATGCTTTCCAAGGCCAATTGCACGGGATGGTAAACCTCCATCAGGCCTTTGAGCTCCCGATGCAGCTGTTCCAGGCGATGGGGCAGGGGAGCGCCATCCTTGAGGCGGATGACGCCGTATTCCAGGACGCGGATCCGGCTAGCCCGCTTTTCCAGAAATGCGTAGCCGGTGCGATGGGTGCCGGGGTCCACCCCCAGGACGATCAAAGGTTTTCCAATTCCTTCTGATCGAACTCCGCATTGGTGTGCACGTTCTGGACGTCGTCCTGTTCATCCAGCGCGTCCAGGATGCGGAGCACCTTCTCCGCATCTTCGCCGGTCACCTTCACCATGTTATCGGCGATCTTGACCACTTCCGAGGTGATGGGCTTAAGGCCTTTCTTCTCCAGGGCTTGCAGCATGGCGTGGAAGTTCTCCGGCTCCACCTTGATCTCATATTCGCTTCCGGACGAATCCAAGTCGTCCCCGCCGTTTTCGATGATGAATTCAAAAAGCGCGTCCTCGCCGATGGCGTCCTTGGCCAAGGTGAAGATGCCCTTGGATTTGAACATCCAGGCCACCGATCCGGCTTCGCCCATGTTGCCACCGTTCTTGCTGAAGATATGGCGCATTTCGGCCACCGTGCGGACCTTGTTGTCGGTCATGGTATCGACCATGATGGCGGTGCCGGCGGGACCGTAGCCTTCATAGGTGATTTCCGAATAGGTGACACCTTCCAGTTCGCCCGCGCCTTTGGCGATGGCGGTTTCGATGTTCTTGTTAGGCATATTGGAGGCTTTGGCCTTGAGCACGGCGGTGCGCAGGCGGGGATTGCCTTCCTGATCCGATCCGCCCATGCGCGCCCCTACGGTGATTTCGCGGAGGATGCGGTTGAAGACCTTGGCCCGCGCCGAGTCGATCTTGGCTTTTTTACGCTTTGTAGTTGCCCATTTGGAGTGGCCTGACATGAGAATGTCTCCAGTTTAGTGGGTCTGAAAGATAGAACTCAAAATGAAAAATGATAAATGCCGGTCTCTCTTAAATTTCAGGTTTTTCATTTTTCATTTTTCCTTTCGCCTTTTTTCTCCTTCGACCCGCCGCCCAGCTGGCTTTTGCGGTATCGATCGATGGCCTTGGCCAGGCGTCCGGCAATCTGTTTTTGGCCTTTTTCCGAGGCCAGTATGCGCCGGTCCTCTTCATGGGTCAAATAGCCCATTTCGAAAAGCACGGCGGGCATATAGGCCCCCACCAGCACGTAGAATCCGGCTTGGCTGGCTCCTGTCGAATATTTCCCGATTTGGAACCCTCCGAATTCGCGGATGATGTCTTCGGCGAAGCCTTCGCTTTCCTTGGAAAACAGGTTCAGCTGGTGTTCCAGGAGTATCCATTCGACGGGCGAGATTTCCCCCTTGCTCTTGCCGCTCTCTTCGCTGATGGCTTCGTTTTCGCGCCGGGCCAGGGCCTTGTCCTCTTCGCTTTCCCCCTCGCGCAGGATATAGGCGGTGTAGCCGGTGACGGTTTTTTTCCGCTTCATGGAACCGCCGATGGAATTGCAATGCAGGCTGATGAATAAATCGCCTCCCTGGCCGGAGGCGAACTTGGGCCGGTCCTGCAGACTGACGAAAGTGTCATCCTCGCGGGTCATCAGGGCCTTGTAACCCAGCTTGACCAATTCCGTCTTAAGCTCTTTGGCCACCGCCAGGGTCACCTGGGCTTCATTGACCCCGCTCACCATGGCGCCCTGATCCTTGCCGCCATGCCCGGGGTCGATGATGATGGTGGCCACCTTGGAAAAGACGTTGCCTTTATCCTTGTCCCCCTCGGCAGCCATGGCATCCTTTTCGGCCGCGGCTTTTTCCTTTTCCCGCTTCTCGCTTTTCTCCGTCTTCTTCCGGACCATGACCTGATAGCCCTGGGTCTCGCCGGAATAGGCCACTTCCACGGTGTCGATGGCGCGGGGGATGTTCAAGGTGACTTGCACCAAATCCTTTTCCTGCACGGTCAGGATGTTCTTGACCAGGCCTTGACCTGCCGACTTCACCGGGTATTGGGAGGCCAGCCTGCCTCCTTGGAACTTCAGGATGTAATGCGGCGGCACCCAGAAGCTTTCCCAGTCCATGGGCCCGGCCGTGCGTAAGGAAACCAGGGTGCCGTTCTCGCGCTCTTCCGCGCCCAGATCGAGAATATTGGCCCCCCCGGTAGGGAGCGCCATTTTGGCGAAAGGCCTCTCGGCACGAACGGGTTCCGGCAGGTTAATGGGCGAAGGGGATGCCGGCCAAGTTATGGTCTTACCCAGCTTATTGGCGAGCAGCCGCAGCAAGGGGTTGGCGGGCAAGTAGAGGAATTCGGCCCCCCGCCGCACCGGGAACACCAGATTGCAGACTTCATCGCCTACGTTCATGTACGGGTTGTCGAGGGTAAACACCCATTTCCTGCCGCCCGGATCGTTGATGACCAACTTCTGCCGATCGGGCACCCAGCTCCCTTCGCGGCCGAAAAGGCTTTCCAGGAATTGGGAGGCGACATAGCGCACGCCTTCAAAGGAGGTATCCGGGAAGGTACCCCCTTGCCATACGGAAGCGATTCCGCTCCCGCCCGCGGAGGGGGCCTCGCCTGCGGTTGAGGGGGCGGGTTTCAACGTGATGGAAGCCTGGATGGTGGCCGCCATCAGGAAAGGGAGCCATTTGGCGGGCATGGACGCGAACATCTATTTAAATCCGGTTTCTTTCCTTGAGCGCCCGGTCGATTTCGCGTTTGGCTTCCTGCTTATGCTTGTCCTGCCGCTTGTCCCTATCTTCCTTGCCTTTGCATACGCCGATCTCCAGCTTGAGCAGGCTGCCTTTGAAGTAAGCCTTCAAGGGGATGATGGTGAACCCTTTCAAATCCGAAGCGTCCTTCATTTTGACGATTTCGGACTTGTGCGCCAGCAACTTGCGCTCGCGGCGGGGAAGATGATTGTAGATATTGCCCCAATTGTATTCGTTGATGTAGGCGTTCACCATCCAGATCTCATCATTGCGGACCACCACGTAGGCTTCGGCCAGTTCCAGCTTTCCCACCCGCACGGACTTGACTTCCGTTCCCGAAAGCATGATGCCCACCTCATAGGTATCCAGGACATGGTATTCATGCCG
>JBDSWM010000275.1:0-8010 GCA_039926685.1 Fibrobacteria bacterium | reverse complement strand
GAAGGCGGCAATCTCATCGACGCCTTGGAAGAGGTGGTGCATAATCGCCGGCGCGGGGACGTGGTCCGCCTGGAAATCGCCAAAGGCGCCTCCAAGCGCAGCGTGGAGGCGCTCTCCAAGAACTTCGACGTGGACGCCAGCCAGGTGTTCCGCGTTGACGGCCCCGTCAATCTCAACCGCCTGGCCAGCCTGTACAACATGGTTCCGCTGGCCCATCTCAAATTCCCGCCCCTGCATCCCGGCAACGCGTTCCATTTCCAGGACGCGGAAGATCTTTTCGACGAAATCCGGGGCCGCGACATCCTACTGCATCATCCCTTCGACTCCTACGATCCGGTGGTCCGTTTCATCCAAAGCGCCGCGGAAGACCCCAAGGTGCAGGTCATCAAACAGACCCTGTACCGCACCAATGCGGAATCGCCCATCATGTACGCCTTGCTGGAAGCGGCCGAGCAGGGCAAGGAGGTGGTGGTGGTGGTGGAATTGAAGGCGCGCTTCGACGAGAAGTCCAATATCAGCTGGGCGCGACAGCTGGAGGAAAAGGGCGGCACGGTAGTGTACGGCCTGGTGGGCCTCAAGACCCATTGCAAGCTGTCCCTGGTCATACGCAAGGAAGAGAGCGGGTTCGCCCGCTATGCGCATGTGGGCACCGGCAATTACAATCCCGAGACCGCGCGCCGCTATACCGACATCAGCTTACTCTCCAGCGAGACGGCCATCACCGAAGGCGTGTCCGAGGTCTTCAACTTCCTCACCTCGCAATCGCGCAGCCCGGATTTCCGGACCTTGCTGGTGGGGCCCGTGAATTTCCTAGGCGAAACCCTGCGCCGCATCGGACGGGAAGCGGAATTGGCCCGGAGCGGCAAGCGCGGCGCCATCGTCGCCAAGATGAATTCCTTGTTCGACAAAGAGGTCATCGAGGCCTTGTACGCGGCTTCGCGGGCGGGCGTGCGCATAAGCCTGATCGTGCGCGGCACCTGCGCGTTGCGGCCCGGCGCCGCGGGGCTTTCCGAGAACATCCAGGTGAAAAGCGTGGTGGGCCGGTACCTGGAGCACAGCCGCATCTTCTATTTCGAGAACGACGGGGATCCGGCCGTGTTCATCGGCAGCGGCGATTGGATGGAAAGGAACCTGCGTGAACGCGTGGAGGTCTCCATCCCCATCAAAGACGCGGGATTCGTGCGGCTCATCGAAGAAATCCTCACCGTATACTGGGCGGACAACGTGAAATCGCGCTGGATGCGCGCGGACGGCAGCTACGTGCGCGTCGCCCGCAAACCCGGCGAAAACGCGATCAACGCCCAGGAATGGCTGGCTAAACGGGCTGAAACGCCCGACCTGCCTATGCCCCAGGTAACACCGCTGTTTCCTCCCCGCCCCTCGCCCGAGCCGGAACCGGAACCGGCTTAAACTGGTCCACCTTAATGGGGGCAGGCCCTCCAAAGTGAGACAGCCTTGGGGCTCGGAATATCCGAATCAAAAACCCGAGTTGATACTTTCGCGGGATACTTGCTTCCAAACGCGACTTAAGCGTAATCATCCTTCCCATGCTTGCCATCGGGTAGGGTTGAATGGGAGAATCGAAGCTAGGGGTCCGGGGTCGGCGCCCCGTCGATCCCGGCCTCGTGGGCTTATGGGAATCTTGGAGCGGAAACATGCGAGGATTGGGAATCAGGGCCGTCAGTTCCCATAGGAGCGGCATCCTCTTCGTGCGCACGGCCCTCGCCCTGCTCGCTTCGCTGACCGCCTCGGTGCGCGCCGAAACGGTTGACTTCGAAGCCCCCGCATACCTGGCGGATAAAACCTTCCTGGGCGCGGACCAATGGGCCGCTTCCGCACTTGCCCCCCAAACTTCCGATTTGCCCGCGGTAGCGGCCGTCCTCCCGGAGAATTTCCTGGTGCAAGCCGGAAGCGCGGGAAAATGGGCCCATATCCGCACATCGGCGGCGGCCGCCGTGCTGCGGCCTTTCCCGGCCCTGGGCGCAATCATGGACTTGCGCTGGAAATGGCGCGCCCTCGGCGATAGCGTGCGCTTGTGCCTGGGGGTCTCAGGATCGGCCCCAGGCACTCCCCTTGGCAATCGCGCGCGCGCTTGCATGGAGCCGTCCGGGGCTTTATCCGCCACCGGGGCCGCCCTGGGAGGCGCCGGCGGCGCCGTTCCCGGATCGACCTCAGGCGGATCCATCCCGTCCGCGGAGACCTGGAAAACCGGGACCTGGTACTACATGCGCCTGGTCCTGGACAACGCTGCCAATCAATTCACCTTGTACCTGAGCGAAGATTCCCTGCGCGGCAATGAGCGCGTGGCGGTACCGGCCGCCGCCCTGGGAGGCTCCGGATCCTTCTCCCGCCTGGTCGTGGAAACGGGGGGTGGAAGCGCGCCAGGAAGCGCACCAGGATACGGCGTGGGAATCGGCTGGGATGCGGATCTGGACGATATCGCCTGGGAGGCCGTCTCGCTATGGATGGGAGGGATGGGAGGGCAGGGCGCCAATCCGCAGGACAGCAATTGGACCACGGCTGCGAACTGGAGCGGCCATGCGGTACCGGAAGGCATGACCCAGGTGGTCTTCTCGACCGGATCGGGTTGCGATCTCGACAAGAATGCTTCCGTTAGTACCATCACGGTCAATTCCGAATATAAGGGCACGCTGAAGCTGGGCAAGCAAACCCTGACCGTGGCGGGCAAGGCCGATTTCACAGGAGGCACCTACACCTATGCGGAAACCGGGCGGATCCTCTTCGCTTCCGCGCGCGGCCACTCGCTTACCGGCCCGCTGGCGGGCAAGGTACTGGCGCCGGTGCGCCACGAAGGCGCGGGCGCGCTGCGCCTGGACGGCCGCGACCTGTACGTGGCCCAGTTCGATCAGATCCGGGGCGCCTTCGACTTCAACGGATTCGATCTGATCGTGAACGGGGACTTGAGCGTCAAGAACGGCGGCCCGGGCACGTTGCGCAACCTTGACGGCCGGGCCATATCCGTGGGCCGCGCGGCCCGTTTGGAAGGGGTTTCCAAGGATACCTTGCTCGGGCTCGCCACCGCTCCCAAGGGCTGGATCCTGAGCGGGAGCGGGCCGGATTCCCTGCAAGCGCGCTTCGCCGCCTTGGGCAATGCGCGCGCTTCCGCGCACCCGGGATACGCATTCCAAAGTCTGGACGTGGGCGGTAATTCGGGATGGTCCTTCCCCACGCCGCAAGTCCCGGACGAAGCGCCCTTCGCCCTTCCCAGGACCCGTAGCTTCCCGGATACCTTACGCGTCACCCTGGCGGCCAAAGGCGGCGACGCGGTAATCCACTATACCTTGGACGGTTCCGATCCCAATCCAGCTTCGCCGCGCTATTCCGGTAACGGGCTGCTCATAGATTCCACCACAGTGCTCAAGGCCATCGCCGTGAAAAACGGCGAGATCAGCCCCACCCTTTCGGAAACCTACACCTTGATCCCGGACACCCCTTCGGCCTCCCCGCGCGGCGGCGACTACAGCTCCTTTGTCGACATCCAATTGAGCGTCAAATCGGTTCGGGCGCGCCTCTTCTATACCTTGGATGGTTCCCCGCCCGGTCCTGAACGCGGGCTGCCGCCGTACAAGGCGGGGACCCCAATCCGGCTGGACACTTCGGCGACCTTGAAGATAATCGCGGTAACGGGACAAGGCCCCAGCCTGCAGCGTAGCCCGGTCCGCACCGAAACCTACACCTTCATCCGTCCCGGAGCCCGCCAATTGGGGCCCGGAACGCGCATCGCCCTTTCCGGCAACTATAGCCTGGCCAGTCCGCTCTCCGGGGCGGCGCCAGTGCAAGTGGAAGTGCTGGCCACGGACAGCCTGAAATCCCTGAAGGGATTCCGCGACGTCCTGTTCGGCATCCGTCTTTCTGTTCCGGAAGGCGCGACCGCTTTCCCCAAGGTAGCCTTCAACGCTCCCGGAGGCGAGCCGAGATCAATGTACTCCTTGAACGCCAATGGCAGCGCGCGGTGGATCACCGGAGCCGACACTTGCGAGTTGCCGGGATCGGGAACCTATTTCCTGGGGGTGGACACACTGGCCCCCGTCATCACTTACTCGGGAGAACCCTTCACCGAAGACGATTCCACCCGTTTGGTGGTTTCCATCCAGGACAATGTCGCCAACCTCCTCTTGGATCTGGAACGCTCCGACAACGGGAAGGCGGTCGTGCGCGGGCAGGAAATCTCCAGCCCCATGTTCCTTTCTGTGCCGATGAAAAACCCTCCCGGCTCGCTGGCGCCCCTAACCGTGCGCCTGCTGGTGGATGATCACAGCCGCAAGTCGGCCTTCCCGGCGGACGGATCCCTTTACCCGCTGGCGCAGCGGATCACCCAGACAGTGCACACTCCCACCGCTTTCCATATCGGAACCAGCCGGTCCGATCCCTGGGACTTGATAGCCATCCCCCTGGCATCGGAACCGCCGTTGACCCTGGCGCAATTGCGCAAGAACAACTCCGTGCCGGAACTGGATGGCGTGGGCCTCGACAGTACGACCGGGAAATACCGTTATCTGGGCGATACCGAGCCCCTGCTGCCCGGCGCCGCGGTCTGGATCGCCGCCTATGCCAGTCTCCCATCGTTGAGTTTCCCCGCCCTGCAAACCTCCGGGCACCAGGGGTCGGGCGGTTACCGGATCAGGATGCGCCCCGGGTGGAACCTGGTCGCCAACCCCACCATGGCCCCATTGTTCTGGCCCGTAACACGCGCGTTTCCCGAAGCGTATGACGCCTCCCTGCTGAAAGGCCTGGTGGCCTGGGATGCGCAAGCCCGCAAATACGCGCCTTCGGAAAACCTGGAACCCTGGCGCGGCTATTTCGCTTATTACAAGGGCGCGACCGATACCGCCGTGGACCTGCTCTCCCAACCGGTCACGTCTCCGGCGGCCAAAGCTCATGCTGCCAAGACTTCGGCCGCTTCCCGGTCCAGCGCTTCCGGACCCGCAAAAGCCGCCGGCGTTTCCATCCGCTTGCTGCTGGACGACGGACCTGCCCTGCGGCTGGGCGCGTCCGGGCTCGCCCGCGACGGGCTGGGCGTGGAAGATGATCCCCAACCGGTTTCCCCGGCGGACAACGGCCCCAAACTATTCGCGGTACGCGGCGGCATGCGCCTGACCGCCGACCTGGTGGCTTGGAAAGAAGGCGGCTTATGCCTGTGGACCCTCGTGGCCGGAATGCCAGCCTTGCCTCGCGGCGAGAACGAAAGCGACGCCGCCGCTCCCGGCGCCTCGGCCCGCGTGGAAGGATTATCCCTGCCCGCCGGTTACGCCGCCTGGGCCTGGTCGCGCAAGCGCGGCCTGCGCTTCCCCATGATCGAGGGTTCGGGCATCCCGCTCTCTCCCGGCTTCACCGACAGCCTGGACATCCTGGCCGGCCCCACCGCCGAATTGGAAGCGCGCCTCGCTTCCATTCCCACCTCCGTCGGCGCCTTCACGGCCCTGGCCTCGACGCAAGCCGGCCGCATCGCTTTGGACCTCCGCTTGCCGAGGGCGGCGCGCTTGAGCATGACTCTCTGGTCAATGGACGGCCGTGCCCGCGATAAGGCCACCCTGGACCTGCCAGCAGGCTTCTACCATCTGGACCGGGGCGGCCGCAGTGGTTTTTCCGCCGGCTTGTACGTACTCGCCCTGGACTG
Source organism: Fibrobacteria bacterium (assembly GCA_039926685.1). GTDB lineage: Bacteria > Fibrobacterota > Fibrobacteria > UBA11236 > UBA11236 > Chersky-265. The sequence goes on along the minus strand of JBDSWM010000275.1, from coordinate 2,372 downwards.
GACAGTAGCAGGCACCGCGGATCCGGCGGGTTCAGGCACGACCCCGGGGGATTTGGGCGCGAACCCGACTGGCGGGTCCATCCCGCGCCGTATAACCCTGAAAATCGCCATTCCCTGAAAATTTGCGGGTCTGAAATAGGCTTGTAACGCATTTTACATGGCCTCATCGCCATCCCGGGAGTAGATTTCCGAAACATGAATCAAACAACTGTATTAGTGACTGAAGACGATTCGGATATCCTGGAGCTGATCACTTATAGCCTGGAATCGGAAGGTTTCCGCGTGCATTCCGCCAAGACCGGCATGGACGCGCTTTCCATCCTGAGCGATGAATCCGTGGATTTGGCCATTCTGGACGTAATGCTCCCGGACATGTCCGGCATCGAGCTATGCCGTAAAATCAAACGCGAAGAGCGCCTGGAAAGCATTCCGGTGCTGTTCGTTACCGCCAAGGACGAGGAAACCGACAAGCTCATCGGCTTCAAGGTGGGCGCGGACGATTATCTCACCAAGCCGTTCTCTCCCAAGGAACTGGTGGCCCGGGCAAAGGCCCTGGTCAAACGCTCCAAGGGCGGCAAGGACCGCTTCATGTTCCGCGGCCTGGAGATTTTCTTCGACCGCCATGTGGTGGAAGTGGACGGCACCCGGGTCAGCCTCACGCCCCGCGAATTCATGGTCCTGAAGGTGCTGATCGAGGGGCAGAAGAAGACCATCGCGCGCGCCACCTTGCTGGAGCGGGCCTGGGGCATGGAGTCCAAGGCCGGCCTGCGCAGCGTGGATGTATCCGTGACGCGCCTGCGCGAGAAGATCAAGCCTTACGGGAAATGCATCCGCACCGTCACCGGCTTCGGCTACCAATGGGATCCGGAAGGGTCCGTGACCCCGGAAGTGGCCGATCCCATTCCCGGCCTGAACCCGGTGCATTAAGCCCCTTTCAGCCCGATTCGCATCCCTTCACATCCATCCGCATCCCTTATTCCCTGGCGCCTCCAGTTGCTACCTTGAAGCGCGCAGGCCCATGAGCGATATCGAACGTCAATACCCGTCCCTGCGCGCGCGCCTGATCGGCATGCTGGGCATATTCGCGGCCCTGTTCCTGGGCCTCACCATCTATCTCTACTTCGCTTCCCGCACCCTCTTCGCCGAAGCGCTGCAACGGGAACTTTCCGGGGATTTGGAATGGCTGGCCGGCACCATCCAGGCCCAACCGCAATTGCTGACGGATCCGGCGCTTTCCGACTCCCTGTGCAAGGCGGTCGCGGGCTACAAGGGCTTCCGCATCACCTTTATCGATTCCACCGGCCGCTTGCTGGCGGATTCGCATGTGCCGCGAGGGGACCTGGAGAACTTGGAGAACCACCTGGCCAGGCCGGAAGTGCGCATGGCCATGGAAACCGGTTGGGGCCACGCCTGGCGCTATTCCAACACCCTGGAACGGGGCATGCTCTACGTAGCGCGCAAGGTTCCGGATCGCGCCTGTTACCTGCGCATGGCCGCCGGCCCCGTGACCTTGAACAGCTTCCAGAAGGCCTCTTTCAAGGTATTCGCGCTTTTCCTGACCCTGTTCCTGGGGGCCTCCCTCGCCATCACCTGGTGGATCAGCAGGAAAATCAGCACTCCCCTTTTGCAGTTGATCGATACCGGCGGTGGCCGCACCGATCCCGACAAACCGCCCCGTTGGGAGGCGGAGTTCCGCGAAGCGGAAGTCCTAAACCAGGCCTTCCGCGGTTACGTGGTCCAGATCCGCGCCTTAGGGCGGGAAGTGGAAATGCAGCGCGACAAGCTGGTGGCGGTGCTGAACCAACTGGACGAAGGCATCCTCATCCTTTCCTCATCCGGCACCGTAGTGGCCGCCAATCCCTCTTCGCTGCGGCTGCTGGGTGCGGTCGATACCAAGGATGCCACCGCCTGGGTGGGCCGCTCCTTGCGCGAGCTTCTGCCCCATAGCCTCCTGGTCCCATGGCTGGAGGCGGCCGAATCGCCCGAGCGCACGCCCATGATGCACGTGGATAAGGGCGAGGATTCGCCTTTCGATCTGCTCTGCCACCTGGCGCCCATGGATCCACGCGCCGACTCCGATCGCGAATACCTGCTCACCCTCCTGGACGTCACCGAGTTCCGCCATCTGGACCGGGTGAAATCCGAGTTCGTCGCCAATGCCTCGCATGAGCTCAAGACGCCGCTTTCTTCCATCAAGGGCTATGCGGAGGCGCTCCTGGAAGGCGCGCTCGATAACGCGAAAGTGCGCGCACCCTTCGTCGGGAAAATCCACGCCAACGCCCTGCGGCTGGAACGCCTGGTGCAGGATCTGCTCAGCCTCTCCCATCTGGAGGCCAATCCCGATCCCAAGGATACCGAACCCCTGCCCTTGC
>JBDSWM010000274.1:0-4468 GCA_039926685.1 Fibrobacteria bacterium | reverse complement strand
GGCGCCTACTTCGACCGAGATATCCTGCCCCACATTGAGCACGGGGGGATCCTTCACTACCGTGACCTTGCAGCTATCGCCAATCGCCGCATCGCCCTTGAACTTGGCCCGCACATAGGCCGAACCGGCCGCCAGGCCCGTCACCTTGCCCTCGAGGGAAACGGTGGCGACCGCTTGGTTGGAACTGCTCCAGACCACCAGGGGCGGCGCCGAGGCCGGGACCATGCGCAGGGTCAGCGCGGATTTGGGCATGCCCAGGAAGTAGCGGAGGGCATGCGGGTCCACCACCACGCTGTCCACCGGCTGCAATTTGCTCACGGTGACGTCTATGGACGCGGACTTGGTGCCGTCGGCGGCGGCGGCGGCGATGATTTTTGCCTTGCCCGACGTGCCCGATTGGACCAGGCCCCCGGCGCTGACCGTGGCCACGGCGGTGTTGGAGCTGCTCCAGGCCACGTCCTGCTTGGCTTCGGGATAAGGCAGTACCCGGGCCGCCAAGGGCGCGGAATCGCCCCCGTCGACGAGGGTCAGGTAATCGGCTTCGATGACGACGCCCGTGGGCGCGGAGGCGCCGCTGCCGGTGCCGGGGATGACGACGATGGTACCGGAGGCGACGATACCTTCCGCCACCACATAGGTTTTAATGAACAAAAGGCCCGGGTCGCCGGATTTGGTGGCCTGCACTATGATGCGGTAGGATTTCCCCAGGCTGTCCGGTAGCGTGATGACGCCGATTTGGGTACCCGGTCCCAACTCGCCCTTGACCAGGCTGGAGGAATCCGATCCATCCGTCCGGGTGACGCTGATTTGGAGCGCGTCATACCCAGCCGTTTGCAGCGAGTCGGCGATGGTTTGGAATTTCAATTCCGTGACCGGGGTGCCGGGGGAATTGTCCACGTTGCAAGCCAGGAAGAGGCCGAGCGCCGCCAAGCCCAAGGCCAGGATGAGGCGAAGCTGGAAAGGGAATTTCGGCTTAGTCGCGGAGGAGGCCATGTGTCGGTTCTTTCAATTCGAAATGCTTTACATACATGCGGATCACAGCCAAACCCGCCGGAAACGCGGAATTCTAAACGGCCACGGGGAATTTGATGAAGGGATGGTGGGTATAGCCCTCCAAGGCGAAATCCCCATGTTCCAATTCGAAGAAAGGCTTACGGTTGACGACCAGGTTGGGCAATGGCAGCGGTTCCCGCTGCAGCTGGGTTTTCACGCCTTCGATATGATTGAGGTATATATGCGCGTCGCCGAGGGTATGCGTGAGAATGCCCGGCGTGAGCCGGCACTCATGGGCGAACATGGTGAGCAACAAGGCATAGCTGGCGATATTGAAGGGCACGCCCAAGGCCATGTCCGCGGAGCGCTGGTACATTTGCATGTCCAGCCGGCCATCGACCACGTAGAACTGGAAAAAGGCATGGCAGGGAGGCAAGGCCATCTGATCCAAATCGGACACGTTCCAGGCGCTGACGATAATGCGCCGGGAATCGGGGTTCTTCCGGATCGTATCCAAGGCTATCTGGATTTGATCAACGGCTTCTTTGCGGTATTGGCCGGTGAGAGGATCCTCCACGTATTTGGGCCACTTGCGCCATTGGTAGCCGTAGATGGGGCCGAGTTCCCCGTCCTCCCGGGCCCAGGCATTCCAGATGGGCGTATACTGCTTGAGCCCATCGTTGATATTGGTGGAACCTTTCAGGAACCACAGCAATTCGCGCAGTACCCCGTCGAACAGGACCTTTTTGGTGGTGAGAAGCGGGAATCCCAGGCGCAAATCGTATTTGGCCTGCAAGCCGAACAGGGACAGGGTGCCGGTGCCGGTACGATCCTGCTTTTTTTCCCCGGTTTCCAGAACGAGCTTCAATAGATCCAGGTATTGCTTCATGGGTCGGGGAAAAGATAGGAATCCTCCCCGGCCTTGGAATGGCCTTCAGCCCTGGCCCCGCCAGTCTCCCCCTTCGCGTGTATCCAGCATGTCCCGGGACGCCACCCAGACGAATTCAAGGCAACCGGCGGCGGCATGGAAAGCCGGTTCGCAGGCCAGGCGGCAGCCGCGGCGCAAGGCTTCCTGCATCCCTGCCGGCCAGCTGCGCAGTGAGGGGGTACCGGCCCCCTGGGAGGGCGTAGAGCCGTTGAGGCCGGGACCGGAAGCCGCCCGCAAAGTGCCGCGCGAATCATAAGCCGGTCGCGTTTCCATCTGCAGATCAGGATGCAGGCCATGCGCCTCCATCAAGCGCGGCCAGGCATGCGCGTCTTCGCTGCGGATGGAGAGATTTTCGCGGCCTATCACGAAGCCGATGCCGTTCCGTTCCAGGTAGCGTATCAGGCCGGCCCATAACAGGCGCGCCGATTTGCCCTGGTCGGTTCCGGAGGCCAAGGTGGGCACGCCCATTTCCAGGATGCCTTCCCTCGAATAGCGCAGCGCGGTCAAGAGGGGCGAAAGCTGGAAGCGGCCCGAAGCCAAGGGGTTGCGGATGGGATTGGCCCCGTCCAGGCGCATGAACCGGCATACGCCGACCAAGGCGCCATCGAAAGAACGGAGCATCAGGAACTCGCTATAGGGGACCGCGGGCGGGGAATGGATGCCTTCCAGGTTGGCGGCATGCACGCCCGAGGATCTTTCCAGCGCGAGGCACTCTTCCAAGGCGCCGATATCCGCCGCCAGCGAAAGCGTGTGGCCGGACAAACGCAGGCCGGCCGGGAACAGACCGGCCGGGGTGGGATGGCGGGTGCCGCGGGAAGCGGATTGGGAAGCGGGGTGGGATTCCATTTTCATCATGTTGAAGTCCTTATCATGCAAAGGGATTCGCTGCCTCCCTTCAAGATACGGGCCCGGTGTTGCAGGCGCGCTACCGGCGGGAATGGGCCCGGTTGCGTTCCCGTTTCCGCCCTGCCCCGGCCCGCCCGGAAGCGGGCTATCCTTCCTGCCGGACAAGGGTATTTCGGCCATATCGTGCCCGGGATGCTACCCCGGATGTTGATTGATAAGGTCCAAAAAGGGGGATTCTGCGGCGTTACGGTGCCATTGCGGTTAAGTTACAGGGGAGTTAACCTGGGCCGAAACGCCTATAAACATTTGTTGGGACAATGTTTATAGGCCTTGGAGGAGAGGCGGAAAAGCGGTCCGGGACAGGGGTAGCCCGCGGCTGTTAAAGGGTACTTAAGCGGCTAAGCCTCGTGGCGCTTTTCTTCCGTGACCGCAGCGCGGTTCTGGGTGGGATTCTTCTTCTCGTCGGCATGGTGCTTGACCACGCGCGCCTGCACGTGGAAGATGACCTCCTCGGCCACATTGGTGGACAGATCCCCGATGCGCTCCAGGTTACGGCTGATGCGGAGGAGCTCCAAGGCCATCTCAATGGATGTCTTATCGGCCTTGACCATCTGGATGGCTTCGCGCGTGTTGGCCCGGTTCAGTTCGTCGATGATATCGTCCGTTTCTAGGACGGTGCGGGCCAGCTGCAGGTTCTTGGTGAAGAAGCTTTCGCAGGCGTCGTGCAACATCGCCTGTCCGATAGCGACCATTTTCGGAAGCTCCAGGAGCCCGGTCTTCTGTTCGTAGCCCACGAAGCTGATGGCCGACTGGGCGATGTTCACGCAATGGTCCCCGATGCGCTCCAAATCATTGTTGATTTTCTGGATGGCCAGCATGAAACGGAGATCGATAGCGACCGGTTGGAAAAGCGCGAAGAAATCCGCCACCCCGTGATCGATGTCGATCTCGAGGTTGTTGATGGATCGTTCGTTGAGGAAGGTCTTCTCCGCCAGGGATTTATCCTGTTCCAGCAGGGCACGGGTAGCGTACGCCAACGACTCCTGCGCGAGCCGGGACATCTTCTCCAGGGTGGCCTTGAGATTGTTAAGCTCTTTTTCGAAATGCCGTTCCATAGTTGCTCCTATTCCAAACCTTCCGCTGCCACTATCCTTATAAATGCAACTGCCCGGAGAGCGCTTCCGGCGCTCGTTAGGGCAGTTGCCACTACCCTTTTGTATGCAGTGACCCGTCGAGCGCTTCCTGCGCTTGTTAGGGCCACTGCCACTACACTTTTTAATGCGGGGTGCCGTCGAGCGCTTCAAGCGCTCGTTAGGCAACCCGCCACTATCCGAACCTTCCGGTCACGTAGTCTTCCGTCTGCTTTTCCTGGGGAGAAGTGAACATCTTCTCCGTTAAATCGAACTCCACCACCTGGCCCATATAGAAAAAGGCCGTATAGTCGCTCACCCGCGCCGCCTGCTGCATGTTGTGCGTGACGATGACGATGGTATAGGTGCTCTTGAGCTCGTAGATCAACTCCTCGATCTTGGCCGTAGCGATGGGATCGAGGGCGCTGGCCGGCTCATCCATGAGCAGGACCTCCGGATCCACCGCCAGGGCGCGCGCAATGCACAGGCGCTGTTGCTGGCCGCCGGAAAGGGCGAACGCACTCTTATTCAGTTCGTCCTTGACCTCGTCCCACAAGGCCGAGCGCCGCAG
>JBDSWM010000273.1:0-7869 GCA_039926685.1 Fibrobacteria bacterium | reverse complement strand
GTCCGTATAACACCGGGATAACTTGCGAGCACGGGCGGAGGTGCCCGGCTGGAAAGCCGGGTGCCGTAGCGTCACCGGCGCGACCTTTGCTTGTAGACCACAACGAAGAGGCCGAGCAAAAGCAAAGGGCGTGACGGCCGAGCGCAGTCAAGTTGATCCCTTTGTTATGCGGCTTTTCTCATTCTTGCCGTACTTCAAATTCGAACTTCAGCGTCCGATTTACAAACGGATGAAATCAGAGAATCCATATTTATTCGGACTACCTTTCCAATGAAATTCGTTAAATGATAATTTCCATAATCCAAATCCAATAAAACATAGTCCAGCTATGAAAAATAATAGACTTACCAAGCGCACAAGTTTCGGCGTTGAATTTTTCCAAGCGGATTTCCCCCATTGGGTTTGCAACAACTGCTTTGGGTTCCGCATTCCAAAATAGCCGATGTAAGTAAATAGGATTGCTCCACCAAACCAAAGCAGAATTTTGATTCGTTCTCCTATCATCCTTCTTCCTTCTTTATTTTATCCGTTAACGAATTGGCCGGTCTAGGAATCGAGCCAATTTATTTTTACTAACCTACCAATGGCCGAAGGTCAGATGATTACACCTACCCTTTGAATCAGCGCATCCCTTTGGATGCCTCCACCATGTTCTGCTTATTTTTATTGGTTCTTTATCTTTTCATCTTTTGGCTTTTTTTGTCCGTATAACGCCGGGGTGAGCAGCGAGCACGGACGGAGGCCCGCCTGGTACAGGAGGGCCGGAGTGTCACCGGCGCGACCTTTGCTTGCAGACCACAAAGAAAAGGCGGACCAAGAGCAAAGGGCGTGACGGCCGCGCACAGTCTGTTCGACCCCTTTGTTATGCGGCTCTTTTCGACCATTTATATTGGTCTTTAATTCTGTCTTCATTTTCTTAAATTTCCGGATCTCTTGATCTTTATTTTCGATTTCCTATTCCCGAATCTCTTAATTTCTTCAATTTCTTACCGCCCCCAAAAAATAACCTTATTACCTTGGCTCAACGAGCCAACTATTCGAGGCCCATGTCGCCCAACGTCGGCCGAGGCTGAAGCGGCTTTTCAGGTTTGGTCTGAAATGTGAGGATGCGCGCGGAGTGGGAAGTGCCGACCCCGGAGCGCGCACCCGCAGCATGTCGTGAAGACGAGTTGAGAGCAAGCGGACGAAGGCTTTTTGCGAAGTTCGCGCCGCTCGAAACTCTGTCTGAACGGCCAGACCAACCTGAAAAACCGTTTGGGCGGAGCCCCCGGAGCGCACTGGAAGTTGCGCGAAGGTAGCCAGGGCCTTGTTGGGCGATCGTAGGACTCGGTATTTCTTTGGGGGCGTCTTTATCTTCAATCCAATTGAACCAGTGTACCTGTAAAAACAACCAAACCCGGCTCGAGAATGGATAGCATTTTTCTCCCAATATCCGAAAGTTTGAAGGCTGATATACCTTGTAATGCCTGATCCTGACTTTCCCATAGTATTTTGTCTGCCCAGCTACTTCCGTTTTCAAATAACTCGTATTTAATAAATCCGGATTGTTGCTTGAAAAACTCGACCATTAATTTTGTTAATTGAATGATCTCTGGTCTGGGAATTTCCGATTTGGTTTTCGAAATAATTAATTGAGTGACCATTTGGATTTCCTTTTATTTTTTATAGTCCGTATAACAATAATATTAACCCGAAACCCTTCCCCGCCACTACTTCACTTATAGGCCTAATTTCGGGAATGGAATGCGTTTAACATTCGGTATATCGGAATGAACAGAATCGGTTCAAAGATGCCATTATCGCTGCATTTCCTTAATAAACAATGACTTGTCTATTTACCGTGAAATCCATCACGATAATATCTTCCGGAGACGCTTCTTTTAAATCCCGGATAAACGCTGAATTTTCCCGCGAATGGACGATAATGGAGGCAAGTACGGATTCCTGCTTTGTGGTTTAACGGAACGGGATTTTCCTCCTTCAACCAGACCGTTAGAAAACCTCCCGATTTTCCTGTCCTCCCCTCCGATGGAATACCATCCGCTTGCCAACGCAGCCTCTGAGGTTTTACATGGACATGCACAGCTTTAGGTTGCGCCCCATATCGCCTACCGCGCTTATCTTTAACCAGCATTATTTATGTATTGTACCCCTGTTTATGGCCGTTTGACGGGGTTTGCCTGGGTTTGATGCTTTGCCGGTTGGAGGCCAATTATTACCTTTTGCCCCATCCTAAAGGGGGGTATATGAAGATTCTTAAGAACATCATTCTTGCGTTGATCGCTTTGTTCGTGCTGATGGCCGTGATCGGCCTTGTCGCTTTGCCGCGGCAATCGGCGGTGAGCCGGTCCACGGTTATCCAGGCTCCGGCCGAGGTGATTTTCGATCAGGTGAACGACTTGAAGAAGAATGAGGCCTGGTCGCCCTGGAAGGATCCGACCATGAAGATCACCTACGGTCCCGTGACCGCGGGCAAGGGAGCCGTGTCCAGCTGGACCTCCAAGGATATGGGTACGGGCAGCATGACCATTGAGGAATCGGTCCCGCCTTCCACCATCAATGTCGGGTTGGATTTCGGAGCCATGGGAACCGCCAAGGCTCTGTGGACATTCGTACCGGAGGGCGATGGCATCAAGGTGACGGAAGTGATGGCCAGCGATGCCGGCATGAATCCCGCCAAGCGTTGGATGAGCCTGATGTCCGACCGCATGGTCGGTCCCTATTTCGAAAAGGGCCTGGCTTCCTTGAAGCAGGTTTCCGAAGCCCGTGCCGCGGAGATCAAGGTTGAAGAGGAAGCGGCTGCCAAGGCTATCGCGGCTGCAGCGGCCCAGGCAACGGCGGATTCCACTGCGGCGGCAGCGGCTGCTGTAGCCTCCAAGGGCAAGCACAAAGCCAAGTAATCGTAAGTAACCGCTAGTATTCGGAACCGGCCGCCTGGGCCGGAATCCGGGTTTCCAGCCTCCCCTATCGGGAGGCTTTTTTTATGGCTTTGGATCTGGGGCGGATTTTCCGGGTGAAGACCAGAGCGAGCCTTGCGCGCAGGCCGCGGCCCTGTCCAGCAACATGCTCCGCTCCCGATCGTTTTGGGTGAGGGATGCGGCCCTTTCCAGCTCGGAGCGCGCTTCAGTCCAGCGTCCCAGCTTGGCAAGGAATTCGCCGCGCACGGCAGGCAGTAAGTGATAACCCTTGAGGGATGGCTCGGCCAGCAAGGTCTCGATCACCTCCAGGCCCGCTTCCGGCCCAAAGGCCATGGAGAGAGCCACGGCCCGGTTCAATTCCACCACTGGCGAGGGGGCCGTTTGGGAAAGCGCATCGTACAAGGCCGCTATCCTAGGCCAGTCGGTTTGGTCGGCGCGGGTGGCGCGGGCATGGCAGGCGGCGATGGCGGCTTGCAGTCCATAAGGGCCCAGCGGACCGTCCAAAGCCTCGGCGCGTTGCAAGGCGGCGAGGCCGCGCTGGATGAGGACATGGTCCCACAGGATGCGGTTCTGATCCAAAAGCAGGATGGGATGCCCGCCCGGCCCGGTGCGGGCGCGGGCGCGCGAGGCTTGGAGCTCCATCAAGGCAATGAGGCCGTGCGCTTCCGCTTCCCCGGGCACGAGTCCGGCCACTATGCGGCCCATGCGCATGGCGTCTTCGCACAAGGCCGGACGCATCCAATCCTGGCCGGCCGTGGCGGAATAGCCTTCGTTGAAGATGAGATAGAGCACTTCCAGCACGGAGGGAAGCCGGGCGGCGAGTTCTTCCCCGCGCGGGGCTTCGAAAGGGACGCGCGCTTCGGTGAGGGTGCGCTTGGCGCGCACGATGCGCTGGGCCACGGTAGGCTCGGGGACCAGGAAGGCCCGGGCGATTTCGCCGGTGGTGAGGCCGCCCAACAGGCGCAGGGTAAGGGCCACGCGCGCTTCCGGGGCGAGCACGGGATGGCAGGAGGTGAAAACCAGGCTCAGCAAATCATCGCCGATGGTGTCGTCGATGGCGGCGTCGGCCTCGGCCACGGCTTTTTCCTGATGGGCTTCCAGCTCATGGGCCAGCTCCTGATGCTTGCGCTCCAGGAGCTTGCCGCGGCGCCAGAGATCGATGGCCGCATGCTTGGCGCTTTGCGTCAGCCACGCGGCGGGGTTGTCCGGAACGCCGGTAACAGGCCATTTCTCCAGCGCGGTGACAAGAGCGTCCTGCGCCAGCTCTTCGGCCAGACCCACGTCGCGGACGAACCGCGCGAGACCGGCGATGACCTTGGCGGATTCCATCCGCCACACCGCCTCGATGGTACGGTGCAGGCTATCGCTTGGCGTTCTTGTTTATCCCTGCTTCGATTTCCTTGACCCGACCGGCTTCCTGTTCCACCACCGCGGGGCCGAAATCCTCCATATCGAAGATCTGCCGCAACTCGATCATGCCTTCGCCCGCGCTTTCCGGCGAGGGAACGCGCTTGGCCCATTCCACGGCTTCGGCCTTGGATTTCACCTGAATGATCCAATAGCCGCCGATGAGCTCCTTCGATTCGGTGAAGGGACCGTCGACGACGACCCGCTTTTCATTGCCCTTGAACTTGATGCGCGCGCCCTTGGAAGAAGGTTGCAGACCTTCGAGCGAGAGGAGCACGCCCGCCTTGGCCAGCTCTTCGTTGTATTTCATCATGGCTTCGATCAGTTTCGGTTCCGGCATTACGCCCTGTTCCGCGGACTTGTCGGGGTACATCAGCATCATGAATCGCATGGTCATCTCCTTTGTTTATGGGGCCCGGCCTCGGTCCGCCCGGACCGTTTGTACCTGCCTCTGCAAACACGACGATCAGGGGAAACAGAAATCGACAGCGGAGGAAAATAATTTCCCGACCCGTCGACCGACTCCCGAAAGGCCCTGTCCGGTTATTTTGAGGTGTTTTTGTCGAAATTGACCATCCATTGCACGCCGAATTTGTCGGTGAACATGCCGAAATAGGCGCCCCAGAAGGTATCGGCCAGGGGGACGGTCACCTTGCCGCCGGCGGAAAGGCCGTTGAACAGCTTATCCGCTTCGACCTTGCTCTCGGCTGCGATGGAAACATTGAAGGCATCGCCCATGGTTCCGGGCCCATAGGCCTTGGGCCGGTCGCTGCCCATCAGCACCGTACCCTTGCCGATGGGCAGGGCCACATGCATGATTTTCTCGCCTTCCTCGGCGCTGTCCTGGCCGGGCGCCTGCGCATCCTTGGGCGTTTCGTTGAATTTCATCTTCATGGCGAATTCGCCGCCGAATACCGATTTGTAGAAGTCGAATGCGGGTCCGCACTGATAATCGAAGCCTAAATAGGGATTGATGGATGCCATGCTTCCTCCGGGTTGGGATTCGAGGCCTCCGGGCGGAGGCCAAGAAACCAAATTAAATCAGGAGCAGAGTTGCGGCAATCTTTCCGCTGGTCCGATATGCAACGCAATACGGCTGCAACGCCTGGGCGGACCTGCTTAGCCGATGCTCACAACAGGCTCAGGATCCCCAGCATGGGGATATGCGCCCAATCCGGCCGGTTGTTGAGCTCATATCCGAGCTCGTAAACGGCTTTCTCCATCAAATGCACGCGCAGCAGGGTTTCGCGGTCCTCCGCCTCCGGCATGAAGGCGGCATTGCCCGCCGTTCGCGCATAGCTTTCCAGGAAGGCCGCGCAGGCTTTTTCCGGCCAGGCTTCCAGGGCGGGCTCCAGGGCCCGCTTCGCGGCCTCATCCAATCCCGAAGCGGCTTCCGCCCAGGCGGAGTGCGCCGCATAGTGGAACGAACGTAACATTCCCGCTACGTCTTTCCAGGGCGAACGCTTGAGCTTGCGTTCCGGAAGGGAGCGCGCGGGCTCGCCTTCGAAGTCCAGGATCACCGCGTCCGTGCCCGTGGCCAGCACCTGCCCCAGATGATAGTCGCCGTGCACGCGCGTCTTGACGGTGGGGATGGGCCGCGTCAGCAGGCCGCGGAAGGCACCTTCCACCCGCGGCCGGTTTTCCCGGATGCGGCGGGCGAGAACGATCGTGGCTTCCGGAAGCCGGGGCATGGCCTTTTCCAGCAGGGCGTAAATGCTCTCTACTTGCGCCAGCATGCCGGCATGCAAGGATTCCTGGAAGGCCATGGTGAAAGGTTCGGGAGCGAAAGCCGGTATTTCCGGGCGCGATGCCAGCGCCAGATGCATTTCCGCCGTGCGCCCGCCCAACAGGCGCGCGAAGGCGAGCGCGGGATCGTCGGGCCGGATTTCCACCGGGCCGGCAGGCGCGGATCCGGAAAGGGGCCCGCCGGAGGCAGAGCCGGCGCGGGCCGCTAGACGATTCGCAAACGACCGCGCCATGGCCAGCGCATATTCCCAGGCCACGCTTTCATGCGCCACCAGGCCTTCGGCGATGGCGATGGTGTACGGCTCGGATGGAGTAGCGCCAGGGTTACCGGGGCCTTCTTCAGGGGACGGGACATATTCCAGCGATCCGATGAAGCGCGGCGCATTGCGGAAGGTGGTTTCCCGGTAGAGGAAGCGCAGGATTTCCGATTCCGGATTCTCGCCCGCTTCCAGTCGACGCAGGAACTTCACGAAATAATGGCCGGGAAAGATGATGGAAGTATTGCTTTGTTCCGCGTTCAGGACCTGGGACGCGAGCGGTTTACCGGTAATACTGTCGCGGGAGGGGGCCAAGGCGGAGGGATCTCGAGAGGCGGGAGCGGAAGAGGGAGCGGCGATCAAGGTACCCTTCCGTCCCGGCCAGGAACCGCCGCCGGCGATCAAATCCAGCATGCGGAGGCGGAAATCCTCCACCTGCACGGCTTCGCAGAGGATGGTGAATTCGGCGGCCGGTTCGCCATTCGATTCATAAGCGGCGGAAGCGGCTAGGATGGACTTGCGGGCGTTCCGGTAAACGCCGCCCGCGGCGGCGCCCTGTAGGCGCGCCAAAGGCAGCAGGTATTCCTCCCCGGAGCCTTCCCGGTAACGCACCCGCAACAGCAGCAGGGCCCATTCGCCGCCTCCGGCGGGATCCACTTGATCCTGGATCGTAACGCTTTCGATCGCGCGGCCTTTGCTGCCGAACCAGCGGCAACGCGGCAGGAATGCGGGCAGGATGGTCCCCTCCAGGTGAGCTTTGCCTTTTCCTTGCAAGGTATCGTTCCAGTCGAGAAGATCCATTCCCATCGGTCCTTTTTTGAGCATGCTCGCCCGCGAAATGCGGGGATACCCAGAATCTAAACAGTCCGAATCCGATCTGAGTAAAGCTTTCTTCCGATAATTGGCTATTTTGGAAGCACTTGGGAGGCCACATGACTGCGGACGAATCGACCAAACCGGGCTCCGGCGCCTGCGATCATTTCCAACCCGGCGATTTGGCGCTGTTGGCCGAAGCCTATTTGCGGGAGAAGTCGGTCCCGGAGGATCGCTGGGAGGGTTCCCGCTTCCGCTACGGCGCGGGCGGCGGCACCGGTCCGTTCAAGGCCGTGTTTATGGAAGTGGAGCGTAAAAAGGGCAATTGGGTGGTGGTCAAGATCGATCGCCGCAAGGAAGACTTGTCCCTTGGCGATGCCGGTTTCTCGGTAATCCGCGCAGCCGTCGCGCCCTGAAGTCCCGGCCTGCGGATATGGGACCTTGTTTCCCCATCCAAGCCGTGATAAAATAAGGACTTGCGTAACCTTTTCCTTCACTGCCTCATCGCGCTTTCCCTTGCCTCCCCCGCCTGGTCACTGCGTCCGGGTATCCCGCGCGTTACCTGGTCCACGGATCACTTCGCCCTGACCATCGACGAAAAGAAGCAGGACCTCCTGCCGCGCCTGGGCTCCTTGGCGGAGGAATGCTACGCCAAGGAGAAAGCCTTCTTCGCATTCGAGCCGAGGGGAAGGATCCAAATGGTGTTCCTGGACGAACAGGATTACGCC
>JBDSWM010000272.1:0-5923 GCA_039926685.1 Fibrobacteria bacterium | reverse complement strand
GTGGCCGTGCGCCTGGTCCGGGACGGCTACACCTGCATCCAATACTCCCACGCCTATCCCGGCTGCAAGCCGGAGGAAACGGTGGGAGGAGTGTTGGTCCGCCGTCGGGGCGGGAAATTCCTGTTCAACTTCACGGTTTACCTGCGCGTGCGCGCTTGGTGCCGCCGCGACCGCATCGATGTGGTCCTGGACGATTCCAACAAGGTGCCTTTCCTCTTGCCCTGGCTGGCCCCGGTCCCGGTGGTGGCCCAGATCCACCATCTCTTCGGCCGGGTGCTTTTCCACGAGGCCGCCTTGCCCATGGCCTTGTACGTGCTGGCGTTCGAAAGCATCATGCCCGCGGTTTACCGCCGCACCCGCGTGCTCACCGGTTCCGCGAGCAGCCGCAGCGAGCTCCTCGCCAAGGGTTTCGGCAACGTCGCCATAGCGCCGGAAGGCGTCGATCTTTCCGTTTACCATCCGCCGGCCGATCCCGCCAAGTCCGGGAACAGGATTCTCTACGTGGGACGCATCAAGCGTTATAAGGGGTTGGACGTGATCCTGAACGCGGCCACGCGCCTCAAGAACCGGCATCCCGATCTGGAACTGCAGATAGCCGGTTCCGGCGATGATGTGCCGCGCTTGAAAGCGCTGGCGAAAAGCCTGGGGATGGACGGTTGGACGCATTTTCTGGGCTTCGTCCCCGAAGCGGATAAAGTGGGGCTTTACGGCGCCGCCCGCGTGGTGGTGAACTCCTCGCTGAAGGAAGGCTGGGGCCTCACCTCCATCGAAGCCAATGCCTGCGGGACTCCCGTGGTGGCTACCGATGTGCCCGGCCTATGCGACAGCGTGCGACACGGTGAGACCGGCTTCCTGGTCCCCTTCGGGGACGTGGATGGCTTCGCCTCCGCCCTGGGGCGCATCCTGGCGGACCCTGCCGCGGCCGAAACCATGCGGGAAAAGGCGCTGGCCTGGGCCCGCGCGCATACCTGGGACAAGGCTTACGAGGTGACGCGGGACGCTTTGCTGGCCGCTTCCCTTGAAGCGGAAGCTTCCTGTGATGCCGCCGCTTCCAGGGAAGCGGACGCGGATTTTCCGGCCAGGACCGCCGTCGGGAGCCGTCCATGAAGGCGGAAGATCCCGCCCGCCAGCCCGGGGATGCGGTCGCCGCCGCCTCGCAGCGCAAACGCACCAAGCTTATCTGGATCTGGCTGCGCCTGCTCTTCGCGGTGGCGGTGCTCTGTTGGGTTATCCGTAAAAACGGCGCCGCCAGCATTCTTTCGGCGCTGCTCAAGGCCCAACCGGGATGGGTGCTTCTCGGCGCGTTCGTTTTCCTGATTTCGATAGCGGCGGGCGCATACCAATGGTACCTGCTGCTGCGCATGCAGGGGATCGGCTTCGGGTACATCGCTTGTTTCCGCACATATTATTCCGGCATGTTCCTGAACAATTTCCTGCCCGGCACCGTGGGCGGGGACGCCTTGCGCGTATATGAAGTGAAGAAAGGCGCCGACGGCTGGGGCAAAGCGGTGGCTTCCACCTTCCTCGATCGCCTGATCGGATTCTTCACTCTTTCCCTGCTTTCGGTGGTGGCCGTGGCCGTAGCCCTTTGGCAAGGCACCTTGGACCAGGCGGATTTCCGCCATTTGCTGTACGCGGTGGGATTCGTGTTCGCCATATTCGTGCTGGTGCTGACCCTGCTGCTGAGCCGGCGCATCGCCTACCTGGTGAACCGGCTCATCCATCTCACCGGCATGAAATGGCTCGAAGAGGCGCATACCCGAATGCAGGATATCCTGCTCGCCTATCGCGCCCGCTGGGCGGAGATGGGCTGGGTCATCCTGGTGTCCTGCCTGGTACAGATTCTGCGCATCAACGTGCATTGGTTTTCCGCCATCGGCCTGGGCGTGCATATTTCCCCGGTGTTCTTCTTTTGCTTCATACCGGTAATAGCTTTGGCCGGGGTGGTTCCCCTGAACGTGGGCGGCTGGGGCATTCCCCAGACCATCGGCCTTTACCTGTACACCTTGCCGGGCGTGCTGGAAGGCCCTTCGGCCGGGGGAGACATCAAGGTTACCGCCACCGCGCTCGCCTTCCTTCCCTCCGTGATCGGCCTGGTTGTCATGCTGGGGGGAGGATTCTACTTTGTCCGAGGTCGCGCTTCTGGGGCTTCGGGAGATTCCGGGGAAAGTGCAAAAGGCAAAGTGCAAAGTGAAAAATGAAAATTTGAAAGCCGGAGATGGGAAGTCCAGGAATGCGGGCAGGCTGAAAGCGACCAGGAACCGCGTAGCATCCTCAACTTTTCACTTTGCAATTTTCATTCTTAATTTTGAATTCTAACTCCCCCATGACCCCCCTCCTTTCCATCGTCATCCCCGCGTATAACGAAGAGGAAAGCCTACCCGTTCTGGCCAAGGAAATCCGCGACGTTTGCGAGCGGGAGGGCATCACCTACGAAGCCATCGTCATCGACGACGGTAGCCGGGACGGCACTTTCGCCTGCATACAGGCGCTGTCCTCCCAGGACGCCCGCGTCAAAGGCGTGCAATTCCGGCAGAACACGGGGAAGGCGGCCGCGCTTTCCGAAGGCTTCGCGCGCTCGCGGGGACGGTTCGTCATCACCATGGACGCGGATCTCCAGGATAACCCCGAGGAAATCCCCGGAATCCTCAAGATGCTGGAGGACGGCGCCGACCTGGTTTCAGGATGGAAGAAGAAGCGCTTCGATCCGCTCGGCAAGACCATCCCTTCCAAGTTGTTCAACGCCATTACGGCCAAGGTGGCCGGCGTCAAATTGCACGATTTCAATTGCGGCCTGAAAGGGTACAAGCGGGAAGTGGTGGAAAGCCTCGATCTGTACGGGGAGCTGCACCGCTATATCCCCGTACTGGCGCACTGGAACGGATTCAACGTCTCCGAGAAGATCGTCGAGCATCGCCCGCGCCGCTTCGGCGTCTCCAAGTACGGCTGGGCGCGCCTCAACAACGGCATGTTCGATCTGGTCACACTGGTCTTCCTGCATCGCTATACGAGCCGGCCCTTGCATCTGTTCGGGTTCGTGGGCCTGATATTCAGCTTGATAGGCTTCGCGATCCTGTCCGGATTCGCAATAACCTGGGCCATCACCGGGAACGGCCATGTGCGCCCCCTGATGCTGGCGGGCGTGGCCTTCATGATAGTCGGCGTCCAGTTCGTGTCCATCGGCCTTTTGGGGGAGATGATCAACCATCGCATGGCCGATCGCAGCCATCCCGTGGCCCGCACCGCCGGCCTCGCGGAGGGCCGACCGGAGTGAAGGCGTTGGTCGTGGGATGCAACGGCCTGCTGGGCCAGAACCTGCTGCGCACGCGGCCGGATCCTTCCTGGGAGCTGCTGGGGGCCGGGCTGGAGAAGGCGCCGCTCCTGCCGGAGTCGCTTTCGGGTTACCGTAGCGTGGATGTTTCCAAGCGCGCGGATCTGGAAGCGGCGATAGCCGCATTCTCCCCGGATTGGATTTTCAACGCCGCCGCCGTCACGGACGTGGATCTGTGCGAAAGGGATCCGGCCTTGGCCGGGCTCATCAACCGCGATACCGTGGGCTGGATGGCCGCTACCGGGGTCCCCATGGCGCATGTATCCACCGACTACGTTTTCGACGGGGAAGCCGGCCCCTACGGCGAGGACGCTCCCACTCGTCCCCTGAGCGTATACGGCGCGACCAAGCTGGAATCGGAACAACTGGTATGGGCGCATTCCCCCCGATCCGTGGTGGCGCGCACCATGACCTTATGGGGCAGGGGCAAGGGCGCCAAGACCAGCTTCGTCGATTTCGTCCGGAATAAATTGCAGGCCGGCGAAACCGTCCGCATCGTCACCGACCAATGGGGCAATCCCACCTTGGCCGAGGATCTCGCCATGGGTCTTTGGAAACTGGTCGCGGGCGGGCATGCGGGCCTCTACAACATCGTCGGTTCGGAGTGGAACAGCCGCCATCAATGGGCTTTAGCCATCGCCGACCATTATGGGCTAGATCGCGGCCTCATCCAGAGCTGCCTGACCGCGGACCTGAAGCAGGCGGCCCGCCGGCCCCTGAAATCGGGGCTGCGCATCGATAAGCTGATCGCCGCTACAGGCTTCGCAACCCGCGATGTGGCCGGGCAAATACGGCGCATGGACGAAATCTCTTCGACCGCGATTTGAATCCTCTTTGTTCGGGCCCCCGAAAACCTGTATTTTCGGCGAAAACCGGCGCTAATCCCGCAAATCCGGGAAATTCATGGTGCCTCTTTTGCTATATTCCCAGGCATACTCAACGAGGTTGGGCTAAGGCGCGTCCCAAGGCAACGAACCTCCCATTCAGAGACCCGATGCGCACGCAAAATCATTACTAATGGCCAGAATCCTAGTCATCATCCCTACTTATAATGAAATCGAGAACCTGCCCAAGCTCTTGGACAGGATCGAGGCGACCGGGCTGGGCGTGGATGTGATGATCGTCGACGACGGCTCTCCGGACGGCACGGGCCAATGGGTCAAAGAGCAGCTTTCCTACCGCAAATACCTCCATCTGATACAACGTGAAGGCAAGCAAGGGTTGGGAAGCGCCTATGTGCGCGGTTTCCGCTTCGCCATCGACAACGGCTACGACTACGTATTCGAGATGGATGCGGACTTCTCCCATGATCCCGATCATCTCCCCAAATTCCTGCATGAGATCCAGACCTATGATCTGGTGCTGGGCAGCCGCTATATCAAAGGCGTCACGGTCATCAATTGGCCCATGGGCCGCCTGTTGCTGAGCTATTTCGCCAATGCCTACGCGCGCTGGGCCACGGGCCTGCCCGTGCAGGATACCACGGGCGGTTATAAATGCTTCCGCGTGGCCGCGCTGAAATCCCTGGATTTGTCGAAAATCCGTTCCGACGGTTACTCTTTCCAGATAGAGGTGACTTACAAACTCTGGAAAAAGGGTTTCCGCATCCAGGAAATCCCCATCATCTTCATGGACAGGACTGCCGGGGTTTCCAAGATGTCGAGCAAGATAGTCAAGGAAGCCCTTTTCCTTCTGATCCGGCTCCGCTTCATGGGTGGCGGCGTTTGAGCTCCTTCCTGAAGAATCTACCGGGTTATCGTTCCAAGCCTTCGCAGCGGGCCGCGCTTACGGAAGCGGTCGCGAACGGGTTCACCGAACCCGAAGGCGCGGCGGACTCCGAGAAACCCAAGGCGCCCGGCATTTCCATCGTCATAGTTTCATACAATGTCCGGGAATACCTGGATGCCTGCATCCAAAGCATTTACCACGCCTCGGCGACCTTCGCCGGGGAAATCGAGATCATCGTTTTCGACAACGATTCCCGCGACGGTACGCTGGCTTTGCTGAAGCCCCGTTATCCGGACGTGCTGTGGCTCAAATCCGATCGCAACCTGGGCTTCGGCACCGGCTGCAATCGGGGCGCGGCCGTGGCTTCCCAGGATCTTCTGCTCTTCCTCAATCCCGATACCCTGGTGAGCGAGGACACTTTCCAGGTGATGTGGGATTTCTTCCGCGGCGAAGAAAAAATCGGCGTGGCCGGATGCAAAATCGTCAATCGCGACGGCAGCCTGCAACTCGCCTGCAAGCGCAGTTTCCCCTCGCCCCAGGTGGCCGCCTTCAAATTCGTGGGCTTGTCCGGATTGTTCCCCAAGAGCCGCGTCTTCGGCCGTTACAACCTGACCTTCCTGGACGAGAACAAGACCCATGAGGTGGACGCGGTCTCCGGGTCCTTCATGTGCGTCAAGACCGAGCTCTTCCGGACCGTGGGCGGATTCGACGAGGACTTTTTCATGTACGGCGAGGATTTGGACATCTGCTTCCGGATCAAGCTGTTGGGCAAGCGGAACTTCTATCATCCCCAGACCACGGCCATCCATTTCAAGGGCGAGAGCGCCAAGAGCAAGCCGTTCCGCTCCTTCCTTTATTTCTACG
>JBDSWM010000271.1:0-8961 GCA_039926685.1 Fibrobacteria bacterium | reverse complement strand
CGCTGCTCACCGGACTTTTCGGCGCAGCCTTCGCATGGCCGGTGATGCGGCTGCGCGGGCATTACATCTCGATCAGGATGGGCTGGGCATGCGCGCGGATGCCCAAGCCTTGTACACCATCGACAATCGGTTCCGCGTCGGCGCCTTGCTCAAGGGCCTCATCCCTTCTTCGGCGCGCTGGCAATCCGGCTACGCCGAATACGAGGCTCCGGAAGTATACCTGGGGGCCGCGGCCCGCTTCCCCGCCCCGTATTTTTACGGAACCCTGGAAACGGATTGGCAAAGCGAGGGGTTATTCCATCAAAGCGCCAAATCGGCAGCCAACCTGAACGCCGGGACCGCCTATGAGGATCCGGGTGACCTGCTCGCCGCGAGCAATGTAGGCATGGAGTTCCTGTTCGATTTCGGCATGGCCTTGCGATTCGGCTTGAGCGAACTTTCCCCACATTCTTTTACCGACGTCACCACTTTCGGCATCGGTTACGATTGGCGGCATATTCTGGGGCTCGACTATAGCTTTTCACCCCATCCCGGTTTGCTTTCCACCCACCGCATCTCGTTGCAATTCACGCCTTCATTCCCGAAATTCTCGGGCCGCAGATTCCGGCCGCATGCGGAAGGACAAGCACCCAGGCAGGAATCCCAGTCCCAAGACGGGAATATTCGAACCCCGGCCATGCAACCCCGAAACGCTTCCGATCCCCAATCGGCGCCACCCGTCAAGGCAGACCAAAGCGCTAAGCCGACGCCCGGCGGCGTTTCGCCGACTCCCGGCATCCCCGAAAAGCCGCTTTCCCCGGCGCCTGGCGCCGACCAGGAAATCCTCGATAATGAAGACAATGAAGAGGAAGGCCAGTAGGCGTTATTCCAATGCCAAGGCCGATCGATAGGCCTCGAGATCGGGGACGATCCGGATCACACGATCCAAATCCATGATCTGCAGGCTTTCCAGAACTTCTTCGTCCCGGGTGATGATGAAGGTGGGCTTTCCATGCACGGACAGTGTTTGCATTGTTTTGACAAGCAGATTGATGGTGCTGCTGTTGAGAAATGAGGATTTCTCGAATGCGAACGCGATGGATCCGACCGACCGGAAATCGATTTCGTTGATCCGCGCCCGCAAAGCCTCCAGTTCCTGGATTTTATAGACATTCCCGGTGATGGTGAAGAGCGCATGCGGCCCGTCCATCCTCTTTTGGATGCAGCTTTCCGAGGGTAGGCTCTTGTCCGTGGGAGCCTGGCAGGCAGGACAAGCGTCTTCACCGGTCAGCGAGCCGGTATAGACATGGCCGCAGGATTTGCATTTGTGGAACCGCACCGTCGGAA
Organism: Fibrobacteria bacterium; assembly: GCA_039926685.1. Classification (GTDB taxonomy): domain Bacteria; phylum Fibrobacterota; class Fibrobacteria; order UBA11236; family UBA11236; genus Chersky-265. Next base: position 7,635 of record JBDSWM010000271.1, on the reverse strand, counting down.
ACTGGTCTTCATCTCGCAATGTGGATCCCTTTCGGCATGGTCCTGATTATAGCCTTCATAATCCGGAAAACCGAGCCCTCTTTGGAGTCGGGGAAAGCGGCGGAAGGCAACGGACGTCTTCCCTTAATTCCCATGGGCTACGAGGCTCCAAGGTCGCAAAAATAGCCTGAAAAGCCGAATTTTTTCCCGGAAATCCCATCGGACGGGGAGAAAATTTGTAACTTTTATGGGAGCTTTATCATGATCAATCCCCTACATGGGGACGGGCGGAATTCGCCCGATATGCCGGGTATCACCGGGAGGTAGTTATCAAATTTGACATCCGCTCCGTTGGAATATTCGATGTGGTATCCGCTCGCTTGGCTGATGGAGAGGTGTTCGATTCGGCGAAGCTGAAAAACACGGTCCGTTTCCTGATCGAAAACGACATGCGCAATGTCGTTATCGATCTCGGCAACCTCGAATATCTATACAGCGATACCATCAACGCCTTCATCGCTTCCAATCGCCATATGTTGGAAGTGAGCGGACGCATCGCTATCCTGACCGAGCATCCCAAGGTGCAGGACATCCTGAAACGCGCCGGTCTCGACAATATCATGCGCATTTACCGCTCGGAAGCGGAAATGATCGCGGACTCCAAGGAAATCCTCCGCCAAACTTCCAGTTACCGCATCGAAGAGTTGCAGAAGATTTCCACCCAAGTCCCGGAACCGCCGCCCGCTCCCAAAACGGAGTTCGATGAATTCAAGGCCGAGATGGGCCATCGTTTAGGCTCCAAGCTGGACAACAATGAATTGCCGCAGTACCAACTGGGCGTATCCGCTCCTGCAACCCCTTCTTTCACTCCCACCCCCAAACCGCGGGAACCGGAAACCAACTACCCGGCGTTCAATCCCCCCGGCTTTGGAAGCACGCAAATTCCGGAACCGCCGGCGCAGGGATTTCCGCCAGCCCAACCGGCTCCGGCATACAATTTCAACAACCAGGCATTCGGCGGGATGGCCAACACCACCCCGACCTTTCCCGGCCAGGGCAACCAGAATTTCAATCAGGCCCCGCCGAATTTCGATTTCCCCACCGTGCAATTGCCGATCGGCCAATTCGGTACCCTAAGCCAACCGCAGGCGCCAGTCGGAGCCCAAGGTGGTTCGGACTATGAGAATCCATCCCAGAATCCGCCGGCGGATACAGGTGAAGATGAACTGCCAGATCCGCGCCAACGCAAGCCTTCCCAGGAACGCATGCGCAGCCCTAACGCACGGAAGCAGCAGGGTCGCCGCGTAGGCGGCAGGGAGGTTCCCGAGCAGGACGAGGAGCCGGTCCAGAACCGCCAAACCTATGTTCCGGAGAGAAACCCGGAACCGCCCGTCAGTGAAGGGGAAAAATACGGCGCCTACGGAAATGTCCCCCCTTCAAGATCCGGTGGATTGGCCGAGGAAGCGCGCTTCCCCGCCAAGCTGATCGTTTTCGTGGTGGCACTGGTTATCGGAATCGGATTGTTCTGGTTCCTTTCCAGCAAGAGCTCCCCGGAAAAACCGGTTCTGGATAACCCCGCATCCCAGGAGCAGGTGAAGACTCCCGAGCCGACTACGCCGCCTGCCCCTACTGCCGTTGAACCAGTGCCCGCTTCCCCTGCGCCAATAGCGCAAGAACCGATCACGCCCTCAGCCACGCCTGCGACTCCGGTTGCTCCGGCGGTTCCGGTAGAGCCTCCCGTCAAACCTCCCGTAGCGGTAACGCCGAAGCCGGCGGCTCCGGTTATCAAGCCGACGCCGGAACCCAAAGCGCCTAAAACCGCTTTTCACAAGCCCAAACGTGTCGAAAAGCCGGCCCCGGTTCCCGCGCCTTCAGAAGAGCCGACGGCGCAGGTCCCAAAAGCCGGCTTGCACATTACCAGCAACCCTCCCGGCGCGGAAGTTTTAATCAATTTCTCGAAGAAAGGCACCACGCCTATCGACGTGACCCTGAGCAACAACTCCAACAAGATCATCGTGCGTTTGGCCGGCTTTAAACGTTTCGAAACCACCCTGCCCAAGAACCACCCTGATCATGAATTGGAAGTGAATCTTGAAAAGGAAGAAGGAGCGGCCGAGCCTACTCCCAAACCCGTTGCGACCAGGCCTACGCCGGAACCGGAAAAACCCAGGCCGGAACCCAAGGTGGAGAGGAAGCAGGACTTTGAGGATCCCGATGACTCGCCCATGAAGTCTCAAGCCGCGTCTACCCAGCGGGATCCCGAGCCTGAGGCGGCTCCAGTCTCCAAATCCAAGGCGATAGTCGATGCCCTTCCCGCTCCGGGGGATGGCCCCATCGGCATCATCTTCTTGTCCAGCAGCCCGGCCCGCGCGGATATCATCATCGACGGAAAGAACACCGGTAAGAAGACGCCCGCCAAAATCGAGCTGCCTTCCGGCACCCATCGGATCGAGATGAGCAAGAGCGGGCAAAAATCCTCCGTCGATCAGATTGTGAACGAGGGCAAGAACAAGGCTCTGCATCTGACCTTGCAATAAGGTGAAGATCTCCCATCGGGATTTCCGGCCGCAGCGGCGTTCACGTTATGTAAATCAGCCTCCTAAACGGAGGCCAACCCTGCGAATCCTGCTGCTTGCCGGCATTGCGATCGCGGTCTACGCCAAATTCGATTCGGTAATCGCATCCCCTGCCTTCCAAAAGCTGCGCCATCCGGAACAGATGCTTTCCGGATGGGGCGATGCTATCCCCGATGCGGCCAAACCGGTTCCAATCGCATTGCAATGGGCTGCCGACTCCACCTATGCGGAGGCGGAATGCCAATCTCCCCGCTTCGACTCTTGTCTCGCGAGCCTGGATGGCATGGAGCCAGAAGCCTTGGGTTCGCTGCGGGCCGCCCTTCAAAAGCTGGCTTTGCAGTGGAATCTGAACGACGCTGGAGGCTACAACGCCCGCTTTACCCGCAGCCAAGCCGGTGCCGATCTCCTTAATCCGAGCGGAACCGCGCTGGAATTGTCGCGCCTGGAACTGCGTCCGGGAAGGCGGGCTCCCGCAGAAGTGGGTAGCGACCACGGAGCGCCCCGTCAGGAAAGCCGCATGAGCGGAATGCTGGTCCTGAACAAAAGCCAGATGCCGGGAGAAACAAGGGAAACGCTATGCGCCGGATCTGAATGCCTGGACGCGACCCATCCTCTTCCTCCCTTTTCGCATTTCCGGAATATCGCCGTTGCTTTCACGGATGCCTCCCGGATCCCCCAGGCGGATTTCCTTCCCATTGCAGGAACCGCTGCGAAAGCCGTACTGCCCGGAAGGATCGTGGAATTCCCATCGGACCCGGGCAAAGAATGGATGAAAATCTATCACGGCGCGAATATCTTTTCCTATTACCGGGGATTCACGCGCATGCGGCCGGGCCGGAAGAACGGTTCCCTGGTTAACGCCCAGGATACCCTGGGCTTCGTGGAGGCCCCGGATGCCGAGGAAGGGGGAATCACGGTGACGGATGAAACGGAGCGCGGATTGGAAGTGCGGATCGAAAAGGACGGCTTGTTCATCGATCCCCTCGCATGGCTGGGGTTGCAAGACAGGCCAGGTGATAATATCCGGGATAGCGAAGCTGGGACCGCTCATGGCCGTTGATTTGCGCGCCGCTTATTTGTCCATGGGCGGGCAAGGGCCGCCGCCTTTCCCTCCCGAATGCCTGGAATACCTGATGCAACTCATATTGCGGGCCACCTTCCGGGGAAAGGGCTTCCGCGATTTGCGCGCGGCTGATCTATGCCGGATATTCCATGCCCAGGTTGAAGAGGACTTCGGGGCATTGGCGCCAGCCGCTTTGGACCGTTTCGGGATCGTCGATTACGGGGATTTGGGACGGGCGGTTTTTCTATTGGCGGAACAGGGATTACTTACCCTTAAAGACGGAGAAAGCCCGGCCGATTATTCCGCGGCCGGCCCGATCCGTTTCGGATCAGCTCAATAGATTCGCCATGGGTACGAAGAGGATGGGGTTTTCGCGCATGAATTCTTCGCAACGGTCGTTCGGATTCGGGACTTTGGCTTTGATGCTGATTGCGGCCATGGGGCTTCCCGGCTTGCATGGCTGCGGGGTGGGATCGGAGGTCGACCGGGAACCCTCCATAGTTACCGGCATCCGCCTCGACAGCGTGATTTTTGTGCCGGCGGGCAGCCGTTTCATCCTTAAGGATTCCACGACCGAGCTTCTGATCCGCAGATTCTTTCCCGGGTACGCTTGCTCACAGGTATTGGAAATGGATTTGGATTCGGCCGCCTCCGGAAATCCGCCCGCCTATTCCCCTTTGACCCGGGTGCAATTGCCCGCCGCCGCGAATTGCGCGCTGGATTCAGCGGAAGGCAGGGATACCTCGATAACCCATGTTTTCCGAGCCGGAGAATTGATCCGCTTGGCGAACTCCGCGGGGAGCATCACCGACTCTGCCGCCTTGGTGCAGGGCGAATTTGAATACGACAGCCTGGCGGGGGTTTTCAGTTCGGTCACGCATGTCTTTTCCTCGGGACATTATTCCGTGGTCGATTCCGGGGCTGGAACGGGCCGCTACCTTTATATCGATACCCTGGCCTGCGGCCAATACCTGAACCATGCTGAGGCGCGGGAATCCGGGGACACTTTGAAGGTACGCCTCTCCCTTGTTACCCTGGATCCTGGCTCCGCGCCGGATTCGTGCCGGGGATCCACCCATGAGGACACGGTGGCCATCAGCGCTGCGAGACCGCGAGCCAGTGCCTATCGAAGCAGCCCCTAACGAAGCAATCCCATTTTGGGCAAAAGCAAAGGGAAGGCCAAGGGACAGGATCAGGGCTAGGGCAGGTCCTAGGCCCGCAGAAGTAGCGGAGCGAGGACGGATCGCAATGCGTCCTCCAAATCGTAGGCCTCTACCGCCGGGAACGCCGCCGCCAAACCCTCGCCCAATCTCCGGCGCGCCTCCGCGTCTGACCAAAGCCTTTCCATCGCCTCCGCGAGACTGGCGGGATTGCGGCAATCCACCGCCAATGCCGAACCCTGCGCGAATTCCTCCTGGCTGGATCCGGCATGATAAATGGACGCCTTACGCGCCGCCAAAGCTTCGTAAAGCGGCAGGCCCCAGCCTTCATAAAGCGAACTGGAAATGAAGCAGCGGCAATGTTCCAGATAGGCCCGGCGATCCGGATCGGAAAGGTATCCCGTCAGATGGATGCGGTCCTCCATAGCATGCCGGGCGATGGCTTCGGCGGCTTCGCTGGCGCCCCAGGCAAGGTGCCCCACGATGTACAGCGGCGGCGCATCGGGCCGCTTCTTCCTGAGCAGCGCATAAGCGGCGATCAAACCCGGGAAATTCTTGCGCGGTTCGAGGTTGCCGATCGCGAGGAAATATTCCCCGGGAGGATGCTTGCCGGGAGAGAAGGCGGCAACCGGAAGCCGCGGGTCCGTATTTTCCTTCCAGCGGGTAGGCCTGACGGGAAAGACCACTTTGATCTTATCCGGGGAAAGCGTAAGGAGGGAAGCCAGCCGGGCCTTGGTGAATGCGGAAATGGCCACGATGGAATCGGCTCGCGGGACCATGCTCTTCAGCCAGCGGCGATTATAGGCATCATGGGAGGATGTTGGCCAACCCAAATCCTCCAAGGGACCCGCATCCGGAACAGCCAAGGCATAACGCGAAGCCGGCCGCCAATTCGGCAGCGTCTGACCGAGACAGAAAACCGCATCCGGGCGCATGCGCATGATCAGCAGCGGAAAGACGATTTGGATCCACCAGCGCAGCGGCTTTGCCGTCACGGCGATGACATGGCAATTGTCGGGCGGACGGTAAGGGCAAGCGCGCGGGACTATCACGTGGATATCGGCGAAATCGGAAAAGCCGCGCAATGCGTCCACGAAAAGCCGGGCCATGCTCCCTAAGCCGGAGTCGTTGCGGACCGCGAGGGCTTCGACCAACAGCAGTTGTTTTTTCTTTTCCATGACCGACGACGGCGCCTTTCCATACCCGGAAACCGGGCTCCCCGGCCATGACCGGGGGTTTGCCTTCTTTGCCCGTAAGCCCGTCCTAGGATACTATTATTGTTGCTGGGATGTAAACGCAAGTGGCCCGAGGGCGACTTGACCTGCGCCTGAGCCCCTTGCGCTTACGATGGCACTCGTCGCAGCGCGGATACGGCGCCCGACTAGGGAAAGAAGAGCATTGATCTACCGAGCCCGTTTCGTGGTGACCATGGATGGACCGCCAATCGCTGGAGGATGCCTGCGGATCAAAGGCGATCGGGTGGTCCAGGTGGCGACCTGGACCCAGATGGAAGCGGGACTGACCCGGGCGGAACTGGCGGCGGAAACCGTCCGCGATCTTCCCGATTCGGTGATCCTGCCCGGGCTCATCAACGCGCATTGCCATCTTGAGCTGGGCATGGCGCGCGGGCAGCTCCCCCGCAACGAAGCCTTCCCAATGTGGGTATCGCGGTTGCGCAAGTCGCTGGAAGGCGCCGGGCCCGCGCAATACCGGGAAGCGGCGCGCCTGGGCGCGCTGGAATGCCTCAAGCACGGAACCACCACCATCGTGGACGTCGGCAATACCGGCGAATCGTTCCCGGAACTAGCCGGCCTGCCGATCCGATCGTTTCCCCACCTGGAGTTGATAGGGCTTGATCCATCGGTCTCGGAAGCGCGCGTGGAAGCCGCGCTGCGTCGATTGGCGGAATTGCCCCCCGCAGGCCATCGCTTCCATCCCGGCATCACCTGCCATGCGCCTTATTCCTGCTCGCCCGACTTGCTTAAGCGGGTGGCGGAATCCGCCCGCTTGCGCTCCGGCCCCTATACCTTGCATGTGGCCGAAAGCGCGGAAGAGGCGGTCATGTTCCGGGAAGGGCGCGGCGCCTTGTTCGAATTCTGTAGGCGCATCTATCCTTCCCTGCGCCTGCCCGGAGGGGAAAGCCCCATCGGTTTCCTGAGCCGGAACGGCCTTATCCCGCGCGGATCGCTTTTCGCCCATTGCAACCATGTTGACGCGGCCGACGTGCGTATCCTGGCGGAAACGGAAACCTCCGTGGTACATTGCCCCCGCAGCCGGGAATTCTTCAACCATAAGGGCTTCCCGCTGGCCCTATTCCGGGAGGCCCGCGTCAACATCTGCCTGGGCACCGACAGCCTGGCCTCCAATGACGGACTCAGCCTGTTCGACGAAATGGCCGAGTTCCATCGCGGGAATCCGGAAGTGGCCGGACGCGACATCATCGCCATGGCCACCGTGAACGGCGCCAAGGCGTTGGGCATGGGCGGAGAACTGGGACGGCTGCGGCCCGGGGCGCAGGCGGATTTCATCGCCCTGGAAATGCGCCATGATCCCGAATACGACCTATATGAGGAGATCATCAGCGAGGCCCATGACATCGTTCTAGTGGCCATCGGCGGCGAAGAAGTGGTTTCCTGATGCGGGAAAACGTGCCCGGAAATGGGTATCTTAAGCCCATGCGTATCCCCGCCATGATTTCATTGCTCTTGCTGTTCACGGCCGCGCACGCCGGCAAACTGCTCATCCCCATGGACCTGTCCCAAACCGATCATCTCAAGGCTTATGGCATCGCGTATTTGTCCGTGGCGGGCGGCCATCCCGTGGAATGGCTGCTCAACTATCGCGGCGGCAGCTTCCT
>JBDSWM010000270.1:0-22585 GCA_039926685.1 Fibrobacteria bacterium | reverse complement strand
CGCGGAGGCGGGCGGCCCGGATGGGACGGAGGTGGAGGATGCGGAGTACACGGAAATCCAATGACGCGGAGGCGTCCGGGCCACGTACCTTCCGGTACATCCGCCTCAATGCCCTCAAATTAGCGGGCGATTTCCGGAAATCCTTCCAATACCCCAAAGGAAACCGACTCCGCGAAGCTTATATTGGATTGCATAGGGAGCCATCCTAGGGGATGATCGCTGGAACGGCGGGGGAAGTCTTATGGTAATGCGGAAATTCATCGGCTTGGCGTTGGTCTCTTTGGCCGTGCTAGCCCCCCGCGCCGCCTCCGCGCAGGGCGCCACCTTCAAAGGCGATAACTTCGCCATCACCTTCCAGCCGACGGCGGCCACCAGTTCATGGAAGATGGTGGACGGTTCCACCAATATCATCACCAAGACGGGCGGATTGAACGGGATGGCGACCATGGGCGCCACGGTCGGTTCCACCTTGCCCAACCTGGATTCGCTCACCTTGGTCTTTGCCGATTCCCTGGGCGGCGAGCTCAAAAAGGACTCCTCCAAAACCCTGACCTTGGGCGCGTACGAAGTGCATTGGCAGAAGTACACCTACGATACCCTGCCCAAGCTGAGCAAGCTCGTTTCCGCCGCTGCCGGTTTCACCATCACTCTGAAGAACGGGAGCTTCCGCGTTTATTACCTGACTTCCGGTGGGTACCAGTTCACACTCGCCTGCATGAGCATCCTCAACGGGGTGGCCGCGCCATACGCGGACGTGGAAGAAGCCATCAAGACCCTGAAGCTGAGCGCCTCGGCCGGTATCCGCAACCGGGTCGGCATGGTTTCCCGCGATTTGTGGATCCGCAATGGGGAGCTCGGTGGAGGCTGGCTTCTCGCGCATAAGCCCACGGCCATCGAGGCGTTCGACGCCCGCGGGTTCCGCATCGGATCGGGCGTGCTCAACGCCAAGGGCAATTGGAGCCTGCCGGTATCGCGCCAGGAGATGTTCCTGCGCGTGCATGCCGACGACGGCTCCAGCCTGCAATTCGTCGTCCATCCTTGATCCCCTGATATTCCCGCCTCCGGGGCGCCTTGCGCCCGGTCCATCCCGGTATTACTTTCTTCTCCGTGAACATCAACGTCACCGTCTGGAATGAATTCGTCCACGAACGCGCGGGCGGCAAGCCCGCGGAAATCTATCCGCAGGGCATCCACGCCGCGCTGGCGGCGCATTTCTCCGCGCAACCGGGCCTCTCGGCCGGGACCGCGACCCTGGATCAACCTGAGCACGGCCTGAGCGCGGAAACCCTGGACGCCACGGATGTGCTGTTCTGGTGGGGCCATCTGGCGCATGACCGCGTGGACGACGCGGTGGTGAAACGCGTGCAGGCCGCGGTGCTGGGCGGCATGGGCCTGGTGGTCCTGCATTCCGGTCATGCGGCCAAGGTGTTCCGGGCGTTGCTCGGGACCAGTTGCGCCTTGAAATGGCGGGAAGCGGATGAAAAGGAGATCCTGTGGACTGTCGCCCCGCAGCATCCCATCGCCGCGGGCGTACCGGAGCATATCGTCATCGACCAACATGAGATGTATGGGGAAAGGCATGATATTCCCGAACCCGATCAGGTGGTTTTCATCTCCTGGTTCCAGGGCGGGAACGTCTTCCGCAGCGGCTGCACTTTCGAGCGGGGCTTGGGCCGCATATTCTATTTCAGCCCCGGCCATGAAACCTATCCCATCTACCATCGGGCGGATATCCTGCATATCCTGGCCAATGCGGCGCGCTGGGCGGGCGAGTATTCCGCCCGGGCTCGGGCGGAAGGGCGCGCGCGTCCGGAGCCGGGAAAAAGCCCGAATGAGAAGGTTCCGGTGCATCCTTTCGGAAATCCTGAATCGCTGCCTTGAAACGATCGATGAAACCCTGAATGAAATAAAGGCGCTTGGGTACAAAAGCCGCGCCGGCATGGAAAAAAACGGCATGGACACGCCGCCTGTCGGTCACGTCGGTATCCGCCTCCTCCGGGCGGAAGTTTGCGGGCGGATTTTCCCCGCCCTTGACCCCGTTCGGCGCATTAATCTATATATCACCCCTGCCTGCGGGGGGAGCAACGCAATGCGCGTTCTATAGCCGCCGGTAGCTTGGTCCAACCGAGTCTTTGAAAGGAAAATTCCATGGCCGTGAAATCCTTCGAACCGAAATTCATGAAGATGGGCGTGCTCACCGCCGCCTTGCAGGAACTGACCCCCCGCAGCGTTCGCGATCCGGATCCGGACAAGGCCATCGAGGACTGGCTTCAGTTCGCCTGCGAATTGGAGGTCGAGTACGTACAGCTTTCTTCCGCGTTGCATCCCTCGGAATCGGACATCCCTCAGGAAGCCATGCTCGATCCGGTGGCCAACACCTTGGATTTGCGCAAGCCTTTCGACAAGGATCGCGCCAAACGCGTATTGGCGGCCATCAAGGAAACCCGCGTGGGCCTTACCGACATCTCCTATTTCGACAACCTGCTCCACGATGACGAAGGGATCCGCAAGAAGAAGCATGACTTCATGATCCGCGCGATGGACGCGGCCGTGGCCCTGAACGTGAAGGCCGTGTGCGGATTCATCGGCCGCAACATAAAGCTCAGCATGGATCAGAACTACGACATGTTCGAGAAGGTGTTCGTGCCCCTGCTGAAAGAGGCCAAGGCGCGCGGCCTGCAATACCGCGTGGAGCAGTGCCCCATGCCCGGCTGGAACCCCACCGACCTGTGGGTGAACAACATAGGCCATGTGCCCGGCGCCTGGATCGCCCTTCACAAGATCTGCGAGAAGCACGGCGTTGGCGATCAATTCCGCATCCATTACGATCCCTCGCATTCCATCCTGATGGGCATGGACACGCGTTCCATCTTCCAGTACCTCAAGGATCAGGGCTATGGCTTCCTGATTGCGGGCTTCCACGTCAAGGGACAGGTCATCGATTCCAAGGGCGTGGCCGCTTGGGGTTATCAGGGCCAGGTCGCCCAGCGCGGCGATTGGAAGAACGGCAAGATCTCGGAGAATCCCGCCGATCTGGTGAATGCCTGGAAAAAGCAGGTATCCTACAGCCAGCATGAACTGCCGGGCACCGCCAAGCATGATCCGCTGGCCTATCTCCAGAACCGCAGCGTGGATTGGCTGGATCATCAGCTGGCCGCGCGCGAGTTGCTGGATCTGGACGTGGCGAACACCCCCCTGGTGGTGGAGCATGAATATCCGCTGGCCCGCATCCAGGACAAGGAGAAGCTGAAACCCATCCTGAAGGGGTCGCTGGCGTTCACGCGCAAAATCGACGAGGCCGCCGCATGCATGTTCGCCTTGCAGAACGAAGTGCTCAAATCGCAGGACATCCCCGTGCAGGGGATCGGCCGCGAAGCGTACCGGTCATAAGCATTCGGGGCCAGGCTCCTGGTCCCGTTCAGTCGGCCGCGTGTTGTCATCCCATATCCACGAATCGCAGACAATGAAGAAAGGTTCATCACATGGCTAATCGAAAACTCCGGGGCGGCATGGTCGGGGGCGGCGTCGGCGCTTTTATCGGCCCCGTGCATCGCATGGCGGCCACCTTGGACAACGAGGCCGAATTCGTCGCGGGCGCGTTTTCGCGCGATCCGGCGAAGTCCAAGAAGTCCGGTGAGGAACTGGGGCTGGATCCCTCCCGCGTCTACCGCAGCTTCGAGGAGATGGCGGAGAAGGAAGCCAAGCTGCCTGCCGATAAGCGCATCGATTTCGTCTCCATCGTCGTCCCCAACAACGGGCACTTCCCGGTTGCCAAAGCCTTCCTGGAAGCGGGCTTCAACGTCATCTGCGACAAGCCCATGACCACCACCCTGGCGGACGCCAAAGCCCTGCGCAAGCTGGTGGAAAAGACCGGAAAGGTTTTCGCGCTCACGCACAACTATACCGGCTATCCCATGGTCAAGCAAGCGCGCCATATGGTGAAAAGCGGCCAGCTCGGCAAAATCAACAAGGTGGTATGCGAATACCCGCAGGGATGGATGAGCGGGCTCATCACCAGCCCCGGCAATTCCATCGGCATGTGGCGCATGGATCCGAAGATCGCGGGAGGATCCGGCTGCATGGGCGATTTGGGCACGCATGGCGAGAATCTGGTGCGCTACATAACCGGTTTGGAAATCGAAGAGGTATGCGCCGATCTCACTACCTTCGTCAAAGGCAATGGGCTCGAGGACGACGGCAACCTGCTCCTGCATTTCAAGGGCGGCGCGCGCGGTATCCTGTACGCTTCACAGATTTCCGCGGGCGAGGAGAATCCCCTGAGCATCCGCGTGTACGGCACCAAGCTGGGCCTGGAATGGCGCCAGGAAGATCCCAATTACCTGATCGTCAAGGATCCCGCCGGGACGCAGACGCGCTGGTCCAAGGGCAACAGCAATCTCTGCAAGGAGGCCCAGGGCGCCGCCAGGCTCATCTGGGGCCATCCGGACGGGTATATCGAAGCCTTCGCCAACATCTACCGGGAAGCCTACAAAGGGATCCGGGCGGAACTGGCCGGGAAGAAGATTCCCGCCTGCGATCATCCCAGCGCCGATGACGGCGTGATCGGCGTCGCGTTCATCGAGGCTCTGCTCGCGAGCGGCAAGTCGAAGAGCAAATGGACCAGGATGAAGGCCTGATTTCGGCCGGGAAAGCATGCGGTAAGCGCGGTAAGTGTAAAGGACGGGAACAGTGGCATTGAAAATCGGAATCATCGGCGCCGGCGGAATGGCATCCTACCACATTCCCGGTTTCCGGAGCGGCGGGGCCGAAGTGGTGGCCATCGCGGACATGAACGCGGACGCGGCAAAGCGGGCGGCGGAAAAGTACGGCGTGGACAAATCCTTCGCCAGCGCGAAGGAGATGTATGCGTCACTGAAGGATCTGGACGCGGTTTCCATCATCACCCCCAACGCCTTCCACCATCCCCTGGTGCTGGAAGCCCTGGCGAACGGCAAGCACGCCTTCTGCGAAAAGCCTCCGGCCCTGCGCGCCACGGACGTGGAAGCCATGGCCCAGGCGGCCAAGGAAGCCGGCAAGACCCTGATGTTCAATTTCAACAACCGCGCCCGGCCCGAGTCCTACGCCATGATGGAATACGTCAAGGCCGGGGCCGTGGGCCGCATCAATTCCGCCCAGGCTTCCTGGATCCGCCGCACCGGCATCCCCGGTTTCGGCGGTTGGTTCACCAACAAGACGCTGTCCGGCGGCGGACCGGTGATCGATCTGCTCCACATGATCGATTTGGCCCTGCACTTCATGCAATATCCCGAGCCGGCCTATGTGCTGGCGCAGACCTTCAGCGACTTTATCGACAATAATGAGTTCAAGGGGCCGTGGAGCATCCCGGACATCAAGGATGGCGTGACCGACGTGGAGGCCGCGGCGCATGGATTCGTTACCTTCAAGAGCGGCCAGGTCCTGAGCCTGCGCAACTCCTGGGCCGAAATGAACAAGCGCGAGGAAGTCTCCGTGGTTTTCCAGGGCCAGAAGGCGGGAGGCATGGTGCGCCGCCTGTTCGACGTAGATGGCATCGACGCCACCAGCAGCGACGAATGCGAACTGTATACCCAGGAACACGGACGTCCGGTCAACCGCTCCATCATCGTACCCGCGGACGAGTCCATGGGCCGCCTCCGCGCCGCGAAGAATTTCGTGCTGACCCTGGAAGGCAAGGAAGCGCCGCTGAATACGCCGCAAGAGGCGGTGAAGCTGATGAAGATCATCGACGGGATTTACGCCTCGGCGAAGACGGGGAAGCCGGTCGAGATCATCTAAGGGGCGCGCAAACAATCTGCCGCGCCGAAGCAGCGCGGGCATATGGGTCGTTATAGACCCCTTCCGGGGAAACCCTTCCGTTGAAATAGGCGCCTCGGTACTTTCCCGTGATTCGAAGGTGTTTCCGGATTGTTAATTGTAACGTTTCTAAACAATATCCGGATTGTAACGGCCAGTAGTCTTTGTTCGTAAAGGGCCGAAAAAGCTGGCGAATTCCGGATCGATAACTTAATTTTGGCCAGACTTGACTTTGCCCGCGCAGGCATATTCACCTAAGCATAAGAGGCAGAAAATCATGACTTTAAAATCCTCCCGCTCTATTTTTTCGAGTCGAATCGCATTGACATTATTCGTCCCGTGCGTTCTGGCAACGCATGCTGCGGCCATTGAGGTCACTTCCGCCAACTACTCTTACACGCTTCCGGATGGATGGGTGCCTTACAGCTATCCGCCATATGTCACTTTGGATCAAAACTGGATGGTTTACCCTGAAAACTCAACAACGATAAAGCCGGAATACGACTCAATCGGAGGAGTCAGTAATACAGCGGAGAAGCTGATGGATAAAATTGCCGCCGATGTGGTTTCCGGCGGTTTTGAAATCGGTAAGCGATCCGTTAAGAACATCGGGGGTCGGGCTTTTTCTTGCCTGGAATACAGTCTCAAAAGCGGTTCCCAAGTTCTGAATTATTACGACTACCTTACCGTGCAAGGCATGGTTTCCTTAACCTTGAAAATGTTCGGCTTGGACTTGTCCAGCAAAGACGGGGAGATGCGAGTGGCGGATTTGGAAAGCGCGCTGGCAAGGCTGAAATTGAATGGCATCAGCGCCGGCATCCGTGTTCCAATCCGACCGTCCGTAAGCGCCGGCGAGCGTGCGGTTCGGGATATCCTTGGACGCAGCCCCCTGGACTTGAAGCGGCATCCAACGACTCGACTATATGTTCTTTCCTCCGAAGCCTTCTCGCGGACGAATCCATAAGCCCCCAGGTCGCCCGGAACTTCGCCCCTACGCCCTCAAGAGGCCCTATTTTCAGGGTTCGCATTCGCCTTCAAGTATAAATCGCCGTATAGTTTGACCCCGCAATCCGGGCAAATGGTATGGGAAAAGTCCGCATGGCTCCGCTTTTGGATGTATTCCTCGATGGGGCTCCACGTGTCCTTTCCGTCGCGGACCTTCTTGCAATTCGCGCATACGCTGAGCATGCCTTCCAGCAGCTTGATCTTGTTCAACACCTTCAGTTGGATATTGACGGCGAGCAGGAACAACGCCAGCACTCCGAGAGAATCCAACAGGCTTGCGATGGTTTGGGGTGAATAGTGAGGGCTCCCGCTGACGATCATGGGGAGCAGTCTCGGGATCAGGTACTCGTCATCGACGGAGATGAAGATCACCATCAGGGCGAAGCAGAACGCCTCGATCCAGATCAGCCTGTGAATGAGATGCCGGCCGCTCAGAAGGGGCGCAAAGCGGTTTCCCGTGGCTTCGGAACGCCGTGCGAATCTTCCCGGCCGCCCGCGTTTTTCAGGTGCCACGGGGTAGCGATTCGATCTTGGCCGCGAGGATGAAATCGCTTTCGGTGAGCCCCTCGATTTTGTGGGTCCAGATGGTGACGACAACCTTCCCCCAGCCCAACATGATATCGGGATGATGCCCCTGGGCCTCGGCGACGGCGCCTATTTTATTGGTAAAGGCCAGGGCCTGGCTGAAGTCGGGAAAGGTGTATTGCTTTTCCAGGTGATGCTCTTCGACCACGGACCATCCATGCCGCAATTGGGCGGCAAGATCCCCGAGATCCGAACCTTTCAGGGCCGGAACGTCGCCTTTGCAGGGAATGCACTCTTTGGAGGCCAGAATCTCGTAGGTTTCCATATCGGTCCCTTCTCTAATCATGACAAATTAGCATTCTCAACATGCGAGGGGAAATGAATACGGGTAGGCGGTGAAAACCCAAACCATGGAGCCGCATTGCAAATGGATTTCAGGCATTCCGAGGTCGGCATGCGCAAACCTATTCGTCAACGAAGCGACGCTATTCTTTCGAGCGGGACGGAATTAAAGGGCTTTTGGCGAGCTTGCGGATCCCAGGGCAAGAGATTAGTTTAAACTCGCCCGTCTTAATTTGGAAAAATTGTGTGTCTAAAATTACAAGGAAGAATTATGGCTCCCAATACCCTGTCCCCACTATTCCCCCATCGATTGTTTTGGGCATTATTCATTCCCCTCATACTGGCAACGCATGCAGCCGCCATTGAGGTGAAGGGAGCCGGCTATTCTTATACCCTTCCCGCCGGCTGGATTACATATAGCTATGGTTCCGTCACATTGGATGATAACTGGATGACCTATGGCGGTTATACGTCCCTGGTGCCGTCATTGGATTCGACCGGAGGCAACGGTAAAACCGCTGAAATGATAATGGATAACATCGTCGCAAGCACAAGCAAGGTCTATACTGTCGTGCGTCGATCCGCAAAGAACATCGGTGGCCGCCCGGTCGCCTGCCTGGAAACCACATTCCCTACCGGGGATACATTCCTTTGGTATTACCATTGCCTCACGGTACAAGGGGATATACGCTTTGACCTGACGATGAACAGCAAGAAAGGGGAGACGCGCCCCGCAGATATGGAAAGCGCGTTGGCGACTCTGAACCTGGCAGGGGTCAATGCCGGCATCCGTTCAGCAATCAGAGTGCCGGAGCCCGTGTTAGGAAGGGAGGAAAGGGATATACTGGGGCGCCGCCCTTTGGACGCCCGGCGCATCGCAACGCCAAGATTCTCCGCACTCTGAAGCAAAGATATTTGTTTTTTAGGCGTCCTATGCCGGACGGAATTACAGGGCTTTTGGGCAAGGTTGCGGATCCCGCGGCAAGAGTTTAGTTTAAACTCGCCCGTGGAATATTGAAATATTTGTGTGCCTGAAATTACAAGGAAGAATCATGCGTCCCAATAGATCGTCCCTGAGCTTCTCCAATCGACTGAAATGGTCATTGATTATCCCTTTCGTCCTGGTATCCCACGCTTCGGCGAATGTGGTAAGCGATCCCAATTTTTCCATGATGCTACCCGATACCTGGACCCATTATTCAGGGCCTGGAGTCGAATTGTCGGCCAATTGGATGGCGCAGGTAAAAAGTGGTGCGGTCATCACCCCTAATTGCGATCCCGAAGGGGGAAAGACCAAGACGCCGGAACAATATATCGCGAGTGTCATAGCCGCTTACTCCAGTTTCATGAAAGTCGAGGCCCAATCGACCAAAACCATCGGCGGGCGCACATTTTCCATCCTCGAAACCTCACTTCAATCGGAGACCTCCTTCCACTATTATTTCTATGCCACCATGCAGGGCAATATCCTGTTCAACGTGCGGTTGGACGCTGGCGTGGGGACTGGAACCTGGATAGCTGATCTGGAGGGCGGGTTGGCCACCCTGAAACTCGGGAGCATGGAGGCGGGAATACGTGCGGAGCACCGTGCGCTGGCGTCCGCTCCTCGAACCCAATATCGCGATGCCCTGGGTCGACGTCCCTTGGCTTCAACACCGCGGCCCTACGCCAATTTCTTCCCTTCCCGTTTTTAAGCTGGCCGGTTTCCCACCGCAACGGCCGATCGCCCCAGGTTTCCCCAACCTTCATTCCTCGGGGCTCCCAACCATGACCAACTGGTTGCCGACCCAGGCGGCAGGGCGGGGCAGGTTGCAACGCGGTTTCCGGAGCCGCTTTCAGGTCCCCTGGGAGCCGCAACAATTCTAAATTGAAAGCGGTTTTACGGCGGGCAGCCATGGTTGGCCCCCGCATGGGCTGTCAGGGTTATCCCCGGGCCGGCAAAAGGAGCTGCGGAATGAGCAAGGTTTTGATGATTGGCGCGGGCGGGGTGGGGGGCGTGGTCGCCCATAAATGCAGTCAGGCCCCGGAGGTCTTTTCGAGTCTGGTGCTGGCCAGCCGCACCGTGTCGCGCTGCGAACGTATCAAGGATCAGATCCTCAAACGCCGGCCCGGATATAAGATCGAGACCGCGCAGGTGGATGCGGACAAGACCCAGGAAGTGGTGGCGCTCATCAAGCGCGTGCAGCCCAAGCTGGTCATCAACACCGCACTGCCTTACCAAGACCTGACCATCATGGACGCCTGCCTGGAAACGGGCGTGGACTACCTGGATACGGCCAACTATGAGCCGCCCAACGAAGCCAAGTTCGAATACAAATGGCAATGGGCCTACCGCAACAAGTTCAAGGAGCGCGGCATCATGGCCTTGTTGGGTTGCGGCTTTGATCCCGGCGTCACCAACATCTTCTGCGCGCATGCCATGAAGAACCATTTCGACGAGATCCACAACGTGGACATCATCGATTGCAACGCGGGAAATCACGGCCATCCCTTCGCCACCAATTTCAACCCCGAGATCAACATCCGCGAAGTCACCGCCCGGGGCAAATACTGGGAAATGGGCAAATGGGTGGAAACGGATCCCATGGCCATTCATAGGACTTTCGACGCGCCCGAGCTGGGACCGATGGAAATCTACCTGATGTACCATGAAGAGCTGGAATCCCTGGCACTGAACCTCAAGGGCCTGAAGCGCATCCGCTTCTGGATGAGCTTTTCGGAGAATTACCTGACGCATTTGCGCGTGCTGGGCAATGTCGGCATGACGGGAATCGATCCTATCGACTTCCAAGGCCAGAAAATCGTACCGCTGCAATTCCTGAAGGCCTTGCTTCCCGATCCGGCCTCGCTGGGCCCGCGCACCAAGGGCAAGACCAATATCGGCTGCGTCATCGACGGTATCAAGGACGGCCTGCCCAAGAACCTCTACGTCTACAATGTCTGCGATCATGAGGAAGCCTACAAGGAGACCGACAATCAGGCGATTTCCTACACCACCGGCGTGCCCGCATTCATAGGGGCAATGATGATGCTGCAAGGCAAATGGAAGGGCAAGGGCGTATTCAACGTGGAAGAGCTCGATCCCGATCCCTTCATGCAGGAGCTGCTGGTGCGCGGCCTGCCGTGGATCGAAACCGTCAACTACGATATTTGAAGCATGTCTGAACCGACCCCGGCGGCCTCCGCCGCAACGCCCGCCCAACTGACCGGAAAACCGCTCGATGTTTCCCTGGTGCCCACCCCGGCCTATGTCCTGGAGGAAGCGCTACTGAAGCGCAATCTCCGGCTGCTCGATCGCGTGCAGCAGGAATCGGGCGGGAAGATCATCCTGGCCCTCAAGGGGTTCGCCTTCTGGAGCAGCTTCCAATGGGTGCGCGAGGTGCTGCATGGCGCCACCGCCAGCTCTTTGCATGAGGCCCGCCTGGCCAAGGAGGAGATGCGCAAGGAAGTGCACGTCTATTCCGTGGCCTTCACCGACAAAGAGTTCCCGGAAGTCCTGGCCATCGCCGATCATATCGTATTCAACTCCTTCAGCCAATGGCGGCGCTTCAAGCCCCAGATCATGGCCGCCCGCGATGGCACCGGAGGGAAGCCCGGCCGCTACGTCTCTTGCGGGATACGGGTCAACCCCGGCCATTCTGAAGTCAAGACCCCGCTTTACGATCCCTGCTTCTCCAACTCGCGCCTGGGCGTGACCAGCGAGGAGTTCCGCCCGGATGAACTGGACGGGATAGACGGCCTGCATTTCCACGCCCATTGCGGCAACAACTCGGACACCTTGGAGCGCGTGGTCGCTTCTTTCGAACGGCTCTTCGGGCGCTTCCTGCCCGGCCTCAAGTGGGTCAATTTCGGGGGCGGCCACCATATCACCAAGGAAGGCTACGATGTGGAACGCCTTATCCGCGTGATCAAGACCTTTCGCGACAAGCACGGGCTGGACGTATACGTTGAGCCCGGCGAAGCGGTGGGCTGGCGCACGGGGCCGCTGGTTTCCTCCGTGGTCGATATAGTCCGGAACGGCATGGACATCGCCATCCTGGACACTTCCGCGACGGCGCATATGCCGGATACCCTGGAGATGCCATATCGCCCGGAGATACGCGGCGCGGACGAACCGGGCAAGCTGGCGCATACCTACCGCCTGGGCGGCCTTACCTGCCTGGCGGGGGACGTGATCGGCGACTACAGCTTTTCCCGGCCCCTGCAAATCGGGGACAAGCTGGTGTTCGAGGACATGATCCATTACACCATAGTCAAGAACACCACCTTCAACGGCGTGCCCCTTCCGTCCCTGTGCATATGGACCGCGGACGGGCGGCTGCAAGTGGCGCGGCATTTCGGCTATGAGGACTATAAGCTCCGCAACGGATGACAACTGGCCTACCCTAGTGGGGGCGCCGTAATGTGATTACGGTCCCAGACGCCGTTCCGCCTGGCCGCTACCTTGGGACGTGCTCATGGTCCCAGGATGCGCCAATCCCCAATGTCCCTCCCCGCTACTGCACAAGCACGGCACCTTCTTCCGCGCCTCCGAGTCCAAAACAATCCAACGCTGGGTTTGCCGTACCTGCAATACCTATTTCTCCGCCTCGACGTTCCAGCCCGCCTATCGGCAGAACAAACGTCGGGTCAACCCCGAAGTGGCCAAGCTCCTTAGCTCCGGTGTATCGCAACGCCGAATTGCCTTGCTTCTGAATATCCATCGCATCACCGTTGCGCGGAAATTGGTGTTCCTTGCCAAGGCGGCGCAGGAGAATCAGGAACACATGCTCGCCAAACTCCCCAAAGTCGCCGAGGTGCAATTCGATGATCTCATCACGATAGAACACACCAAGTGCAAGCCCCTGGCCGTTTCCATGGCCGTGGAAGCTGGAACGCGGAAGATACTGGGCTTCGAAGTCTCCTCCATTCCCGCCTCGGGCCTGTTGGCCGGGATCTCCAGGAAGAAGTACGGCCGGCGTCCGAATGCGCGGCCAAAGGCGCTGCAAAGACTATTCGACACAATCCGGATAGTGCTGGATAAGAAGACCGTTTTCCGTTCCGATGAGGATCCCTTATACCCGGTACTAGTGCGGCTGAATTTTCACGGGGCTAAGCATCATCGCCACTTGGGAGGCCGAGGATGCGTGACGGGTCAGGGAGAGTTGAAGAAGCTGCGTTATGATCCTCTGTTCTCGCTGAACCATACCTTCGCGATGCTGCGGGCCAATATCAATCGCCTCTTTCGAAGGACCTGGTGCACGACCAAGAAGGCGGATTGCCTGAGGCAGCATATAGCGGTATATGTGGACTTCCACAACACCGTGCTCCTGAATCCTTAACCCCTGTTTGCTTGTTAGCGTTTCTGGGTATATCCGAGCGCTTTAGGCTGGTCGCGCTCGGTCGCGAATATCCTTTGCGAAAATATCAACTCGGGCATTAAAAGCGGGCATTCCCAACCATAAGGCATTCTCGTGTTGGATGGCAAACCCCCATTAAGGTAGGCCAGTTTTGTTTCAATACGATTGCAACCCGGTTTAAGGTCTATCTTGCCCGCCTTCCGCTTTTATCTTGGCGATTAAGCGCCGATCGCTTTCCGGCCGGCGCATGGTAAGGCGCGTCTGCGATGGAAAAAACCGGTCCGGAAATCCTCCCCCTAATTCCTGAATCCGGCGAAAGCGGCGCGTCCGTCAACGGTTCCGGGAGCGCCCCTGCGAGCGGATATGGCGCCGATAGGAACGGCCTGGTATGGGGCTATTTATTCGCGCCCGGAATGAGTGCCGTGACCGTGGAAGCCGGTGCCCTGGCGGATAAGATCGCGGCGGTCACGACAGGCGATCCCGGTTCCTTCCTATGGTTGCACTTCGCGACCAGCGCGGCCTCGGAACGTTGGATGCGCGGCCATTTGGATCTGCCCGAATCCTTCCACGAATGCCTGCATGAGGAAGCGGGATCGACGCGGCTGGAGCAAGAGGGCCGATCATTGGTGGCGGTGGTCCATGACGTGCTTTTCGATTTCACCTTCGATCCCGCCTGCGTTTCCACCGTGATCTTGTGCATCAATCCGCAATTGGTGGTGAGCGCCCGGCTCAAGCCGTTGCGTTCCGTGGATCGCCTGCGCGCGGCGGTGCGCGGCGGCCATCTGTTCCGATCATCCACGGAATTACTGGCGCATCTGCTGCGCGATCAGGCTGGCGTGCTCGTCGATATCGTGCGTCTTTCCACAGCGCGCGTGAACGCCATCGAAGACAGTTTGCTGGACAATCGCATATCCACCAATCGCAGGGACATGGGATCGTTGCGGCGCATGCTGGTGCGGTTCCAGCGTCTGCTGGCACCCGAACCAGCCGCTTTGTTCCGCCTGCTCAGCCGTCCCCCGGATTGGATCGGTGGGGAAGACCTTCAGGATTTGCGCCAAGCGGCGGAGGAATTCTCCACCGCGGTATCGGACTCCTCCGCCTTGGCCGAGCGCGTGAAATTGCTGCAGGAAGAAGTCGGCGCGCTCATCAATGAGCAGACGGGCCGCACCTTGTTCATCCTCACCATAGTGACGGTGATGGCCTTGCCCATCAATCTGGTGGCGGGTCTGTTCGGCATGAATGTGGGGGGTATCCCGCTCGGTTCCAGTCCCCATGGCTTTCTGTTGGTGGTAGCGGTCGTCATTGCCGTCACTTCCGGACTCGCCGTTTTTTTCGGATCGCGGTTCAAGCGCTAGGCGCGCGGATTGGTTCAAGCGGCAGCCAAAGGGATTGTCGCGGGGCTAAGGGATTGTCGCCGGGCTACGGTATTTCGCCGAGGCTTGCGTCAGGGGCGTTGATCGGTGAAGACCTGCTCTTTGCGCTCGGTCTCCGCCGTTGGGGACCGGTCTTCCAGCCAATACCAGGTGATCCCGGCGGCCACCGCAGAGGCTCCCAATGCCCAATATACCCATGGCCGGGTTCCGGAAGCACCTTCGCCGCTGGAACCGATGGCGGCCGGGGATTCATCCTCGCCGAAATCCAGGTCGACGACTTTGGATTTGGGCCGTGGCTTCGCGGCCGGCGCGCGCGCGCTATCGTCCCGGGCCAATGGCGCACCCAGGCATACGCAAATCGCGAATGCGATGGCTTTCATCGTCGTAAGCCCCCATCCCGCCGGCAAGAGCCGGTTCGGGATGTAGGAATTTTAGGCGGTGGCATCGGGGGGCGGCAAGGGGAACGTTCGGCAGCCAGGGGAATGATGCCCCTGGAACCTCAACCGGGACTGATTAGCGCAAGTATTGCAGCGCGATTCCGCGCAAACGGAACCGCTCCGATTCGGGAAGATCGCAATAGCTCTGGATTTTGCCGCGGCAAGCGGGCGCGCCGCAGGTGCAGGGTACGGCCCAACCGGGTTCGTTGATGCTGGTGCGGTAGTCCCAGAACAATTCCTCCCCGGCGGCGATGGGGCGGAGCGCGAAAAGCTTGGGCGACCCTTCCGTGAATCCCACGTTGGGCGCGCAGCTGTGGTTGATGAAATCGTCCAGGCGCGGATTCTCGGGATCCTCCGCCAGATAGGTCTCGGGACCGATCTGCAAGGCGCGCATGCCTTCCACCACCTCGTCCTTATGCCTCAGGATGCCTTGGCATTCGATCACGAAGGTCCCGGCCGCGATGGCCGCTCGCGTGAATACGCCCAGGCCATGGATGCCGGATTGTTCGGAGTAAAGATCCACGCCGGCATCCGTCGCCTTAGCCGCCTGCGTTCCCGATAATCCCGATGCTTCCAAAAGGCCCTCCCGAATGCGCCATTTCCCAAGCGCGCCGACTTGGCGCTGCCGGGACCCGGGCGCATGCAAATCTAAAAACATGCGGGGTTTCCTCCATCAGCGGACGGCGCGGGGAAACGGGGTACCTGCGCGCGGCGCAATCCCGCGGGGTTGGTGAAAGGCCGGTCGCGTAGGGTCTGTCAGTCGCGAAAAGTCTGGTAGGCGGCCAGGGCGCGCGCCCTGGCCAGCGCATGGTCGACAACCGGCAGGGGATAATCGCCGCCCAGTACCAAGCCGGCCGCATTCAGCGCGGAGGCGGGAGCCTCCCAGGGTCGATGGATCCACTTGCCCTGCAAGCGCGCCAGCTCGGGCACCCAGCGGCGGATATAGGCGCCCTCCGGATCGAACCGCTCTCCCTGGGTCACGGGATTGAAAATCCGGAAGTAGGGAGCGGCATCGGCTCCGCAGCCCGCCACCCATTGCCAACCGAGGGTGTTCTGGGCCAGGTCCGCATCCACCAAAGTGTCCCAGAACCAGCGAGCGCCGTCCTGCCAGGGGATGAGGAGATGCTTCACCAGGAAAGACGCGGCGGCCATGCGCACGCGGTTGTGCATCCAGCCCGTGGCCCAAAGCTGGCGCATGCCGGCATCCACATAAGGATATCCCGTCCTGCCCCTTTGCCAGGCGCACAAGCCCGCCGCATCGCGCCGCCAGGGAAAGGCTGCGAATCCGGATCGGAGCGGTTCAACCGGGGTGCGGGGGAAATGCACCAGCAGATGATGCGCGAATTCGCGCCAACCCAATTGCCGTTGATAAGCCAGCAGGGAGGCCCTCCCCGCGGCATCGCCATCCCCGGCGTCCAGTCGTCCTTGCACCGCGGCCCAGATTTCCCGCACGCCGATTTCACCGAAATGGAGATGGGGCGATTGGCGTGAAGTGCCTTCCGCGGCGGGCGTATCGCGGTCGGAGGCGTAGGCGCGTAGTCCGGCGTTCAGACCCGCGTCCAGGCGATCGCCCAGCAGCGCGCGGGCGCCCTGCGATCCCGGCCGCCAGGTTTCCGCCAACCCGCCGGCCCAAGCGATATGCGGCAGCAAGTCCAGAGCGCGGAGATCCAGGGAGTCGGGCCAGGCCTCGGGTGCCTGTATCCTTTCGAGCTCGGGCAAGGGCGGCAGGGGTTCCGAAGCCGCCAGGCAGGCGCGCCAATACGGGGTGAAAACCTGGTAAGGTCCTCCGGTTTGCGTGCGTATGCTTTCCGGTTCGAACAGCAAGGCGGAGGCGAATGCCTCTACCTCGACGCCATCGCCGCGCAACGCCTGCGCGATTTTCCGATCCCGCAGATCCAGAGCGGGTTCATAGCGGCGGCTCCAGTGGACGGCCTCGGCGCCGGTTTCCCGGATCAGATCACGCAGCACCGCGAGCGGGTCGCCCCGCCGCAGGATTAGGCGGACGCCTCTGGCGCGCAGATCGGCATCCAGGGAGGCCAGGGAATGATGCAGCCACCAGCGGGAAGCGGCTCCGGGGGCCCATTCGTTCCCGTTCCGACCGCTACCGGACGCGTCTTCATCGATATATACGGGGATGACCGGGCCGCGTCGGGCCGCTTGATGCAGGGCGGGATGATCGGACAGGCGCAGGTCCAGGCGGAACCAGACCAACGTGGCGTGGACGGGGGTAGCCGGCATGTTTCAGGGGGTTCCGAAGGCCCAGGCCGTTTCCAGCGCGATGGGAAGGATTTGCGTTCTATCGAGTCTGGATACGGTTGCCATGTGGTGAGCGCCTCGGCACGCTAAGGTATGAAAACGCTTCCGCGTTAGCAGGGAAGAATCCGTTCAATCGGGCCGAATAGCCGGTTCGGACCCGATCAGGGCCTAAAGGCTGCCCGGGGCTTGCCCACCTTGCCATGGCGATGGCAGGCAACGATATGGTCATTCACCATGCCCGTGGCCTGCATATGCGCGTAGATGATGGTGGAACCCACGAACTTGAAACCCCGTTTTTGCAGGTCCTTGCTCAACGCGTCCGATTCCGGGCTGGTGGAGGCATAATCGCCCTTGCCCCGAACCTTGTTGTTCACGGTTTTGCCGCCGGTGAAGCCCCAGATATAGGCGTCGAAGGTGCCGAACTCCTTTTGCACCTCCAGGAAGCGTTTGGCGTTGTTGATGGCCGCCAGGATTTTCAGGCGATTGCGGATGATGCCGGCATCGTCCATCAGCTTTTCCACCTTGGCGGCATTGAAGCGGGCCACCTTGGCGGGATCGAAGCCGGCGAAGGCGGCGCGGTAGTTCTCCCGCTTGCGCAGCACCGTATACCAGCTGAGGCCCGCTTGCGCCGCTTCCAGGGTCAGGAATTCGAAGATGAGGGTGTCATCGTGCACGGGCACGCCCCACTCTTCATCGTGATAGGCTACGTAGTCGGGTTTGTCCAGGGAAACCCAGGGGCAGCGGATCAAGGTTTTTTTAGCGGGCATGGACACGGGCTCCCGGGAATAGGCCGGAGGATGCGGCAGCGGTGAATCGTTCCCAAATTATACACACTCCGCGATGAACCTCCATCTTGGCCGGATCCGCAAGGGGGGGCGGGTTCCCGGCGGGCCCGAGGGTAAGTAATTTAAGGGAGCGCGTAACTGTTATTGCCATTCCTAGCTGTGATAGTCCGGGAGGATTCCGTGACCAAGCTCAAAAGTCCGCTTGCATATCTTTCCGCCATACTGTTTCTGTTCCCCATTCCGGCCCGGGCCTCCCAGGAGGGAGCGCCCCCTTCTTCCTATGTCCAGCTTTGGGTGCGCGGCACGGGGTTGCTGCTGTTGGCGGTGGGCGGCGCTTTCGCATATTACCAGAACCGGGAAGCCGACCGGGACATGGCGGTGTACCGCAAGTCCGCGTTCACGGAGAATACCGCCGCCTATCGCGGTAGGGTGGAGGAGCATCAAAACCTTTCCTGGGCGGGTTTGGCCGGAGCCGCACTGGGCGGCATCCTGATAGTGGTGTCATTTTGAGGGCGGCGGCGGTTTTCCTGGTAGCTTCAGTGTTGCTGGAGGGTTGTGATCGCGGCTTCGAAAACCCCTCCGATCCGGATACGGAGCGCTTTACGGTGGAGAGCAAGGCCTTTGTGCGCCTGCTTGGCAGCGCGGATCGTATGGAAGGGGATACCCTGTCTTTCGTCGGCGGGGTCACGTCCGCGCCGGTGGAAGCGGATGGATTGGTGATCCGCTATGACTGGGACCTGAATGGGGATGGCCAGGCCGACATGCGCAAGCAAGGGCCGGACACGGTAAGCTTTGCGGCCCAAGATCCTGGCGACCACATGGTTGGGCTTGTAATCCTGGACAAAGCTGGCTTCAGCTCATCCGCCAAGGCGGATTTCCGCGTCCGTCCCAGCCTCGATCGCTTGTTCGCCGTCAAGCTGGATGCCAGGGAATACGATTCGGCCTGTCCCGTCTATGCGCAAGAGCCCGCCTTGATGCGCCTGGCGCTGGCCTTGTCCCAGTTCACCGTGGAAAAGAACAAGGAGGAGGGAATCGGCGCCACGGATTTTGCCTTGAAACTGGCCAAGGCCCTGACCGGATCCGTATTTCCCTTGCAACTGCTTGCCGGATTCGACTATGGCTTCAGCAATGGGGTTTATCATTTCCGCAATGACGGTTTCGATCTGGATGTGGCTTTCCAGTATGGGTCCGGTATGACCGGACATACGGAAGGGGACACCATCCGCGCCAACCTGTTCGAGTTGGATTCTTATGTCAGCGATTTCGGCGTCAGCGGCTTCCCGCCGGAGTTCAGCTACGATCGGGGGCCCTTGGCCGATCTGATCGACGGGGACATCGACGTGGATTTGGACGATATCAGGCATCCCGATTTCGCCTTCCGGGTCGATTTCGATCGCATCCGCATGTCCTTGCTGCGATCCAACCGTACCTTGCTGGTCTTGAGCAATGCGGAAATCACCTTGGCCAACGCTTTATTCTTCACCTTGTACGAAGGCAAGGCGCGCATGGCCCCCACCTATCCTCCCGAACTGATCCGCCTTTACGGTCGGGACAGCCTGCGGCTGGACCTGGCCGGGACCAAGGTTTCCTCGCCGGAATTGCCCATCGTCTGGTCCTATGAGGAGAACGGCAAGCGCGATTCGGCCGTATACCGCCTGTCCCTGACCCAGGAAACGCTACGCCAGGATTATCGCTTCGGAGATGCGGACGGGGTGAAGAAGGTGTTCGGGACCTATGCCGCGGTGAACCGGCTGGGGCAGCGGGGGGATTTGCAAGCGGTATATTTCCAAGGCGGGTATTCCTCCACCGCGCCCGACAGCGCGCGCTTCTATTGCAAGGAGCCCATGGCGGAAAAGGATTATTTCGGGGCCGCGGCCTTCGAGACGGCCACAGCGGGCCGAGGGGCATTCGCATCGCCGCGTTACGGGTATCGGTACACCTTCCCGTTTTCCAACGCGGAAATCTGGGAGGGAGCGGCGGAAGCCGTGCCCCCGGGAATCCGCTAAGGAGCGGTCAGGCCCTTGCCCCATTGGGCCGTTGCCTTGTCGATTGATTCCAACAGGAATCCGGGATTGGGATCCTTCACGGCTTCGGCGCGCGCGGCGCCGGCTACTTTGACGGCCTCCGCGTACTGCTTGCCTTCGGCCAGCCATTGCGCCTTGGACCAAAGGTTGGCGTGGCCGGGCTTGATCATGAT
This sequence comes from Fibrobacteria bacterium, assembly GCA_039926685.1. Classification (GTDB taxonomy): domain Bacteria; phylum Fibrobacterota; class Fibrobacteria; order UBA11236; family UBA11236; genus Chersky-265. The sequence goes on along the minus strand of JBDSWM010000270.1, from coordinate 2,533 downwards.
GGACTTGTCCACCCAGGCCATCGCTTGCTTGCGATCGATGCCGTAATTCCAATAGAACCTGGCGGCATTGAGCCAGGCCATGGCGTCATCGGGCTTGGCCTTGGGCAATCCGTTCTTGATGTTGGCGAGGGCCGTCGTCATGAATTCGACCGTTATCCCTACCGAGACCTTGCGTCTTTCCCATTGCATGTAAAGAGTGGCGCTGCTGTCGGTGAGGTTCTCGAACCCGTATTCCACACGCTCCTTGAATTCCGCGCCCAAGGCCGGCACGTGCACGCGCAAGGCGTCCTTGCTCTCATCATAAGTGAAGGCGCCCCAGGTCTTGGATACCTTGCTGAAGATGAGGGCCCATTCCTTCTCGTCCGGCACGATGAAGAAGCCGTAGCGTCCCTTGGGGAGGGGGTGCCCGGCTACCTTGACATCGGTGCTGAATTCCACCACGGTGGCCTCGTTGGCTCCGGCGCGCCAGACTTTTCCGAGCGGCACCAGGCCGCCCCAGATGACGCGGCCCTTGACCGCCGGGCGGCTGTATTCCACAGTAACGCGCGTGTAACCTATGGTCTGGGACACCATGGCGGCAGGGCTGGCGCGGGGGAGATCGACCGCGGGCTGGGCCAGGATGGGGTTGGTGAAGAAGGCGGCGAGGAAGATGGCCGTGCCGAGCCCGGGAATCCCGCCGAGTGCGGGGCCGGGGAAGGAATGGCGGGATGATCCTGATGTCATGATGGCCTCCTGAAGGGAATTCCGGAAATGGGATGGAAAAGGGAAGGCAACGGGGCTAATGGGATCTGAACAAACTGAACTCGGCCCAAAAGGTCCCGAAGGGGATTACCGAGGCCAGGATGGCCAGGGCCGCTTTGCGCATGGGCCAGCGTTCGACATCCTTGACGATCAACACCAGGGCCAAGAAGGCCACGAACAGGATGCCGTGGATCATGCCGACCTGCCTGACCATGGCCGGCTGGCTGGCCAGGTACTTCAAGGGCATGGCCACGAACAAGAGGAGCAGGAACGAGACGCCTTCCAGGAAGGCGGTGATGCGGAGCCAGAGGAGGGCGGTCATTTCTTCTTCTTCAGATTGATGCGGATGGGCAGGATGATGAAAGGGATGCCCTTATGGTACAAGCGGCGCTGCACGGCGAACACGGTGTTGTTGTGCAGCAGGCGGGAGAAAATGGTCTCCTCCGGGAACACCAATTGGCCCATGAAGAAAATCGCCTGGGGGAAGCGCTCGATGACTTCGGCCGCCACTTCGCCGGTGCCTTCCACCACGTCCGGGCTGAGGCTCATCAGGCCTTCCGCGTAAATGCCGTTGCACTTCACGAACTCGACGTATTGATCGAGCTCCTCCCGCACGTGCTTTTGCAGGTTCTCGACCTCTTCCACGCCCTTGAAGCTGCCCGCGTCAAGCACGCCCACTTCCACGAATACGATGTTCTTGAAGATGCCGCCGAACATGCGGATGATGGCCAGCAGGGAGTGCAGGCCGATGCCGTTGAAGCCGTTCACCAGCAACACGGCGGTCTTGGCTTTGGGATCGAATTTGATTTCCGCCGCGGTAGAGGACGCCATCAGCTTGGGCATGGTGCCGCTTTCTTTGGTCTTGGCGATTGCGACCAGGTTGTCCATCCTTTTCAGGACCTTCTCCACGAAATTGTAATGGCCCTTGATGGCCATGGAAAGCCCGATAAGGGCGCCCGTGATGACGAGGGTGATCCAACCGCCCTGCCGGAATTTCAGCACGGTCACGGCCACCAATATGAAGCTGCACAGCGCCAGGCCGGCGGCGTTTACGGCGAGCTTGCGGCGCCAATGCTTGAGCTCGCTGCGGTTCTTGAGCCAGTACCGCACCATGCCCAATTGCGACAGCACGAAGGTCACGAACACGGTGATGCTATAGAGGACCACCAGGTATTTGACCGAGCCCTTGGTCAGGATCATGGTGGCGACGGATGCCACGCCCATGATGAATATGCCGTTCTGGGTGACCAGGCGGTCGCTGAGGAGGCTGAAACGCGTGGGGAACCATTTGTCCAAGGCCATGTTCGCGAGCACGCGCGGTCCGCCCATGAATCCGGCCTGGGCGGCGGCGAAGAGGATCAGGGCTTCGGAAATGAGGGAGACATACACGAACCATACCCCGCTGGAACCGGGCCAAGTGGAGGTGATGCTTTCGAACAGCACCGCGTTCAGGGTTTTGCCGGGCTGATGCTCCACCTTGAACAGCAGATAGGCCAAGGTGAGGCCGAACACCGTGAAGGCCAGGGAGACGGCCATGTACAGCATGGTGCGCTTGCCGGTCTTGACGCGCGGTTCCCGCAGGATGGAAAGGCCGTTGCTGACGGCCTCGATGCCCGTATAGGTGCCGGCCCCCATGCTGAAGGCCCGCAAAAGCAGGAACGCCATGCCCAGCCAGCCCAATTCGGCGTGGGTCTTGGCGGCTTGGGCGGCGGTTTCCGCGGCCACAGCGGGGAAGTCCCATAGATGCGTGCCCAGCGCATACACGATTGCGAAGGCGTGGGAGATGACGAAG
>JBDSWM010000269.1:0-9308 GCA_039926685.1 Fibrobacteria bacterium | reverse complement strand
AGCCGAAGCAGCCTGGGCTGGAAAGGAAATCGGCCCGGAAACAATTGTATACCGGTTTAGTGGGTAATATAAAAAGGTTTTCCCAACCCATCCGTTTTCCCCGGAAGTCGGGACTCTTGAGGTTGCGGAGTTTGCGCGCCGTACCCATCCGCTAACCTTCCGGATACCGGATGCCCGGGTTTCAGTCCGGTGTGCGGTAGGGCGGGCTCGGGACTAGGAAAGGGAGGGAACCGCTTCGGCGCGTTCCGGGAAGGGCCGGAAGGCTGACAAGGCCAAGAGGCAATTTTCGATTTGAAGGCTCTTTTTGTCTTTTTTGGAACGGGTTTCAACCTTGGGCAACAATCCGAAATTGAAATTCATAGGCTGGAAATCCGGATTGGGATCGGTGAGATGGCGGGTCAAGGCGCCCAGGCAGGTGGCCTCCGGCCAGGCGAAATCGGATGTTCCGCGGGCATGGGCCAGGATCATGGAGGCCGCGTACATCCCCGTGCCGATGGCCTCGGTATAGCCTTCCGCGCCGGTAAGCTGGCCTGCGCAGTAAATCCGCGTGCCCTTGATACGCAAGGAAGGCTCCAGCACTTGCGGGGAATTGAGGAAGGTATTGCGGTGCATGGCGCCGAAGCGCGCGAACGCGGCATTGCGCAGCGCGGGTACCAGGGAAAAGATCTGCTTCTGGGTCCCCCATTTGAGGCGGGTCTGGAACCCGACCAGATTGTACAAGGTACGTTGGCGATTTTCGGCGCGCAGCTGGATCACGGCGAAAGGCGCCTTGCCCGTGCGCGGGTCGTGCAATCCGATGGGGCGCATGGGACCATAGCGCAAGGTTTCCGGACCGCGCCGGGCCATCTCCTCGACCGGAAGGCAGCCTTCGAATAATTGCCCTTTCTCGAAAGGCTTGGCTTCCACCGTATCCGCTTGCACCAGGGCCGCCACGAAAGCGAAATAGGTTTCCTTGTCCAAGGGACAGTTGAGGAAATCCGGCTCCGTGCCCTTGTCCCAGCGGTTCTTGGCGAAAGCCTGATCCAAATCCAGGCTGTCCAATTCCACCACGGGAGCGATGGAATCGAAGAAGTACAAGCGCTCCGATCCTATCAGAGAAAACAAGGCCTGCGTAAGCCGATCCGAACTCAGTGGCCCGGTGGCCACCAAGGTGAGCGTTTCCGGATCCAGATCGACGGCCTCCTCCCGCCGCAAGGCGATGCGCGGATGGGAGGCGATGGCCCGTTCCACGGCGGCGGAAAAGAGATCGCGATCGATGGCCAGGCTCTCGCCCGCGGGCACACGCGATTCCATGGCCAAGGCGATAAGCCGCGAACCCATCAGCCGCAGCTCCTCCTTGAACAGCCCATGCGCGGAAGTGAGCGCGAGGCCTTTGAAGGAATTGGAGCATACCAGCTCGGCGAGATTCCCGGTCTTATGCGCGGGCGTCGACAGGGTGGGCCGCATTTCCCAAAGGTCCACATCCATGCCGGCATCGGCGAGTTGCAAAGCGGCTTCGCAACCGGATAGGCCGCCGCCGATGACGCGTATTCTCATCAGTGGCTTGATCCCAGACCTTGGATTTCCAGGTTTTCCGAAAAGGCGCGCAAGGCCATCTTCCCGATCTGCGCGCGCGAGGCGGGCAGGGAAGTTAGGAAGGCGCAATTCTCGATCAATTGCTCCAATTGGGGCGGTCCCACCAACCCCAGCCGGTACAACTCCAACAGATAATCATACGCGTCCACGGAGATGAATTCGCGTTCCATGGGATGGAGAACGCGGATTTTCACGGGGGTTTGCCGGCTTTGCGCGGCCTGCGCGGCGGCCCATGAGACCAGCGCGTCCGCCATGGTTTTGTGCAACCCCAGGAGCCGCAGATCCGCGGCCAGCCGATCCCATTGGGGAGACCCCGTTTGCGGGGTCGTAGCTTTGCCGGTTTTTTCGGAAGGACTTTTATCGCGAGATGCCGGCTTGTCACGGGCGGGCTTTCCGCGAGGCGAGCGCGCCTGCGGGAGCGGGAATGCGTCGGCCTCCCTTTCCGCTTTCATATGCAAAAGCAGCGAATCGAAGATTTTGGACTGCAATTGCGGATTGATATCAATCATGCGATCCCGCGTTCATCCAGCCGGTTCAATGGCGGAAATGCCTTGTTCCCGTGAAGACCATGGCTACGCCCAGTTTATCCGCGGTGGCGATCACTTCCGGGTCGCGGAGCGATCCGCCCGGCTGCAGGATATAGCGGAGCCCGCCCTCATGGGCGGCCACCACGTTGTCATCGAAGGGGAAAAAGGCGTCCGAAGCCATGACGCAACGCGAAAGCGCCTCCCGCACATAAGCTTCCGGCTCCAGGCCTTTTTGCTCGGCTTGCCGGCGCAGGTTCTCTCGTGCGCGCGGCTGGCAGAGCTTGAGGTTGGAATCGATGCGGTTGGGCTGGCCAGGTCCCATGCCGACCAAGGCGTATTTACCGGGTGCGTATTCCTGCCCGATGACGATGGCGTTAGATTTCACATGCTTGCAGGCTTTCCAGGTGAAAAGCGCCAGGCCCTTCATGCGATCCGGCAACGCCGCTTTGGTGGGCGATTCCCACTTGCGGTTCAACTCCACATCCCGGTCCTGCACCAGCATACCGCCCAGGATATGCTTGTATACTTTCCGCTCCTTGGCCGGCATCATGGTCCCGATATCCAGCAAGCGGATGTCCTTGCTCTTCTTCCGCAAGTACTCCAGCGCATCGGGAGCGAAGCCGGGAGCGATAAGCAATTCGACGAAACGGCCCTTCAAGGCTTCCGCCGTGGCCAGGTCCAAAGGCCGCGTTACGGCGATCACGGATCCGAAAGCCGATACCGGGTCGCCTTCCCAGGCGGCTTCGAACGCCTCGGCCAAGGTGTCGCCGGTGGCATAGCCGCAGGGATTCATATGCTTGATGATGGAGACGGCGGGGGCCTCCTGCAGCTCCCGTACGGATTCCAGCGCCGCGTCAGCATCCACGAGATTGTTGAAGCTCAGTTCCTTGCCGTGCAATTGCCGCGCGGAGCCGAGATTGGGCTCTTGGCCGGATACGGCATCCCGCTCCAGGAAGAAAGTGGCTTTCTGATGATCGTTCTCGCCGTAGCGTAGCGTCTTGCCGTCCGTGAAGGACAACCGCAGGGAGGGGGATTTGGCCAAAGCGGAGGACAGGTATTCTTCGATGGCGGAATCGTAGTCGGCCGTATGGCGGAACACCTTCAAGGCCAGCGCCTGGCGCGTGGCGGGAGAAGTGTCGCCTTCGCGTCGCAATTCCGCCGCTACCTGGCCGTAGTCGGCCGGATCGCATACCACCGTGACAAAGCGGTAGTTCTTGGCGGAGGATCTCAGCATGGCGGGCCCGCCGATGTCGATGTTCTCGATGGCGTCTTCCAGCGCCACGTCCGGCTTGGCGACGGTCTCCCGGAAAGGATAAAGGTTTACGGCCACGATGTCGATGGCTTCGATGGCATTCTCGCGCATGGCCTGCCTATGCGACTCGTTGTCGCGGATGCCCAGAAGGCCGCCGTGGATCTTGGGATGCAGGGTCTTGACGCGTCCATCCAGGATTTCCGGCGATCCGGTGTATTCGGAAATGGCCAGCGCCGGAATCCCTTTGTCCTTGAGGAACTTCAACGTGCCCCCGGTGCTCAGGATGCGGATTTCCAGCGCGGTCAGGGCCTGGGCGAATTCCAGCAATCCCGTTTTGTCGGAAACGCTGAGGAGGGCGGTTTTAATGGCTTGTCGCTCTGGAGTTGCTGAGGCAACTCCACGCTCCTCGCTTTTAGTGGGATTGCTCACGAAATTCCTTTCCGGTCAAAAGCGCATATGCTTCCAGATATTTGCGTCGGGTGTTCGCGACCACGGCGGCGGGCAATTCGGGCCCGGGATAGGTTTTCCCCCAATCCAGCGTGGTCAGGTAGTCGCGCACGTATTGCTTATCGAAGCTATCCTGTTCCTTGCCTTCCACGTAGGAATCGGCCGGCCAGAAGCGGGAGGAATCCGGGGTCAGCACTTCGTCGATGAGTATGATCTTCCCATCCACCACCCCGAATTCGAATTTGGTATCGGCGATGATGACGCCCTTTCCGGCCGCGAATGAGCGCGCGCGCGAATAGATCTCCAGCGTCAGCTCCTTGAGGCGCGCGGCGTCGGCCGGGCCGATCATTCCCACCATGGTCCCATAATCGATGTTCTCGTCGTGGCCGATATCGTTCTTGGCGGCAGGAGTGAAAAGGGGAGGCTCCAATTTGCAGCTGAGCTTGAGCCCGGGCGGCAGACTATGCCCGCATACCGAACCGTTTGCCAGGTAGTCCTTCCACCCGGAACCAACGAGATAGCCGCGCGCCACGCATTCCACGTCGAAGCGCTTGGCTTTCTTCACGATCATGAAACGGCCGTGCAGGTAATCGCGATGCCGATCCAAGGAGGCAGGCAAATCCTTCACGTCGGCCGTCAGAAAATGGCTCGGGAAGCCCAGGTGCTTGAACCAGAAAACCGAAAGCTGGGTGAGGATTTTCCCCTTGTCCGGAATCGGCGTGGGCAATACCACGTCGAAGGCGGAAAGCCGGTCGGTAGCCACCATCAGGAGACGATCGCCCATATCATAGACATCCCGCACCTTACCGCGCGAAAAGAGGGGGATTTCCGTGATAGGAGGGGGCGTGGCAGTGACCGGGTTATTCATGGGCTAAAAATAGCCCTGCCGGACGGGGGCGTCAATTTGGCTGTTGCCGAAAGCGGGCTTATTTGGGGATGCCGAAATTGTACCACAAGTGGAGCGATGCTTGGATTGCGGAGCTTGCCCAATGCACCTTCCCGGTGGGTGGATTGAAAACCATGATGTCCGACCAAGACCTATCCGATTGGAAGTCCTGTTGCAGGAAACCGAGGGCGCCCGACAATTGCAAGCGCCCGGAAACCGGTTTCTGGATGCCGAACTGGAATTCATACCCTGAACCGGATACCTCGAAGTTCGCTGGCGCGGTCCCGTAACGCGTGTCCATTTCCGTGCCTCCCAGGTTCCAATACAAGACGGCTTGCGCATACAGGCCCAAACCGCCGGCCACGGAAAGCAGCGAGGGCGGGATGTAATATCGCAATCCCAGGCCGCCCAGATTGGCCTGCAGCGAAAACCATTCATCCCCGGCATGCCGCAAGTCTTTGTCGCCCAGGATGGCGGTTTGCTGATACCAATAGGAATGCGTTTTCACCACCGCGTCCATGTAGGCGCCAAGGGGGAGAATGGCCTGGAAACCCACCGGAAAAGCCAGATGCACCGGATCGTAATTCTGAACAACCTGGAGGCTGTCCCGGTTCGTTCGGGCCAGCAATTGCGCGCCGAATTCGGCCTTGGCGTCCAGATCGATGAAATCGATCCCAGCGTAAAAAGCGATGGCCGGATGCCTGCTGCGTAACTTGGAGCTCAAGGAATCGGTTTGCGCCAAGCTGTCGGATCCAGTCTTGGGCTTGGCCGCCGAGTCGGCGGCGGACGGATTGGAGGACCAGACGGAAGGGCCGGCTTCCACCTTGCGGAATGGATCCTGCACCGCGGAATCCGGCCTGAAGGCGGGGAGGGAATCGGCGGTCTGGGCCGCGACAGGCGCGGCCGCCAGCAAGGAAAACAACAACAGGCAGGGTAGCGCGGGAAGGATGAACCCGGCCATGGGCCGCATCCGCCTCATGATCGCCTCAGGCACGTTAAGCGGCCTCGGGCGTTCCGAAACCGTAGAGACCATGGGCGAGAATATAGGGCCTTATCTCCGGCAGCACGCCCGCAGCATCCATATCCTTGGAGGTCAACAAGGCTTCCCGGATGCTCTTAGACTCGCCCGGGACCGGCGCCATCTTGAGCTCTTGCACTCCATGGGGGATTTTGCTCCCCATCGGATGGCCCTCGCGCGGATAAACGAGCATGGTGACTTCCCGGAGCACATCCTGCCAGCGATGCCAGGTAGGGAAGATTGCCCAATTGTCGGAACCGATAAGGAAATACCATTGGTGGCCGGCCCCGTTCTCATGCTTGAGGGCCTTGATGGTGTTCAGTGAATAGGAGGGGCTGGAAAGCTGGGCTTCGATATCCGATACGGCATTGCCGGGCATGGCCGCCGTGGCCAGGCGCACCATGGCCAAGCGATGTTCGAAAGCGGTTCCCGGTCGGGCTTTAAGGGGTGGATCCTGCGCAGGAACCCAGAATATGCGATCGAACTCCATGGTAGCGGCCGCGGACTCGGCCAAATGGCGATGGCCCGCATGGGGAGGATCGAAGGAGCCGCCGAAGATGCAGTATTTCACATCGCTTCCTGGCGCTTACCCTGCTCCTGTTCTTCTTTCTTTTCGCGGGCCAGCTTAAGGCGCGCCTTCTCCAAATCCCGGAAAGCCTCCTTGACCTTCTCATTGAAGGGATCGTCCTTGGCGATGCCGTCGAACTTGGCCAGGTAGGCTTCCGCCTCATCGAACTGGGACAAGCTGATATAGCAATGCACCAGTTTCAGGTTGATATCCTTCTGGTTGACGCGGGTGCCATAATCCTTGAGCAGGGCTTTGTAATAAATGGCGGCGGCCAGGGGCTCACCCATGCGCGTATAAAGATGGGCGGTTTGCAATTGTTTGGCGACAAGCAAATCGCGAAGCTTGTCCAACTGCGTCTTGGCGCTGTCCGCTCGCGCGCCATCAGGATATTCGTCCAGGAAACCTTCATAGGCGGCGATGGCGTCAAGGGTCTTGGATTGATCGCGCGCGGGTATTTCCACTTGCTTCCCGGACACTTCCGCCACCCGATAATGGGCCAGCTCGCCGTATCGTTTGGAAGCGGGGAAATCCTTCAGGAAGGCGGAGTATTCTTGCTCGGCTTCTTCCCATTCCTTCAGTGCGTAATGCGCCTCGCCCAAATCGAACATTGCTTCCTCGGTAAAGGCGGAACCGGGGCAGGAGGTGACGAGTTCGGAGAGCAATTCCTTGGCTTGTACGTATTTCTTCTTGTCGAACTTGGGTTTTACCTTGTCCCATTTTTCCTGGCAGGATTGCTCCTGGGTGAGCTTCTTGCTTGAGGAGCATCCGAGCAATGCCAAGGCGCAACAAGCCGCCAAAGCCAGGGCGGATTTCCATCCCCGGGTAGGATTCAGGGTTGCGGGTGTGTCGACGGAAAAAGGCATTTGGGCCCCGATTTCATTCTAATTTGGCTAATTCTTCCTTAGCCCGTTCCGAATATTCGCTATCGGGGTACAAAGATACAACTTTTTTGAATTCCTCGGCAGCCTGCTTCTTCTCGCCCATACGCAAATAGCAGTACCCCAATTTCAATTGCGCATCGTCGGCCTTTTCCGTTTCCGCGAAGGCGAACACCTTGCGGAAAGCCACCATGGCCTTGGCGTAATTCCCCTGCGCGAACTGGCACTCTCCCGTCCAGTAATAGCAATTGTCGGCATAGGTGCTGAGAGGAAACCGCTTCAGCAAGTCCTCGAACCTGCCTATGGCCTGGGCATAGTCCCTGCCATAATAGAGATCGAAGGCTTTCTTATAAAGCTGCGCTTCCTGTTCGCTGGCAGGCGGCTTGCGAGGTGATTTGGGAGCTGCGGACTTGGTGCCGGTTTTAAGGGTGGCGGCGCTGTCCAAAGGCACGCTTTCCCTTTTGGTCACCACCATGCCGGTGGTATCCAGTGAGGTGGGGGAGAAGGTGGCCATCTCCTTTTTGAGGATGGCGCTTTTCGCAAGGCGATCCTCGATGTTCTTCAGGCGTTCCGTCATCATGCCGATTTGCTGGCTATGCTCGTCCACCTTGGCGTTGGGGAGATTGGCCAGCTCATCGCCCAAAGCTGATACGCGGTTCTCCAATTCGTGCACCTTGGTTTCCAGGCTTTGCATTTCGAGCTTGTTCTCCTGGGCCAACTTAAGGGCTTCGTCGGAGTTTTCCTTCAACTGCAATACATCGATTTCGGGAAGCGAGGGATCGCCGGGACGGACCTTGGGAGGATGAGCGCAAGCGGCCAGGAAGGCCAGGACGATTACGGGCAGTGCGCCGCGAAGGAAGGCCCGGTGCCGAAGCGAAGGGACCATGCTGATCGATTTCCTAGTTATGAGGTTCCCGTTTCTCATCTTATGCGGCGGTCCTGTTTACTTACTTTAAGATGTAGTATATTCAACTGAAATGATACTAGCAAGGTATATCCTGAAGGAGCATGTCGCCCCTTTCCTTTATGCCCTGTTCGTGATCACCTTCCTCTTCCTCGTCAATTTCCTGATCAGCATCCTCTCATCCATCCTCTCCAAGGGTTTGGGCTGGCGCGTGGTCTTGGAGATATTCATTTTGAACCTGGCCTGGATGCTGGCATTGTCGATCCCCATGGCGGTGCTGGTCGCAACCTTGATGGCTTTCGGGCGCTTCTCATCGGACAATGAAATCACCGCCATGAAGGCCCTGGGCATTTCCCCTTTCAAGGCCATGATGCCGGCCCTCATCGTATCGGTGCTGCTTGGAGTCGGCCTGGTCTATTTCAACAACGACATCCTCCCCGAAGCCAATTTCCGGGCCGCCGCGTTGCGCAACGATATAGGCCGCAAAAAACCCACCGCCCTGATCACGCCCAAATCCGTGATCCGCGATTTCGAGAACTACCTGATCTGGATCGACCGCCTGGATCAGGCCACGGGGCAGCTGGGAGGCGTGCGTATCTACAATGTGGAGCCCGGTAAACCGGTGCGCTACATCTATGCCGATTCCGCCTCCATGGAATACGCCAACGGCGGCAAGAGCATAGTCATCCACTTGCAGGCGGGGGAAAACCACTTCGTGGATCCCAAGGAAACCGCCAACTACGTGCGCGTCCGCTTCCGCAGCCAGGACGTGGCCATCGATAACGTGGATGCGACCCTGGAAAGGCATACACGTTCGTACCGCACGGATCGCGAGATGTCGATCCAGGAAATGCACGGGATCGTCAAGGCCAGCGAGAACAGGCTGAATGGCCTGCGCCAGGAATACCGGGAGAAGATCTTCGATGAATTGCGCGCCTTGGACATCGTCCTGAACGCGGACACCGTCCAGGATGTGCCGCCCCGCCTGCTGCAAGGGAAATGGTGGAAGGATGAACCGATCGGATCCATCGCCTACGCCGAGGTCAAGCGCCAGGAAAAGGACAAGCTCTACCTGATCGAACGTTATGAACGCCGGGTGGAGAATGAAAGGAAGGAAATCAACCAATTCATGGTGGAGATACACAAGAAATTCTCCATACCCGTAGCCTGCCTGGTTTTCGTTTTCATCGGCGTACCCCTGGGCGTCATGGCGCGCCGGGGCGGCATCGGCACCGGCGTCATCTACAGCGTGG
>JBDSWM010000268.1:0-3086 GCA_039926685.1 Fibrobacteria bacterium | reverse complement strand
CCTTTTCCACGTTCAGGATCTTGCCTTTGAGCGGCAGGATGGCCTGGAAGCGGCGATCGCGGCCTTGCTTGGCGCTGCCTCCGGCGGAATCGCCCTCGACCAGGTACAGTTCGCATTCGGAAGGATTGCGCGAAGAGCAATCGGCGAGCTTGCCGGGCAGGCCGCCGCCCTCCAGGGCGCTTTTGCGGCGGGCCAGCTGGCGGGCCTTGCGCGCGGCTTCACGGGCCACGGCGGCGTTATACACCTTCTCCACTATCTTGCGGGCGATGGCGGGGTTCTCTTCGAAGAAATTGGTGATCATTTCGAAGACGGCCGTCTCCACGATACCCTTCACTTCATGATTGCCCAGCCTATGCTTGGTCTGGCCTTCGAACTGCGGATCGTACACCTTGACCGAGACCACCGCGGTCAGGCCTTCGCGCACGTCCTCGCCGGTGAGGTCGACGCCTTCCTTCTTGTTCTTGGGGATGAAATCCTTGGCCTTGTTGTTGATCGAGCGCGTGAGCGCCGATTTGAATCCCACCACGTGCGTGCCGCCATCGACGGTGTTCACATTGTTGACGAAGGAAAACAGGCTTTCCGTATAGCCGTCGTTGTAGCGGAAGGCGATTTCCACGGGCGTGCCGTCCTGCTCCTTGATGATGTGGACGGGCTTGTCCATCAAGGGCTTCTTGTTATGGTCCATGTATTCGATGAACGCGGAGACGCCGCCGGGGAAGCAGAACTCGTGGGCCTTGCCCTCTTCGCGCTCGTCCTTGATGGTGATGGTCAGGCCCTTGTTCAGGAAGGCCAGCTCGCGCAGGCGGGAGCTCAAGGTATCGAAATTGAAGATGAGCTCGGAGAAGATCTCCGCGTCCGGCTGGAAGAACACCTTGGTGCCGAGCTTGTCGCTATCGCCGATCTCTTTGCCCGGAGCCTGGGGGGCGCCGCGCCGGAAGGTTTGCTCGAACAGCTTGCCACTACGGCCGACGGTGACGATTAGCTCCGAGGACAATGCGTTCACGCAGGACACGCCCACGCCGTGCAGGCCGGCGGAAACCTTATAGCTGTCATGGTTGAACTTGCCGCCCGCGTGCAGCTTGGTCATGACCAGTTCCACGGTGCCTATGCCTTCGGTGGGATGGATGTCGGTGGGGATGCCGCGGCCGTTGTCCTGCACGCTTATGCCGTTGGCGGTGGTGATGACCACGTCGATTTGGGTGCAATAACCGGCCAGGGCCTCATCGACCGAGTTGTCGACCACTTCGTAGACCAGATGGTGGAGGCCGCGCGCGTCGGTGGAACCGATGTACATGGCGGGCCGTTTGCGGACCGCCTCCAGACCTTCAAGGACCTTGATGTCGCTCGCCTGATAGGTATGTTCCTGCACGGCTTTGTTCTCTTCCACGTTCACATCCTTTTCATCATGCGCGGCGCCCATGCGCGCGCTATCGAAACACCGACCCGAATCTCCGCCGTCCCGGCGATCACAACAATTGGATTTCCTTCACCAGCTCCGCCCCCAGGATCTCGTTGGCGCGTTGGCGGAGGGTATCCTTCTGGAAATGCAGCTCATTGCGCCAAGTGGCGCTTTCCACCCGCACCTTCAAAGTCCAGCCCTTGAGGCTTTCCAGCTTCGCGATGCCGGCGGCTTTAGGGCCCATCAGCGCCGCCCAATTCCCGCGCAGCTTTTCCTCATAGACCAGGTGCCCCAGCCCGGCGCGATCCAGCATGCCGCCCAGGACCTGGGAGATGCCCGCCAACTGCCTGCCTGCGCGTTTCGCCATCGATTAGTAGGTCCGTTCCGGTCGCCTTTTCCAGCTTCGGAAAGTTAGAAAAAATGCCCTTTTCGGGCTATGCGGGAGCCCCTGGGAAGGGCCGTCAGCCGACCACGCGGCCGCGCTCCAAGGTGATGATTTTTTCGGCCTGGAAAGGCAGATCCGCCGCGCGAGGATTGGCGATGAAAACCTGGCCTTGACCCCGGATCAATTCCCCGATCCGCAGCCTCCGGGCCTCGTCCAGCTCGGCGAAGACATCGTCCAAAAGCAGGATGGGCGGTCGCCGGTTTTTCGCCTCCAAAAGCCGCGCCGAGGCCAGCTTCAGGGACAGCGCCACTGATCGCTTTTGGCCTTGGGATCCATAATCCCGCACCGGCTTACCGGAAAGGAAAATGGCCAGATCCTCCCGGTGCGGTCCCGCCAGGGTCAGCCCCGCTTCACGTTCGGCCGCGCGCAGCGCCATCAGTTTGCGCCGGAAATCCTCCTTCACCAGGGGTTCGTCTTCGGACTCGGAAACGCAGCCCGAAAGGTGCATGGACAATTCCTCGCCGCCGGAGGATATGGACCGGTAGCATTCTTGCGAAAGGGGGATCATTTCCGCCAGGGCCCGGCGTCGCATTACGGTGATGCGCGCGCCCGCCTCAGCCAAGGGCGCATCATAGGCCTCCAGCACGTCGTTGCCGCCCATTTGCCGGAGCAGGCTGTTGCGCTGCTTGAGGGCCTGGTTGTAATGCCGCAAGGTGTCCAGATAGTCCAGCGAGAACTGGCACAGCAGGATGTCCAGGAAGCGCCGCCGCAATTGCGGGCCGGAACGGATGAGATCCAAATCCTCAGGACTGAAAGAGACCACTTCAAATTGCCCGATCAGATCGGACAGGCGCTTACTCTCGCGGCCGTCCACCTTCACGCGCTTGGCGCCGGTTTCGGTATACTCCACCGACTGGGCATGCTCCCGCTCGCCATCACGGCCGTGGATGCGCAGCACGAATGCGCTTTGCCCCCATTCGATCAATTCCTTGTCCCGGCGCGTGCGCTGGGAATGCGCCAGGCAGGCATAATGGATCGCTTCCAGGAGATTGGTTTTGCCATGGCCGTTGGGCCCGGAGAGCAGGTTGATGCCTGGGCCGAAAGCCACCTCTTGGCTGCGGTAATTGCGGAAGCTGTTCAAGGACAGCCCTTCCAATCGCATCAAGGGGCGTTGCCGTCGGATGCCGGCTTCCCGGTCGAAGCGCCGTTCCCGGGGGCGTCCAAGCGCAGCACGTAGCACAGGCCGCCCAGCAAATGCCCCAGGTAAACGGGATCGGAAAAACTGCGTCCCGTATGCCCGCA
>JBDSWM010000267.1:0-7517 GCA_039926685.1 Fibrobacteria bacterium | reverse complement strand
CTGTCCATGGAAGTCTCTTCCCATGCGCTCAGCCAGGATCGCATCCGCGGGGTCTTTTTCGCGCGGGCGATTTTCACCAACCTCACCCGCGACCACATGGATTACCATCGCGATTTCGAGGATTATTACCAGGCCAAGAAGCGCCTCTTCACTTCCTATCTGCGGCCCGGCGGAATAGCCGTCCTGAATCTCGATTCGGAACAGGGCGCCCGCCTGAACCGGGAACTCGCCTGCGGGAAAATGACCTTTTCCCGTTCCGATGCTACCGCGGACGTGGTCCTGACCGGAAGCGATCTCGACTTGAACGGCACCCGGTTCCAGGTTTCCTTCCGCGGCGTCCCCTTCGGTTTCGCTTCAAAATTGGTAGGCGCCATCAATCTCGAGAACCTCTTGGCCGCGGTAGCCCTGGGCTTCTCCCTGGGTTTAGAGGCGGAAACCATCGGCCAGGGTATCCGGAACGTTACCGTGACCGGCCGGAACCAGGTTTTCCCATTGCCCGGAAGCGGCTTCGCGGTCGTCGATTATGCGCATACGCCCGACGCATTGGAGCGCGTGCTCCTGAGCCTGCGCCCGCTCACCCGGGGCGATTTGGTATGCCTTTTCGGCTGCGGCGGAGATCGGGACCGCACCAAGCGCCCCATCATGGGCGGCATCGCGGCGGAATGGGCCGATCGGGCCTTCCTCACCAGCGACAATCCGCGCACGGAAGACCCACAGGCCATCCTGGCGGAAGTCGCGGCCGGGATTGGGGACAAATCAAAGGTCGTCATCGTGCCGGACCGGCGGGAGGCCATCCGCCGAGCGCTGTCATCCCTGGGACCGGACGATTGCCTGTTGATAGCGGGCAAAGGCCACGAGGATTACCAGATCATCGGCAAGGAAAAAAGGCATTTCAGCGATCAAGAAGAGATCACGGAATGGGTGGCAGGCGCAGCCGCGGCCGGCGGGAGCGCGGACCGGGGCCAAGGAGACGGGCATGGAGCTTAAGCTTTCCGAATTGGCGTCCTTGCTGGGCGCGGAGATCCGCGGCAAACATCGCGGCAGCAAGGCGGTGCGCCTATGCACCGATTCGCGCGCGCTGAAGCCCGGCCAGGTTTTCTGGGCGCTCAAAGGGGAGAATTTCGATGGACACGTATTTGCGAACGAGGCTTTCACCAAGGGAGGGTACGCGGCCGTGGTAGATGAGAAATGGTTACTGGAGAACGGCAAACCCGTCAACGTCTATATACCCGTCAAGGATACCAATGAGGCTTTGCTGGAATTGGCACGCGGCTACGCGGCCAAGTTCCGCATCCCCAAGATAGCGGTCACCGGATCCAACGGGAAAACCACCACCAAGGATATGATCGCCCGCGTGCTGGCCAAGATAGGCCCTACGCTTTCCACCCAGGGCAACTTCAACAACCAGGTGGGCGTGCCGCTCACCTTGTTCGAATTGAAAAGCGCGCATCGTTTCGCGGTAATCGAGATGGGCACCAACCATCCGGGGGAAATCGCCCCCTTGTCGGTATGCGCCAAGCCCTCCATCGCCGTCATCACCAACATCGGGTACAGCCACCTGGAGCATTTCGGGACCAAGGAAAAGGTGCGCGAGGAGAAGCTGACCATCACGGCCGGATTCGATCCCAAAGGCACATTGATCCTCAACGTGGATGATCCCCTGCTGGCGGAGGTGCGCGCCAATGCGCGCCAGAAATTGCTGACTTTCGGCATCGATCGCGGCCAGATACGCCCCGCCGATTTGGCCTTCGGCGACGATGGCTGCGCCTCCTTCCGCATCGGCCGCACCAAGTTCGCCTTGCAGGTGCCGGGACGCCACAACGTTTACAACGCCCTGGCCGCCATCGCCGTGGGCACGCAGTTGCGCATTCCCAAGTCCGTGATGGCGCAGGCATTGGGCGCCTTCACCGCCAGCAAGAACAGGATGCAGGTCAAGAAATTACCTGGGCTCACCGTGCTGGACGATTGCTATAACGCCAATCCTTCCTCCATGAAATCCGCGCTGGCCACCCTGGGAGCCTTCCGGGTGCCCGGCCGCCGCGTGGCGGTCCTGGGAGATATGCTGGAGCTGGGGCCGGAGGGGGAGAGCCTGCATCGGGAAATGGGCCGCTACCTGGCCGAAATGGGCGTCGATGAATTGTTCACTTTCGGCAATCTCAGCCGGCATATCAACAGCGGCGCGCGCGAAAAGGGCTTGCCCCGATCCCGGGCCCACCACTTTTCCGATTTCGATTTGATGACCGAAGAGCTCATGCGCTTCCTGGTGGCGGGCGATGTGGTGCTGGTGAAGGCTTCGCGCGGCATGAAGCTGGAGCGCGTGTTCGAGTTCCTGAAAGAGAAGGCGAAAACGGTCCCGTTCAAGCATGAGGAGCGGATCTAGCCCGTGAAGCAACTGCGCATCGACCTATTCCTGCTCCTCGGCATCCTCGCCCTAGTCGGGTTCGGGATCGTCATCATCTACAGCTCTTCCGCCGCTTTCGCGCAGAGCCGGGGATTGCCGGATTCGTTCTATCTGGTGAACCATATAAAGAAGGTGATCATAGGTTTCATGGCCTTCCTGATCGGATTGAGCGTGCCGTACAAGACTTGGGAGAAGGCGGCGAGGCCTGTGATGCTGCTGGCCCTGGCGCTGCTGGCCATCGCGATGACGATGGGAATGGCGGCCCATGGCGCGCGCCGTTGGATCCAGTTCGCCAGCTTCGGTCTGCAGCCTTCGGAATTGGCCAAGGTGGCCTTGGTTTTCTTCCTCGCGCGCCTGCTCACGGATAAGGCCGACCGGATGGGCGAGTTCCGGCAAGGATTCGTGGCTTCGCTGCTGGTTTCCGGCGTCACCTTCCTCTTGATCCTCAAGCAACCGAATTACAGCACAGCCGCCACCGTATTGGCCATTTCCGTGGCCATGGTATTCGCGGGCGGCTGCCGTGTGGGCCATCTCATGAGCGTGAGCCTGGTGGCTGTTCCGGCCTTGGGCGCCCTGATGATCAGCAGCCCGTACCGGCTCAGGCGCGTGATGGCTTTCCTGCACCCGGAAAACAATCCCGCCAGCTCCTACCAGAGCCTGCAGGCCTTGATCAGCCTAGGCAACGGCGGCTTGTTCGGGACCGGCCTCGGCACCAGCACGCAAAAGCTAGGCTACCTGCCCATGCCTTTCACCGATACCATTTTCTCCATCCTGGGCGAGGAGTTGGGCCTGATGGGCACGGCGCTTTGCCTGGCCCTGTTCGCCTTGGTAATCTGGCGCGGATTGCGCGTTTCCTACAATTGCCCTGATCGCTTCGGCAGCCTGGCGGCCCTGGGCATCGTCGTCTCCTTGGCGGTGAACGTCATTATGCACGTCGGCGTCTGCGCCAAGTTCTTCCCCACCACGGGGCAGCCGCTGCCCTTCGTCTCCTATGGCGGCACTTCCTTATGCGCAGGCCTGTTCGCCATGGGCGTTCTTCTCAATATCTCCGGGCATTCGCTCGAGTCCATCCCGGAGGCCTGGCGGGAGAATGCGAAAAAATGGCAGATGCTGGCGGGTGCGGCCCGTTCCGGACGCAATCCGGCGCGCGCAAGCGGCATGAATGGGAAGGCTCCGGCATGAAGCCTTCCATCCGACTGTCCCGGCTGCATTTCATCGGCATTGGCGGTTCCGGCATGAGCGTGCTGGCGGAAGTGCTCTCGGCCTGGGGCTTCCGGGTTTCCGGATCCGACGGCCAGGCAAGTCCCGCTTTGGAGCATCTGAAAACCTTGGGCATGCGCGTGGAAGCGGGGCATCGCTCCGAGAACGTGGGCGAGGCCGATGTGGTGGTGTACTCCTCCGCGGTCCCGCAAGACAATCCCGAATTGGCCGAGGCGCGCCGCCGCGGCATCCCCGCCATCAAACGCGCGGAAATGCTGGGCGAAGCCTTGCGCGGCAAATATCCCCTGGCCGTATCCGGAACCCACGGCAAGACCACAACCACCACCATGCTGGGGCGGATCTGGTTGCTGGCGGGAAAGGATCCCACCTTGTTGGCCGGTGGCACCGCCCGGGGCGAAAACCTGTCCGCCGTCGCCGGTCAGGGCCAAGTGCTCATCGTGGAGGCAGATGAATTCGATCGCTCCTTCCTGGCCATGCGACCCGCTTGCGCCATCATCGGCAATATCGATTCCGATCATTTGGATTGTTACGGAACCTTGGACGCCGTCCGGGAAGCCTTCATCGCTTTCGCTGAAAGCCTGCCTTTCTATGGTTTGGTGGTGGCGAACCGGGACGATGCGGGCGTGCAAGTCATACTGCCGCGCCTGAACCGGCGCGTTGTGACTTACGGCCTCTCGGCAGATGCGGAGTATCGCGCCGTGGATATCCGCGTCGATGGCCCGGGCATGACCTTCACCCTGGAGCGGAAAGGCGCCAAGCTGGGCAATCTCTCCCTCCAGGTGCCCGGTATCCATAATGTTTACAACGCTTTAGGCGCAGCGGCCCTTTCCTTGGAAGAGGGTCTTACATTCAAACAGGTGGAGAAGGGTTTACGGGAATATCCCGGGGTCAAGCGCCGCCTGGAATTCCGGGGCGAGAAAAGCGGCGTGAAATTCTACGACGACTATGCCCATCATCCCACCGAAGTGGCGGCGGCCTTGCAAGCGGCACGGGGTCTGATTACGTCGCTGCCGGACGGAAACGGTCGCCTAATCGCCGTGTTCCAGCCGCATCTTTACAGCCGCACTCAGCAATTGTACACGGAATTCGCCCGGGCCTTCTCCGCCTGCGACGAATTGTTCGTGACCCGCGTATATGCGGCGCGGGAAAAGCCCATCGCGGGAGTGGAAGGCGATTTGATAGCCGCAGAGGCCCGCAATGGATCCTTGCCGGCCGACAAAGTGCATTATGTGACGGATCTGGACAGTCTGCCCCGGTTGGTCGCGGCCAAGCTGCGCGCCGGGGACCTGGTGGTCACCATGGGCGCGGGGGACATCGGCCAGCGCGGCACGGGAATCCAAGAGGCCTTGGCATGACGCGCCCCAGACCGGGATCGAACGGGGGGGACGGGCCGAGAAAGAGGGGCCGTAATTCCCGCCTTTCGCGGGCCGGAAAACCCGCGCGCGCCGGAAGCCTGGAAAGCCGCGCGCTCCGTAACGTGCCTCCGCCGGTTCGCCGGGGCGTCAATTCGCAGAAGTCCGACAAAGTCCGCAATGAGCGCATGCGCGCGCGCCGAACGGGAATGTTCCGCCGCTCTTGGGTGGCCTTGCGCACTTTGCTGATGGCCGCGGTGATTACGGTAAGCCTGGGCGCGGCCGGATTCGCCGGTTGGCGCTACTTCCAGAACAATGGCTTCCTGGCATTGCGCCAGGTGGATGTGGTGGGCAACAAGCTGGTGGGTAAAGCGGAGATCCTGGAGAAAGCGGGATTGGAATTGGGAACCAAGCTCCCTTCCATCCCGGTCAAGCGCATCGAGGATGCGGTATCGACCCTTACCGGCGTGGAGACGGCCGAGGTGAGGCGTATCTTCCCTTCCCGCATAGAGATCCGCGTTAAGGAGAAGGAGCCCGTGGCAATGGGTTATGCGCGCCGCTGGTACGGATTGGCTCCGGACGGTTCGCGCATAGCGGGCGTCGATTGGGCGCAATCGGATTTGCCCGTAGTGGACGGCTTCGCATCCCTGGACTCGACGGCGCGTGTTTCCCTGGGCGCCTTCCTGGCCGGCGCCAAGCGACTCCATCCCTCCCTGTACGCGAACTTCTCCCAACTGGCGTTGCGAGGGAATGACGGGGTGGAGATCATCCTGCGCGATGGCCGCTTGAAGGTGCTGGTGGGCCTGGATTTGGCGTCGCGGCGTCTGGCCGCACCGGTTAACCCCTTGATACGCATGGAGAAAGCCACTAATCCGGATGGCGGCAAAGCATTGAACTCCCTAGAGTTCCTGCAGGCTTTGATCGATCAGCAAGGCGCTTTGATCGATGCAGGCAAGACCGTGGACCTGAGAGTGTACGGGTATGCGTATGTGCGGTGAGATCGCTTCCGCGCCCGCGCCGGCCGGGCCTCCGGATGGGGGTCTGACGGATGTTACCCCCTGCCTCGCGGGCGGATTCCCGGGCGCGGATATTTCGAAACGAAAAAAGTTTGTGGCGGAATCCGTTGCAAAAGAATTACTATAATTGAAGGAGATTCCCATGGCAAACCCAATAGTCGGATTGGACATCGGCACCACCAAGATCGGCGTGATCATCGGCGAGGTGGATGCCAACGGTCAATTGAAGATCGTAGGCGTGGGCACCAGCCCCAGCGAAGGCCTGCGTAAGGGCGTTGTCGTCAACATCGAAAAGACCGTCAAGTCGATCCATCGCGCGGTGGAGGAAGCGGAGCTCATGGCGGGCGTGGACGTGGAATCGGTATTCGTCGGCATCGCCGGGGACCATATCCGTTCCATCAACAGCCGCGGCGTCATCGCCGTCTCGCGCACGGACAATGAGATCACCCGCCAGGACGTGGCGCGCGTAATCGAGGCCGCCCGCGCCGTGGCCATCCCCATGGACAGGGAGATGCTGCATGTCATTCCCCAGGAGTTCATCGTGGACGACCAACCGGGCATAAAGGATCCGGTAGGCATGTCCGGCGTGCGACTGGAAGGCGATGTGCATATCGTGACGGGAGCCATCACCTCCGCCCAGAATATCTATAAGAGCGTCGAAAAGGCCGGCCTCAAGGTCGCCGACATCGTGCTGGAACCCCTGGCTTCCTCCTATTCCGTATTGGAAGACGATGAGCGCGAGCTGGGGGCGGCCGTCATCGATATGGGCGGCGGCACCACCGATCTCATAGTCTTCATCGAGGACAGCGTCCGTCATACCGCCAGCATCGGCCTGGGCGGTAAGAACGTCACCAACGACCTGGCCATCGGCATCCGCACCCCCTTGGAGCGCGCTGAAGAGATCAAGCGTAACCACGGCACCTGCCTGCGAGCCGGCCTGGAGAACTCGGAATACATCGCCGTCCCGGGAGTGGGCGGCCGGGAACAGCGCGAGGTGAGCCGCGCGGTGCTGGCTTCCATCATAGAGCCTCGCATGCGGGAGATATTCACCCTCATCATGCGCGAGCTCCAGAAGAACCACTACCTCGACATGCTCGGGGCTGGGGTGGTCCTGACCGGCGGCGGCGCTCTGATGCACGGAGCCGTGGAATTGGCCGAGCAGGTTTTCGGGATGCCGGTGAAATTGGGCGTGCCCAAGGGTTTCGGCGGTTTGGTGGACTCGGTAGCGACCCCCGTGCATGCCACGGGAGTGGGACTGGTCCAATACGGGGTGATGCGCTCCAGCCAGAACCGGGATGAGCAGACATTCGTGCAGGGCAGCGATCGATTCAAAGAGATTTTGCGCAAGATGACCGATTGGGTCAAGCAGTATGTGTAAGTGTTACGAAGGAATTTTTATGAATGCGCGGAGCGTGGAGTTGCCTGGCAACTACGGAGCGACGAGTCTTCTTCAATCCTTATAGGGCAAGGAGTATCCCATGGTATTTTCATTCGATGACAGCGTCAAAACGGTGGCTAAGCTCAAGG
>JBDSWM010000266.1:0-6245 GCA_039926685.1 Fibrobacteria bacterium | reverse complement strand
GCGTACCAACGATCGACGCAACCTATTTTACGGCGGCTTCGACTTCAAGTTTCCGGATCGGTCCCAGGCCGAATATTGGTATCGTGACAACTGGCCATGCAAAAAAGCCACCCTAATCGGCGCACGCATCGACCGGCACGAGACCTACACAGAGACCTTTCGACGTTTTCACTGGAGGCTCGCTGCCGAACAATTAGCGTTCAGCCATCGGCAGAATCAAGGTCCGAATCAAACGCGACGCGAGCTTGAAGATCCTCTCTTCAACTACAATTGTACGCGGACGTTGCTCCTCGCAGGCAAGGCTGACGTGGGTGGCGATCTAGGCGAGTGGACACGCAAAACGTCCTTACTAATGCATAACACTCCGGGTAAGTTCAGATTTCTTGCAAACACTGGTCACTCGCTTGATGACGAGCGTCCGAGGTGGACCGCCCAGCAAATCGATGAGTTTATTCGGACCGACCCCGGAATCAGTAGCGGCCAGTGCGGGACTCCGTCTGCCGCAAAGAAGTCTAACGGAGCGTCCTGCGCGCTTCCTAACGAGTGCCAGTCGAGCCGCTGTCAATTCTTCAAGTGCGAGGCTCAGCCGGTTCCAGTGGAAAGGAAACCTAACGGGATGGCGTGCATTCTTCCAGACGAGTGCCAGTCCAACCACTGTCAATTCTTTAAGTGCAAACCGTAATGGTAAAGGGAACAGTTTTGTCAACTGCCAGACGGCTGCCGGAGCGAGTAAAAATAATATGCATGAAGAAAAATCACGGGAAATCTGGGGATCTTGATTAGCGGCCTTTTAATGCACTGTTGTGCAACCGTTGGAAGTTCAAACAAAAAAAAGAGGACGACAAATGGTATCGAGGGAGTCATGGTTAGAGCGGTTTGCGCTCCCGGTGAAAGCGCTCTAAGGGTATAACTAACGAACTTCTCGACAAACTGTCTCCTGCTCCTGCGTTGTGAATGTTTTTGAAAAGCAGACGATGTAACACGTCGCATTGAGGGTTATCCCATCCGCATAAGGAACCACGGTAATTGGGGAAGACCAACCCCTCAAGATTGAGCGCCAATTACTGTAGTCGGAACCGGCCGGTCCTGGGCCATCCATTATGAAGGAACGATGTTGGTGCGAGGCTCTACGCCGAAACGCTTCTTCAATCGATACCCACCAACCGGTGCGGACCCACCGGAAACTTTGCCCAATGGCTATTCGAGAATTGTAGCTTGCCAGTGAGAATACAACCGTTGTGGTTGGACCCACAAGCCGGTTCGGCAACAAGCGCATTCCTGCCCAGGAGGATTTTTATGCGGATCAAAGCGTTAATGTTGTCCTGTTCCATACTTGCAGCCAATGGCTTGGCCATGCCCCCCGCCCCATCCAGCGTCAATGCGGTCTACGTGAATGCGTCGTCCGACTCGGCCCTGAAGCCCGGAGAGAAAATCGCCGACCTCTACCACCTTAACGTCGCCGGGCCTTATCTGCTCCAGAAGCTGACCGCGAACGCTTATTTTCTTCCAGCGTAAGCATTACGCTGCGACCATAGTGGTCGGCAAGAAAGGCGTCTTGCTGCTGGACGCGCCGGAAGGCGGCGGAGAGGCTTTGCTGCAGGCCGTCAAGACCATCACACCTTTGCCGATCAAGGCGCTCCTGTATTCCCATGCCCATGTGGATCACATCGGCGATGCTCTCAAGATCGTGGAGGCGGTGGAAAAGGCGGGCGGCAAGTTGAGCATCATCGCTTCGCGCGCCACTGCGGATAAACTGGCCTTCCTAGAAAGCGTTTTGCCCAAACCCACGGAAACGGTAGCCTTGCCCGCCGGCTCGTTCCGCTTCGAAGGGTTCGAAATCCGGCTCCATTGCTTTAAGCGACCGGCGCATACGGATGACGCCGCGGGCTGGCTGATTGCTTCGGCAAAGATCCTACACCTTCCGGATCTGGTGAATCTCGATCAACCTCCATTCTGGCGGTTTGCGGGTTCGGAGAATTTCACCTACTACGAGCCCAATCTCAAGGAAGTGGACGCATTGGACTGGGTTTACCTGAACGGCGGGCATGGGAACGTCGGGTCCCATGAAGACATCAAGTTCTACTTCGCTTTCCTTAGCGACATGAAGGCCGCGGTGGGTTAAGCTCTGGCGTCCACCCCTTGGGGCACCGGAGTGGATACCGCCAATGTAAACGCGCATACGGCCTTTCTTCCATCCTGGCTCGGTCTTGTTGCCAAGAAGGCTACGGAGGAGTTGCGGCTCCGCTACGGCAAGCTCTACGGCTTCGAGTATGCGACCCCGTCCAATGCGGAAATGGTAGCCGGATACATGACCAACTATAAATGGCGGAGGGCTTCGCAACTGGGCCGAAGTTATCGATGCAATACGCGTTGCGTTTCGGCCTGAGCCGAACTCCGCCCCAAACCGGATTTAGTCCTCTTTGGCCGCCACGGCGGCGTTTTCCTTTTTCTTCAATCCCGCGGGCAGTTCGTATTCCGAACCCGGGGTAGCCTCAACCTTGATGTCGGTATACTCGAAGGTATTGGAACTGATTTCGATCCAACCCTGCGGAATGCCCTTCTCCGCGCGCGAGGTTTCGGTCTTTTCCGCGTCCTCCTTGGCCTTCTTTTTCTTGAAGAATCCGAAGGCCGAACCCAGGGCTTGGCCCGCCGCATCGCCCGCGCTGGTTGGCACATGCACGTCCGGGGAATCCTCCTTGGCTTCGCTCTTGTCCTGCTTGGCCTCGCCCTCCTTCTGAGGCGGCACCGGCTTCATCAGGGTGAAAGTGTACTTAAGAGGCACATCGCCCATGTTGGCCAGCTTGTCGCCCATCTTGGTCATGGGTTTCTCGAAATACCGGTACAATGCTTCCAGACCGCGGAAATGGTCCAGGTCCATTTTCATCTTCTTAGCGTACGCTTTGTTGAACGCGCCGAACTCCCTGGACAAGGTCTGATCCCCGCTCAGATAGGCGTCGTACTTGAGCATGAGGGTATCGGTGCGGGATTGCAGGCTGTCATAATACGGCATGCGCATGGTCGCGATGATCTGCTTGCCTTCGTACCCGGAAACGGAAAAAGTCTTGCCGGTCTTCTCCACGTCGACGGTGGCCTCGCCCGATGCCTTATAGGGCATTCCGCCCTTGTCGTCCTGTCCCTGCATGTTCGCCACGCCCCGGTTCATGGCCTCGCGCTGCTCGGCGAAAGTCATTTCCGTGTATTCCTTCTCCTTGGGATTGATGCTCCAGGCCAGTTCCTTGTCGAGCCGGGTGATGGTGCGGGCTTCCATGCCTTTTTTGCCGGAGAGGAATTTCATCATGGCGCCCGTGAAGAAGGTTTTACCGCGATCGTCGCGCTTGTCGGCGCATTGGCGGGTTTCATTCTCGCTTTTGAAGGCGGCAAGCCCCATCAGGCCGGAAGATTGGATTTTGCTATGGGTCACCAAGTCGCCATGGGCCAGGGAGACGGCGGCGAGGGCGGCAAAGGCGCCGGGGAGGCAAAGCCGGGAGAAACCAAGCATGGGGTATCCTTTCGCTTAAAACGGTATGTCGAGACCTTAGACGCGTCTGCCTTGCGTAATGTAAGCCGGAAAATGTACTCGCTGTTTACGATGCCTTCCAGGGTCATTCCTGAGGAATGTGATCCATCTCACAGCACCCGGTTCCGGGTTCGGGGCCGATGAATACCCCAGGTCATCTATCCAATCACGGTAAGCTTTGCGTATTTCACCATCAGCACCCGCCGGATATGATCGCCGAAGGTCACATGCACGCGCGCCGATTCGCCCGATCCATCCAGGCCGACCACCGTGCCGACCCCGAATTTTTCATGGCGGACGCGCTGGCCGTTCTGGAAGCCCACTTCGGCTTCCTGGCTGAAGTCCTCATAATCCGGCGTAGGCGTGGCGCCTATATCGTCGCTGCCGCGTCCGCCGCTGGTGCCGAAACCGCCGCCCCCATATCCTCCGAAGCCGCCGCCCTTCGCTGCTTCTCTGGAACCGCCGCCCCCGTAGGAGCCGCTGGCGGAACCCCGGCTGCCGAAACCGCCGCCGGACGATCCATACCCTCCCCCGCCGCTGCCGTAGCCGGTGCGGGAATAAGGCCCGGCAGGTCGGGCGATCTCCAGGTATTGCTTGTCGATCTCGCGGAAGAAGCGCGATCCCGCCGCCTCCTGGTACATACCGTAGCGCCGGCGCCGATGGGCATAGGACAGGCTGAGTTCCTGGCGCGCGCGCGTTACCGCCACATAGAACAAGCGGCGTTCTTCTTCCACGTCTCCGTCCATGTCCTGGCGCATCATGGGGAACAGGCCGTCTTCCAATCCGGTGACGAACACGCGCGGGAACTCCAGCCCTTTGGCGCTATGCACGGTCATGAGCGTGACGGCTTCCTGGCTGGCCTTGAGCCCGTCGGTATCGGCCAGTAAGGAGATTTCCTGGAGGAAAAAATCCAGGTCCTGCAGGCGGGAATGAACGGAAACGGCTTCATCCTCTCCGCCCGGCGGGACTTCGTCTCCCTCGGTAACGTTGTTGTTACTGAGGGGAAAGGGGAATTTCAGCTCCAATGCGTTCTGGGCTTCCGCGGCCTCTTGCGCGAGCGGGTCGCTGGCCTGATCCAATTCCCCGTCGCTGCGGCGTCGCAGGAAATCCTGCGCGGCGGAAACCAGCTCCTCCACGTTGGCCAGGCGATCAAGGGCTTCGTCGGTGCCCTCTTCCTCCAGGTGGGTGCGATAGCCGGTGCGCGCGATGATCTCGGCGATGAGGGCGGGCAACGGCTCGTTCGCCGCCAGGACGCGCAGGGTATCCAGCAAGGTCACGAATTCCGTGATCCTTTTTGCGGCGCCGGAGGAGAGGCCCGCCGCATCCGGGCGGCGCAACGCGTCCATGAATTGCAATCCCTGATCGAAAGCGTAATCCTGGATGCCCCCTATGCTCTTGTCTCCGATGCCGCGCTTGGGCACGTTGATGATGCGCGCCAGTGATACGCTGTCGCTGGGGTTGGAGAGCACGCGCAGGTAGGCCATCAGGTCCTTGACCTCCTTGCGCTCGTAGAAGCGGATGCCGCCCACGATCAGGTACGGGATGCGATGGCGGCGCAATTCGTCTTCCATCACGCGGGATTGGGCGTTGGTGCGGTAGAAGACGGCGGTGTCTCCGGGCTTGAACCTGTCGTCCTCGCGGATGCGGCGGGCCACCCAGGCTGCCTCAAGGATCTCATCGTCCAGTTCCAGCATGGTGATCTTGGCGCCCGGCTCGTTGGAGGTCCAGATGGTCTTTTCCATCCGGTTCTTGTTGTTGCGGATGACCGAGCTCGCGACCCCTAATATGTTCGCCGTGGAACGGTAGTTCTGCTCCAGCTTGGTGACCCGCGCTTGCGGGAAATCCTTCTTGAAAGAGAGGATGTTGCCGATATCGGCGCCGCGCCAGCCGTAAATGCTTTGATCGTCGTCGCCGACCACGACCAGGTTGTTATGGCTGCCCACCAGCAGCCGGATTAGCTTGTACTGGGCCTTGTTGGTGTCCTGGTACTCGTCGATGAGGATATAGCGGAAGCCGGCGGCGAAGACTTCGCGCACTTCCGGGAACGACTCCAGCAAGCGGATGGCCATGAAGATGAGATCGTCGAAATCCATGCCGTTGTTCTTCTTCAGCTCTTCCTGGTAGCGATGATAGAGATGCGCCATGCGCTCCTCGTACCGATCTTCGGCATTGAGCTTGGCCTCGGCGGCTTGGATGCCCTGGTTCTTGTGCCTGCCTATGAAGGATCGCACGGCATCCGGCGAGAATTGGGGATCGTCTTCGAGCTTTTCGGACTTGAGGATCTGCTTGATGAACCGCTTCTGATCGTCGGTGTCGAAGATGGTGAAATTGGACGTATAGCCGAGCCGGGTGGCATGGAACCGCAGGAGCCGGGCGCAGATGGAGTGGAAGGTGCCTACCCAGCGGAGGTTGCCGGCATAGCCGATGAGATTCGCGATGCGCAAGCGCATTTCCTGCGCGGCCTTGTTGGTGAAGGTGACGGCCAGGATTTCCCATGGGCGCACGTTGCGCTCGCGGATGAGCCAGGCGATTTTATAGGTGAGCACGCGCGTTTTGCCGGAGCCGGCGCCGGCCAGGATAAGCTGTGGACCTGGGCTATGGGTCACGGCTTCGAGCTGGGGCGGATTGAGGGAGGCGGCCAAAGAGGCTGCGTCCAATTTCACTAGGGGCTGGGTGGGTTGCATCTGGGGTTCAACTTAGAAATTCCGCCGTGTCTCTCTGGGGCCGG
>JBDSWM010000265.1:0-15089 GCA_039926685.1 Fibrobacteria bacterium | reverse complement strand
CGGCGGCGACCACGATCAGCGCGATGCCGATGCGGAGCCTCCAATTGGGTTTACGTGCCCCGCGGCCCTGTCGCAGGGGCGGTAACAATGTCATTCCCGTTTCCCGGGGGCGTACTGTCATGTGTTTCCTTGGAATCGCCCGATCTCCGGATAGTGCCGATTCCGTATCATTATAAAGGCGGGATGGCGGGCGTTCCAGGCCTTTTCGCGGCGGGAATCCAAGGATAGGAGGGGATTTTGAGAGCGCGGTTCCGCATCGGCCGCGTAATCCGCCGACGCTCTGGAAGCGGTTGCGGGTTTACGGATAAAATGTCGGGATCGAATGTCCGAAGCAAATGTCCGAAGCAAATGTCCGAATCAAATGTCCGAATCAAATGTAATGGCGGCGGAGCAGCGGGATCTTTTTCGCGTTGATGTCGTACTGCCAGCATATTTTCCTGTTCAGGCGCTGCGGCTCGTATTTATCCTCTTCGCCCGCGGGGCCCCGGCGTTTGGCCGCCGCGCCCTGGGTAGCTTCTGAGTTACGTTGCTGCAATTTGCGGCGCAACATCAGGAGGATATCCTCATCCCGCTCATAAGCTTTGGGGGACGCTTCGGATTTCTCCACGTTTCCCACCAAGGGGCTGATTGACGGAACGGGCCTGTCCATATCGTCTCGCATGGATATAATCTAGATCCGCATGCGATGCGAAGGGCGGTGATTTTACCTTTGGATGCCCGTGTTTTGCGGAAGTTTTGGGGATGAGGGAAGTTTCAGGCCGCCGCCAACTTCAACACTATCGCAAACTCCTCCGGTTTTACCGGCTGGACGGAAAGACGCATGCCCTTCTTGATCACGAGCATGCCTTCCAAACCGGGCGCGGATTTCATCTCTTCCAAGGTGACCAGCCGGGGGAATTCCCGGACGAACTTCACGTCCACCATCACCCAAGGGTTCTTATCCGGCGTAGCCTTGGGATCGTGGTACTTGGATTTTGGATCCAGGGCGGAAGGATCGGGGTAGGCGGCTTTGGCGATGCTCGCCACCCCGGCCACGCCGACCGGATCGCAGCTGGAATGGTAGAACAGGACTTCATCGCCTACGGACATCCCATCCCGCATATGATTGCGGGCCTGATAATTCCGTACGCCGTCCCAATGCTCCTTTTTGCCGGGACGCTTTTTCAAATCGCTGATCGAGAACACGTCCGGTTCCGTTTTCATCAACCAATACTTTTTCGCCATGCCATGCCTCCGGAGCTCGCGAAGAAAATAGCAAAGCGGCCAGAATGGCGCGGATAGCTTACCATGGAACCGGGATTTACCTATTTTCCGAGCGGGGAAAACCGAAAGGCATGGCGGCGGACATGGCTGCATATACGACAGATTCACGGGAAGGATCCGAACCCGCCTCGCCGGGATTCAGATTGCGCGCCGCTTTGCTCGCGGAAAGACCGTTGCAAATCGTCGGGACCATCAACGCCTATGTCGCCATGCTCGCGGAAAAGGCCGGTTTCCGCGCGCTCTACCTGAGCGGCGCCGGGGTGGCGAATTCCTCCTACGGATTGCCTGACCTGGGGATGACCACGCTCGACAATGTCCTGGAGGATGTCCGCCGCATCACCGGGGCAACTTCGCTGCCCTTGCTGGCGGATGCGGATACCGGCTTCGGCCCCGCTTTCATGATCGCCCGCTGCGTGCGCGAATTCATCCGGGCCGGCGCGGCCGGCATCCATATCGAAGATCAGGTGGCCGCCAAGCGTTGCGGGCACCGGCCAGGGAAGGCCATTGTCTCGCAGGCGGAAATGGTGGATCGGATCAAGGCCGCCGTGGATGCCAAAAGCGACCCTGGATTCGTCATCATGGCGCGCACGGACGCCTTGGCTGTGGAAGGATTGGACGCCGCCCTTGAGCGCGCGGAGGCCTACCGCTCCGCCGGGGCGGATATGCTTTTCCCGGAAGCGCTCACCGAGCTGGACCAGTACCGGGCCTTCCGCCAGCGCGTGGATATCCCCATCCTGGCCAATATGACCGAGTTCGGGAAAACGCCTTTGTTCGATCTTCCCGAACTGGCGAAGGCCGGCGTGGACATGGTGCTCTACCCTCTGACCTTGAACCGCATCATGAACCAAGCCGCGGTCAAGGCCCTGTTGACTTTGCGTGAAGATGGCCATCAGATGGGTCTGGTCGCCCGCATGCAAACGCGCGAGGAATTGTATTCCGTGCTGGGCTACCATGCTTATGAGGCCAAACTGGATGCACTGTTCGGACCTGGCGGGGGCGATCCGGAGGCCGGGACCGTTTCCCCGGCCCGCAAAACCAAACGGACAACCGCTTCCAGAGGCGGAACCCGCAAGCGAAGTTGAGGATCATGGCTGAAGGCAAGGCGATGGACAAGACGAACAGCCCTGCCGAAGCGGGCGTGATAATCCCAAAAGCCAAAACGGGCGGTTTAGCCGGCATCGTGGCGGGGGATTCCGCCATTTGCACTTGCGGCATGGAAGGCAAGGGCCTGAATTACCGGGGTTACCCCATCGAGGATCTGGCCGCGCACAGCACCTTTGAGGAAACGGCTTGGCTTCTCACGCGCGGGGAATTGCCTTCCCTGCCGGACCTGGATCGTTACCGTACCGCCCTGGCCGCGCAACGGGATCTGCCCGACTTGCTCAAAGAAACGCTACGGCATATTCCCGCCGGATCGCATCCCATGGACGTGTTGCGCACCGCGGTCTCATTGTTAGGCAACCTGGAGCCGGAATCCGCGCAAGCTGATCCGCTGGCGATCGCGGATCGACTTTTGGCCAGTCTCCCCTCCGCGCTCGCCTATTGGTGGGTATTCCATCGGGACGGCAACGCACCGGACCTGGACTCCGGCGAGATTACCGTGGCCGGCCATTTCCTGCGTCTGCTGGGAGGTGCGGCCCCGCGCGAAACCGAACGGCGCTGCCTGGATGTTTCCCTCATCCTGTACGCGGAGCATGAATTCAACGCTTCCACCTTCACGGCGCGCACCATCGCGAGCACGCTGTCGGATTTCCACTCCGCCGTCACCGGCGCTATCGGGGCCCTGCGCGGGCCATTGCATGGTGGCGCCAATGAAGCGGCCATGGAGCTTATCCAGTCCTATCCCGGACCGGACGCGGCCGAGGCCGGCATCCGGGACCGCCTAGCCACCAAGAAGCTCATCATGGGTTTCGGCCATCGCGTCTACGCCATTTCCGATCCGCGTTCGGATATCATCAAGCCCTGGGCCAAGCGCTTGTCGGAAAGGCCCGGCGCCAATGCGGGTTTGTATTCCGTGGCGGAACGGGTGGAAAAGGTGATGTGGGCGGAGCGCAAGCTGTTCCCCAACCTGGATTTCTACAGCGCGCTCGCCTATCATTATTGCGGCATCCCCACTCCGCTTTTCACGCCCCTTTTCGTGCTCGCGCGCGTATCCGGCTGGTCCGCCCATATATTGGAACAGCGCGCCCATAATAAACTCATCCGCCCTTCCAGCAATTATATCGGCCCGGAAACGCGGCCCTACCCGCTTTCTGCCCTGCGCTAAACCCTTCCGGAGAATCCCATGTCCGCCTCCATCAGCAATGAAAAACGCCCGCCAGATCCCGCCCTGGTGGCCATCGCGGACTATGCGGCCGGATACCGCATAGGGGAGGGCGAGGCCATGGAAACGGCAGGCCTGTGCCTGGCCGACAGCCTGGGTTGTGCCATGCTGGCCCTGAATTTTCCCGAATGCGTGCGGTTGCTGGGTCCGGTGGTGCCCGGTATCCAGGTAGCCAACGGCGCGCGCGTTCCCGGAACGGATTTCGTATTGGATCCGGTAGCCGGCGCCTTCAACCTGGGTACCCTGATTCGCTGGCTCGATTTCAACGATACCTGGTTGGCGCAGGAGTGGGGGCACCCGTCGGATAATCTGGGCGGCATCCTAACGGTCGCCGATTGGCTGAGCCGGACGCGCATGGCAGGTGGAGGAACGCCCCTGCTCATGGTAGACGTGCTGCATGCCATGATCAAGGCGCATGAAATCCAAGGCGTCATCGCCCTGGAAAACAGCTTCAACCGCGTGGGACTGGACCATGTTCTTTCCGTGCGCATCGCCTCCGCGGCCGTGATCGCTTCCCTCTTGGAAAGCGGCCGTGAAAGGGGAGGCGGCCGCGAAAGGATCCTGGCCACCGTTTCCCATGCCTTCGTGGACGGGGGCGCGCTGCGGGCATACCGGCATGCGCCCAATACCGGTTCGCGCAAGTCCTGGGCGGCTGGGGACGCCACGGCCAGAGCCGTCTGGCTGGCGCTCTTGGCGCAAAGGGGGGAAATGGGGTATCCGGCCGCGCTGGCCGCGCCGCAATGGGGCTTCCAGGATGTGATCTTGAAAGGCAAGCCGTTCGTCCTCGCCCGCCCGCTGGGCACATATGTAATGGAGAATGTGCTCTTCAAGGTCTCTTTTCCGGCCGAGTTCCATGCCCAAACCGCCGTGGAAGCGGCCATCCGCCTGCATCCGCACATCGGCCATCGGTTGGAGGACATCGAACGGGTGGAGATCGCGACCCAGGAACCGGCTTTGCGCATCATCGACAAAACCGGACCGCTCCACAATCCGGCGGATCGCGACCATTGCATCCAATACATGACGGCTATCGGCCTCATCCATGGACATCTCTCCGCCGATCATTATTCCGACGCATCCGCGCGCGATGCGCGCATCGACGCCTTGCGCGCGAAAATGATCGTCCGGGAGGATAAGGCTTACAGCCGCGACTACCTGGATCCGGAAATGCGATCCATCGCCAACGCCGTGCAGGTGTTCTTCCGGGACGGTACGGCCACGGAAAAAATCGCCGTGGAATACCCCCTGGGACACCGGCGCCGCCGCCGCGAATCCATCCCGCATTTATCGGCGAAGCTGCGGACCAACCTGGCCACGCGTTTCCCGCCCGAACGCGTTGACGCCTTGCTGCAAATGTTCCAGGATCGCAAACAACTCATGGCCATGACGGTTCCCGCCTTTGTGGAGCTCTTCCTGCCTTAGACTGGGATGACCGGGCTTGGCGACGCTGGCGGGCCTGTCGCGGCTGGCTCCGTCCCGCGCAGGCGCATTTGAGCGCCCAGGCCGGTGAGAGTACATTAAGGGCATGCAAAACAGATTCGACGTGGTCGTGATAGGCGGGGGGCATGCCGGCATCGAAGCCGCTTATGCCTCCGCGCGCCTGGGCATGAACACGGCCATGGTCTCCATGGATATCGCCGCCATAGGCCGCATGAGCTGCAATCCGGCCATCGGAGGGGTGGCCAAGGGGCAATTGGTGCGGGATCTGGACGCTTTGGGCGGCCTGATGGGATTGGCGGCCGACACGGCCGGAATCCAATTCCGCATGCTCAACCTTTCCAAGGGCCCCGCGGTGTGGGGACCGCGCGGCCAGATGGACATGGAACTGTACGCGGATACCATGCAGGGTATCTTGCGCGCAACCCCGGGACTGACGCTGGCGACGGGCGAGCTCGCGGATTTCCGCCGGCTCCCGGACGGCAGCTTCGATCTGGATTTCGGAGTCCGCGGCCGGATGGAATGCCGCGCGCTTATCATCACCTCTGGAACCTTCCTCGGAGCGGTGATGCATACCGGCCTTAACCAGACGCCGGGCGGCCGCATCGGCGAGGCCGCCGCCAACAGCCTTTCCGAGTCCATCCGCGCCTTGGGCGTGCGCACGCGCCGCCTCAAAACCGGCACTCCCGCGCGTTTGGCCGCCGATTCCATCAACTATACCGCCGTGGAAGTCCAGCATGGCGATCCGGAACCTTATCCCTTTTCCTTCCGTACGGAAAAGCCCCTGAAGAACCATGCGGTTTGCTGGATCACCCATACCAATGCGGATACCCACGAGATCCTGCGCAGCGGGTTCGATAAAAGCCCCATGTTCACGGGCGTCATCAAAGGCATCGGTCCCCGTTATTGCCCCTCCATCGAAGACAAGATTTGCCGCTTCGCCGATAAGGATTCCCACCATCTGTTCCTGGAACCGGAAGGCCTGAATAACGGCCGCATCTACGTGAACGGCTTTTCCTCCAGCCTGCCCGCGGATGTCCAGGATCGCGCCTTGCGCACCCTGCCCGGCCTCAAGGATTGCCGCGTGCTCCGCTACGGCTACGCGGTGGAATACGATTCCGTGGAATCGACGCAGTTGCAGCCCACTTATGCCTGCAAGGAGATTCCCGGCCTGTATTTCGCCGGCCAGGTGAACGGCACCTCCGGCTATGAGGAAGCCGCGGCGCAAGGACTGATGGCAGGCATCAACGCCGCTTTGACCATCCAGGGCAAACCGCCTTTCCTGCTGGGGCGCAGCGAATCCTATATCGGCGTCCTCACGGACGACCTGGTCTCCCTGGAACTGGAAGAACCGTACCGGATGTTCACGTCCCGGGCCGAGTACCGTTTGCACTTGCGCCAGGACAATGCCGAAGAACGGCTGTTGGAAAAGGGCCATGTCCTGGGGATGGTCGACGACGGCGTCTTTGAAAAGTATTCCGCCTGGAAGGCCAAACTGGCGCGCGCGCGCGACGCCCTGGGCGCCGCCAGAGCCTTTGGGCCCAGGGTTGATTCCTACCTCGCTTCATGCGGTTCCGCCGCGCTGGATGAATCGGCGCCCGCCTTGAGCTTGCTGCGGCGACCGGACGTAGGCATGCCCGGCCTGGTGGAATGCCTTGGGCTGGAAACCGATCTCTCCGCGCGGGAAATGCTCATCCTGGAAGCGTCCGAACGCTATAGCGGCTTCTGGGATCGACAGCTGAAGGAAATCGAAAGGAACAAGCGCTTGGAAGGCCTGCGTATTCCAGGCGATTTCGAATACCACAAGGCGCATGCCCTTTCCACGGAAGCGCGGCAGAAGCTCGCATCCAAACGGCCTTTGACCGTAGGCTTGGCGCAGCGTATCTCCGGAGTTACTCCCGCGGACATATCCGGTCTAATCTTCCATATCAATCAAGGTTTCGGCGGCCCGGCCACTGCGAAGGTGGCAACGCCGTCCTTGGTCCCGTGAAACCTTTTCTTTTCGCCTCCCACGTCGAAAAAACGGTTTTTCATTCCCCTTGGGTTAAAATTCGCTAGAGAACCCCATATCGGCAATACCGGAAAATTCGAAAAGGTCGCGGATGTGATTCCGCTACAGGTTACGGGCGCCTATCCGATACTCATTGTATGCAGGTGGCTATTTCACAAGGTTACCTGGGAAGCCGGCCTTACGTCCAATGAGCTCGCCACTTCTTTTCTTGACTAAGGGGTTTAGAAAGGTAAGTTAAGCAAAGCGTGAAAAGCGGCGCCTCGCAAAAACCAGGGGTTATCCGATGAATAGATTATATCCGCACCGGTCCGAATTTTCAGAATCGAAGTATGTCCGATTCCTGGCATGCTTCTGGGGATTTCTGGTCACCCTGTATTTGATTTCCTTCTGGACCTGAAGGCTTTAAATCTCGACGTCTTTCTCATCGGTGGATCCGACTATGACAAAGCTTTCCTGACTTTCCGTACCGAGTCGGAAGGTTGTCTCTTCGCCGTTCGTGCTTCCCATCACTCGCTCAACCTTGACGGGATTCTTTCGGAGCAAAGCTTGCACGCGCCGCGATTGCAGGTTCTCCTTCACTGAAGTGAAGAAAAAGCGTTCCATCAAACGGCTGAGCTTCCATTCCGTGCTATCCAGATTCACGTAATGCTGGAAACCTTTCATGCCGCCCACGTTAAGGCGCTTCTGCTCGGTGTCGAATTCCCAGGGATGGAAATAAACCATGGCCGGCAAACCGTTCTGGTTCTTTTGCTCGATGTAGCGATCCGTGACAGCGTAAGGATAGAGCCTCAGATAACCTCCCCCGGAAATCGGGATCAGCTTGTTGCCCAGCCCCAAGGTGGACAGCGGGATTTCCGTGATCTGCTTGCCGTTCTGGAATTGCATCTGATGCGGCTGGCGATTGGGGTACTTTGCGATGCCGTAACGTTCCCGTTTGATGGGGAATACGCTGGAATCGTATTCGATACCGTATTTATGCAGGATTTCCAGCGCCCATAGGGTCGATTCCACGATCGTGAAGTTGGAGGCCCGGTGCCCGATGATCTTCTGCTTGGTCAGTTTGCCGATCGAAATCAACGACTTTTCCAAATCCTCTTCGAACTGGGACGGCGTCATATTGGTCAGCAGATTATGGTAATAACCATGGGTCCCGATTTCATGGCCCTCGGCTTCGATCATCTTGACCACGTCCGGGAAATGATCCGCGACCCAGCCCAATACGAAGAACGTCGCCTTGGCATCGTGGGTCCGGAACAAGTCCAGGATCTTCTTCACATTGGCCACCACCCGGGTGGGTTGCAAATGCCAGGTCGAAGGCGGGACCTGCTCTTTGAGATTGTAGGCGTGGAACCAGCATTCCACGTCCACGGTCATGAAATTCTTGACGGTATCCTGGGGGCGATGGAGATCCACCACCGAATCCATATGGATTTCCTTCAGCATTTTCTGCACGCGCGGGCTGGAATTCTTGATGGCGACCCGGCCGCCGGCTTGCCTTACGCGATGCACCAGGTTGATTAGGAATCCCAAATCCTCCAAATCCCAGTTCCCGTCGGGGCTTACCTGCACATCCAGGGTTTTCCTGGGGTCGATTTCCAGATCCTTGAGCGTGCGGCTCAGCTCATACGGGCTGCTGCCCACCAGGATTGTGGATCGCTTGGTTTGATGCTGGTGAACAAGGCTCTTGATTTCCGGAAGGTCTTTTTTGGAAGGCGAATTGGCGCGGAAGTCTACCACCCGCGCGCGCTTCAAGCCGATGAGATCCCGATTCTCGCCTCCATCGAATTGGGGTTTGATCAGGAGATAGAATACCGTGTTCACGGCGACCCAGATCTCCATCTTCAACCAAGTCAAGAAGCCGCTGGTGGCGGACCGATATGAATAATCGAAGTGGACCTTGCGGATCACGCTTTCCAGGGAGTCGTCATACCCGAGGATTATTTGGGCCAAGCCGGTAAGCCCCGGTTTGATCCACAAAGTGCGATCCAGGTAATGCGGGATGGATTTGGAATACTGGAGCGTGAAGTAAGGACGCTCCGGCCGCGGCCCGATCAGGCTCATGTCCCCGCGCAGGATGTTCACGAACTGGGGAAGCTCATCTATATGCAGGGCACGCAACCATTTGCCGATTTTGGTGACACGGGGATCCAATCCCTTTTTGGCCAATTGCGGCCCCAGGCTTTCCGCGTCCACCCGCATGGTGCGATATTTAAGGATGGTGAAGATTTCCCCGCCATAGTCGACTTGCCGGTTGGAAAGGATGAATGCGCCCGAATCGTCCGCCGCCACCGCATCGTCTTTTTTCGGCTTGAAAATCTGGTATGGGCTGGAACGCCGGTTGATGCCGATGCGTTGTTGGGAATAAAGAACCGGGCCCTTGGATTCCAACCTTATCAATAGTGCAATAAAGGGGTAAGAAGCGACGAAAAACAGGGTTCCCAGCCAACCCACAAAAAGATCCGCAAGCCTCTTCGTAACGAGTACGGCTAGGGATGGTTTCATTTAATGCTCCTGCTTACCAACGTAGCGTGAAAGATAGGCTCTCGCTTCGGCACACGTCAACAATTAGTTGGCTGATACGGGCCTGGCCACTATATCTAGATGGGGGTTTTATAGGTCGTGGAAGGATAGCGTATTAACCCTTCCTTTTGGGTAACTGGCGGATGGCCAAGGCCTGGGGCTTTTATACTTTCCTCTTTAATGTTTTGACGTCGAAAACGTATGCTTGCTTTGAAAAAGGGAATCTATTGTTCCGAAAACCGGATTTTACAACTGGACTGAAGTTCCTTTGGTTCAGCCTCATATCCATTTTGTTGGGGCCGTTCGCTCTCTGGTTCATTTTATTTGGGAAATTGCGGCGGCGGAAGGTGCTAGCCGATTCCCATGTTTTTTCATTCGTATTGGGTCTGCTAGGCCTGGCTTTCGGGGTTTGCCTGTTCCTCGCTCCACTGCATTGGGGCATTTTGCTTTTCTTCTATATAGCGGCCGCTTTATGGTCCGCGCAGGCGATGCTGCGAAAGGATCGCGGTTCGCTTTTCCAATTCGCGGACGCGGGCAGGGCTTTTCGGGAAAGTGAAGGCTCCCGGGCGGAAATTCTCACCGCCCAGTTTTCGATGGAAGCGGATTCCGAGGGCTCACTGGGCCAATCGGCTTTGGCGGCCGCACTCGCCATCTATCCCCTGGTCTATATTCTCGCCCTGATCCGCAACATCAGTGAGTTGGATAATTTTTCCATCCATCTGCCCAGCGATGTGTATACGGATGGTTTGCTATGGATGGCATATTCCACGCCTGTTGTATGCCTGGCTGCGCTGGCGCTATGGAAGGCCGCGTTGCGGCCCGGTTTACGCACTCTCATCAATTTCTACGCCTCCGTGCTGGCCGTCCTCGGTTGGATCCTAGTCTGGGAACGCGTCGATCTATTCCTGGCCACCCAATTCCAGGGACAGGAACGGGAAACCCTGCTTTTCGGTTTCCGGGGGGAGCAGCTTTGGCGATCGGGAGTCAAGTCCCTGTTTTACGGCAGCGCCTTCCTGCTCGGCATCGCGTATTTGACGGGGACGCGCCGTTCCGGCGTATTTCTGAAAAGGGCCATGTTGCTGGGATTGCCTTCCCTGATAATGTACGCCAACATGCTCTTCATGCTCGGGGATTGGAACTATTACCTGGCCGGCCTGGGAGAGCGCAGTTTCAAAGGTCATGACTACGGTCTATACCGTTTTGTCGCCAGAGCCCGGTTGGCCCGCACGCCGCAAGCCTATCGCACGCCGTACCTGATGGAGGAATTGGCGGAGCTTGAATACCAGTCCGGCCATCCTGAAAAGGCGAAATCCCTGCTCACCGCCATATCCGAGCGTTGCCGGCACCGTCCCTACTATTCGAAATTGCGGAAGCGGGCGGACTGGTCTTTGCGCAGCATGGCCGCCTCCAATCCCGCCGCGGCCAGCCAATTGGATTTGCCGATTATCAAGCCGGCGTCTTACCTGGACGAGGATT
This sequence comes from Fibrobacteria bacterium, assembly GCA_039926685.1. Lineage (GTDB taxonomy): Bacteria > Fibrobacterota > Fibrobacteria > UBA11236 > UBA11236 > Chersky-265. The sequence continues at coordinate 4,059 of JBDSWM010000265.1, read as the reverse complement.
GGTATTCGTTATTGAGCGCGGTTGCTTTCCTGCGCCCCAGCTGGACGGACCTGGAATTGAAAAAACGCCTGTTGGATCTGTCCAACACGGTGCAATTGCATTTGCCGAAACTGGACAATGTCCCTGATCTGATTCCGGCCCTGCGCCAGCTGGATTTGCCCGTATCCACCTGCTTTCTGACTTCGGACCGCCTGCGCGCGGCGCTTGCCGGCGGCAAGGTGCCCTTCTTAAGCCTGTATGGGCATTGGGTCCCCATTTCCGGCTACGATCCGGGACGCGATGGCTTCTATTATTACGCATACACCGCGCCCGGCGGATTCGATTGGTTCCGCAACGAGGATATCGACTTGTTCTACCATCACAAGGGAGAATCCTTCGGGGGCGATGCCGCGCGCAAGCAAACCCGCGCCTATCGCTACAGCTTGCAGAAATTCGTCTCGCGATCGGAATTGGAAGAGCATGTGCTGGATATAGGCGGCGTGGGAATGATCCTGGGCGACAGCGCCTTCGCGCCCGCCGCGGAACGTAAGGCCGCCTTCCTGGTGGAGCGGGGTGACGTATATTACCAGGATCATGAGAACTACCGGGCAGCGGCGGCGGACTACGGGCGGGCCTCCGAACTCAATCCCTGCGAGCAGGTATACTCGCGCATGGTCTATCTCAAAAGGCGATATTGGCAGTTCGCCTCCGATTCCCGCGACTACCAGAATCTGTTCCACGACTTTCCTCCCGACTGGATCGTGAAGCTCGGTCCCGGCCGGGCGGCGGAGAGCAGGATCATCGGCAAGATCATGCGAGGGGAACTCGGCGCCTATCTGATGATCAACTGGTATGTGCCGCCCACGCCGGGTTCATCAGCGGAGTCCCGGCCGGCCATGGATACTGCCCTCAGCCTTTTCCGCGGGTTGCATAAGCTGGATCCCGACGAACCCTTGTATACCGATTCTCTGGCGACCTTGGTGGGCCGCCGGGGAGAGTTGATTGAAAGCGAAAGCCTGTACTCGGAGCTGACGCAACTCTATCCATTCGGAAGCGAGTCGGCGCTTTACCGCCTGGCCTGGACGAAATTGCGGCTCGGCAAAATCGAGGAGCTTCCCGCCCTGTTGGCGCGCTGCCGGGGATATGACGAGGAAGCGAAGTACCTGACCATGAAGGGCGCGGTATCCATGCATAAAGGCCGTTTGCGCAGCGCCTACGCATCCCTTTCGCATAGCCTCAAGGTGGATAAATCGATAGCGGAAACCCACGCTTTGCTGGCGGATTATTATCGCCGCAAAGGCGACAAGTCGGAAATGCAGGTGCATATCAATTGGCAGCGACGGAGCACTTGAAGGAATCCATGATCAAGCCAGGTCCTCAGTCTTTGGTTTCCTCCCCTTCGGGCCGCGGAGGCGTTCCTGGATACGTCTATTTCCTGATGCTGCTGGCCGGACCTTGGCCCTTCCTGCCTTATCTCGGTCAGGCGCGTTCCCGTATCTTCCGCGTCTTGCTGGGAATGGCCGCGTTGGCTCCGCTGCCGGCCTTGGCCCTGCTCCCCTTCAACTGGCTTTTCATATCCATACTCTTAATCGGGTGGAATCTGGCCTGGAGTTTCACGGCCATGGTGGCATTGCCTTTGCAAAGAGGGACCGCTTCCGCCGTGCCCGCCTACCGCCGCTGGCGCTTATCCCTGGCCCTGACTGTGGCGGCGCTGCCGTTGACAGTATTCCTGGCAAGCATGGAGCAATGGCTCTCCGATTTGCTGTGGAGCAGTTTCTATCCCATCAATGCCTCCGTCGATTCCATTTCCTCCGAGCTTGGGGAAGTCTGGCTGAATTTCGGGATGCTGCTTTACTTCTCGGCCATCCAATCTTCCAAGGAAGGCGATTCCTGGTCCTTGTCCGGCCTGATCGAATTGGTGTTGCTGGTCACGGGGGCGCATGTATTCGTCAACCAATTGCATCTGTTGCTGGTGACCATTCCGCTCTGGCAAGTGGAGGAATTGACCATTTTCCCGGCCTGGCTGGACCGGACCCGCCATGTGCTTTTCTTCGTGCTCTGGTTCACCAGCATACCAGTACTGGTGCATCATTGCGTGAGGCTCCGACACGGGGGAAAACGATTCTTGGGGACCTATTTGCTGGGGCTCGCCTCCGTGGGACTGGCGATGCTGGGTTTGGCCGTAGTCACCGGATTGCCCATCAACTACGCATTGCTGATGGGACAGCATTATGAGAAATCCGGCACGCCCCACCGGGCCATTCCCTGGTATTCGCGCGCGCTGGCCTGGAGCCGATCCGACAACCTGAAATCCTACCTGCAATTCCGGGTCGCCCTGCTGCACCGTAAGAACGGGGATCTCGGGGAGTCGAAGGAGGCCTTCATCCGCGTGCTCGTCAAGTATTACCACGATTCCCGCTTGCTCCTGGAGGCGCATGAATTCCGGGACCGGTTGGAGAAGGACCGCGACAGCACCCTCAAGCGGGTGGTAATCCCCGGCATCGAAGCGCGGACGGAATACAAGGCGGCCTATTGCGTTCCCAACTCGCTGGGCCTGGTGCTGAACTATTGGGGCGATCGTAGCGGCGCCAAGCGCATCGGGGCTGAGATCACGCAGTTGGACAAAGGGAGCCTGATCACGGATGAGGCTTTTTATTCGGAAGCGCGCGGCTTCGCGAGCATGGTATTGCCTTTGCGTTCCTTAGGGGACATTTTCAAGCTGATCGACCATGGTATTCCCGTACTGGCTTTTATCCCCGGCCACGTTATCGCCGTGTTCGGGTACGATCAGGTGCTGCAAACATTGGTGACCTACGATGTGAACACCTTCGACATCTGGGACGATCAACGCTGGAGCGAGTTCAGCCAGGATTGGAGCCATATGTACAATACCATGGGCATCGTCGTGCCCAAGGGGAAGCTCCCCGAGCTGAAGGGCATTTTGGGCAAGGATATCGAAGTGCAGAACGAGGCCTACCTACAATACCTCATCGCGCGCATGAACGAGGACGATATCGACCGCCAGGCTTCGCATCTGGGCCGATCAGCCGGTCACGGTTTCTTTTTCGCCGACTGGGAATATGAGAGCCTGATCGGGAGAAGGCCCTTGCCCGCGGTCAGGGATTCGGTAATCACCGGTTTCATGCTGGGACACGATGTCTATGAAAGCCAGATCCTGGAATACCTCCAAAGCCTTTACCAACGGGGCGATTATGCCCGGGCCATCGCATTCATCGAGCGATACCGCAAGGAAAACCGCCTTTCCAGCGGCATGGCCACTTTATTGGCGGGATGCTATTACCAGTTGGGTGACGACGGCAAGGCCGGTGACGTGCTGCTGGGCTATATCGATTTGGATGAACAGGAAACGGTGACGTTGGAGTTCCTATTGGGCCAGGATTATGTCCAGGATGATCCCGAAACCGCGCGCCGCATCGCCTTGAAGCTGCTGGCGTCGGAGGATAAGATCCCCGGTTCGGCGGCTGAACTGGCCTTCTGGACCTGGCGCAAGCATACCACTGTGGATTTCCGCAATATCGACGAAGCGCTTGCCGTGATGGAAGGTTACGTAGCGAAATGGAATCCTTACGATCACAGGGCCTTGGGAGAGCTCATCGACGCCTTTAAGCTGAAGACGTTCCGGGCGGACGATGAGTTCAACAAGAGCAATTGGGAAAAGAAAATCCGTATATACCGCAACCGCTACGCTGTAGGCGCATGAGCATCTCCGAACGCCGCCCTCCCGCGATGGTGGCTGCCATGGCCTTGGCGCTGGTCTTGCTCGCTTGTGCGGGATCGGAACCGTTGCCTCCGGAGGACCCGGCCGCGCGCAAGGATCTGGATGCTTTCTTCCTGCGCTTCCGCCAACGCGTGCAGGAAGGCAAGGCCGATTCCCTCCCGCCCTGCCTATCCCGGGAATCCCTCAATTGGATCGATGACATGCGCCGCGCCTCCCGCACCGAAGCCGTGCAGGATTTGGCGGCGCGACCGTTCTACGAAATCATCAGCATCCTGGCCTTGCGGGTGGAGCGCAGGCTGAATCCCGGCTTTGATGATCGCCCCGTCTCCATCCTCGACAAG
>JBDSWM010000264.1:0-12181 GCA_039926685.1 Fibrobacteria bacterium | reverse complement strand
GGTATTCACGGTGATGGCCGTGGCGGGATCGGTTATTTTCACCACCGGGGCCGCGACCGCCGTGACCGTCACCTTGCGGGTCAGGGCCACCACATTGCCTTCGCTATCCTTGACTTCGAAATTGAGGGTGAAAATTTTTGCCTCGCTGTAGGTGGCTTTGAAGGTGGCCGAGTCCTTGGCGAGCACGCTTTTCTCGAAGGTCCCGTTGCCGTCCATGTCGGCCTTGATCTCGGCGGTGGTTCCGTAGTCTTGCTTCACCGCCACGCTGAAGGAGGCTTCCCCTCCGTAGTCTACGGTCTGGTCCGGGGTCACCGTCACCACGGGCGGATCCGTGATCACGGTAACGCTGCATACGCTGGATATGGCGGGATACCCCACCACGGCGGCGGTGATCACGGCGGAGCCGGCTTTCACGCCCTTTACGGCGCCGGCGGCATTGACGGAGGCGATCAGCGCGTTGGAGCTGCTCAGGGAATACTGGGCGCCCGTATCATTGCCCGTCATAGCCACGCCCAATTGGCCGTCCGCGCCTCCGGTATAGAGCTTGAGCGTTTTCGGGGTCAAAGTGATGGCATCGACCTTGATGGGTTTGACGACGTTGACCTGGAACGATATGGTGAGGGCCGGCTTGGCTTTCGACTTGCCGGTAATGGTCGCTTTGCCGATGGCGACGGATTTCACCTTGTTGTCCGTGGTGATCTGGGCGACGGCTATATCGGAGCTGCTCCATTCCACGCTTTGATCGGCGGCGGCCGGGACTATGGCCCAGCTGATATCGCTGGTGGCCCCATTAGGCGCCAAAGTCATCGGCACCGGCATCCGCAGCGATATGGAATCGGGGATCACGATGGGAGCGGTGACGGTGACGGTGATGGTCGCGGTCACGGTGGCTTTGACCGCGCTGGTGGCGATGACCTTGGCCGTTCCGGCCTTCAGGGCGCGCAGCTGGCTATTGCTCACGATTTCCACCGCTCCCGCCGCTTCCAGGGACCAGATAACGTTCTGGCTGGCTTCCGTCGGTATCACCGCCGCTTCCAGATTGACAGCCGGGTCGCCGACCTGCAATGCCAGCGTAGCGGCCTTGGGTATGATGGCGGTGGGCAAGACGGCGGGGGCCTCCTGCACGGTCACGTCCAGGGTGGCGCTTATGGACGGGTTGCCGGCGCTGGCTACCGTCACCTTGGTTGTGCCGGCCTTCAAGCCCTTGAGCACGTTTCCGGAGTCGATGCCGGCTATATCCGTGGCCGAGGAAGTCCAGACTACCGCTTGGGAGGCGTCCACAGGCAGGACATTGGCCTTCAGCTTGACGGTGCCGCCGCCGACGGTGAGCAGCAATGGGTTGGTGTTGGTGATGGCAACGGACACGGGCGCAATCGTCACCTGTCCGCTTACCATGACGGTAAGGGTGTCGAAAACGGTGGGCGTGACGGTGCTGGCCGCTTTGACGAGCGCGGTTCCCGCTTTAAGGCCCTTGATCAGATTCCCGGGTTCGATAACCGCGACATCCGGCGCGAGGGAGGTCCATACGATGCCTTGAGAGGCTTCATCGGGATGGACTACGGCATCCAACTTCGAGGACGCGCCGCCCTCGGTCAACAATAAAGGGTGGGGATTTGAGATTTGTACGGACGCGGGTAAAGCCGTGGGTTGAGGCTTCACCGTTAAGGTCGCAGTGTCGAATACGGCCGGGGTTCCGGTGCTGGCAGCCTTCAAAACCACGGTGCCGGCCATCAATCCCCTAATCTTGCCATCGATGCCGATTACCGCGACGTCGGCATTGGATAGGCTCCAAGTGATCGCGGCTGGGGCGGTGGCGGGTTCCACCTTGGCAACCAGGGATATGGCCGAATCGGCCAGGTAAAGCGTGTGCGAGACGGGATTCACGATCAGGACGCGGGTTGGCAGCACCGTTGCGGTCGATTCCGGTACGGTATTGTGGACGGGTGGGAGGGGTTGGGGCGTCCCATTGGAAATCAGGGTTTTGAAAACCCAAGAGTCGGTCGAATTCTTCTTATAGGCGGTGATGCGGATCTCGAACGGCTCCGGCGGTTTGGCGGCCAAGGGGAGATTCGCCAATTTTGCGGCATCGGACTTGTGGTACTCGCCCTTGAAAACGTCCGCCTGCACCAGGTTCCCATTGCCATCGTATATGGCAATGGTCACGGACTTGAAAATGCTGTCCTCTACTGCGAGGGAGTCGTTCAGCTTGACGTTGATGGCAAAGGTTTCTCCGGTATCGCTGACATTGCAATTCCATAGGGTCAAGGATGAGAATCCCAATAAACTGATTGCCAGTAACCAAAATCTGACTGATCTTTGCATCGTATCCACCCTGGATTGAAACTTTTGATGGCGGTTAGCGCTGTGCCGCCGTGAACTTCGATAAATTAGCTAATTCAAAATTGCATCGCGTGATGACGATCACTGCCCATCGAATACCGTGGTCTTCTTGCTTTTTTCCTGGCTCGAATACCACCATATTCCCCCCGCCGCGGCGATGGCGGCGCCGCCCAGGACCCAAGGCCAAACGCGGATTTTCGCTTCCTTACTGGCTTGTTTCCGGGGAGCGGGTACCGGATCGGGATTCTTGCGCGCATACTGGCCTATCATGGTGTCCTGTTTGGGAGGGTTGTCCGCAGGGCTCTTGGCCGGATTACCCGTCCTGGGATTCCCGAATTCATCGAACTCCCGGATCTCGCGGCTTTCCTTGAGGAATCTTTCCTTGGTGTTCTCGAATAGGGTCTTGATGGGCGTGGATACGTTCAGGTCGGAAATATGGGCGTTCGGGGCCAATTCGAAAAGTTGGTAGAAATAGGATTCCGCCACCGGGGACCATTTCGGCTCCGTAGCATAGGCGACGCCGAGATATTTGTAGGCGAAGATTTTTTCATTCGGTTGCGCCGCGTTGCCGTTTTGCTTGAGGAAGGTTTCCAGCGTCACCTTGATTTTCTCGAACTCGCCCTCTTTATAGAGACTCTTGATATTGGCATAGGAAAGCGGGGCCCCATTGCACCACGAACATAGCAACAGGCAAATGGGGAATAGGCGCAGGAAAGGTTCGCTTTTCATATGGGCAGCGGGTTAAAAGCTAATCAAGTGGGAGGCCCGCTACAATCCAGGGTGCGCGTCATCACCGAATTTGTGGTATTTGGTCACATCACGGGCGTGGAACCCCCAAAGTCACCCGGCTACCCCCCCGCCGCCGGGCTATGGTAGAATGGGAGCATGGCGGACAGGTCTATCCCGGACTGGCAAATCGATGATTCCGATGGCGCTGCCCCGTTGCCCTTGCTTTCCATCGTGCTTCCCTGCTTCAATGAAGAGAAGAACATCGCACCCGTGCATGCCGCCCTTGCCGAAGCCTGCGCCGACATCGCCTGGGAAATGCTATTCGTGGACGACGGCAGCAAGGACGGCACCGCGGCCGCGGTGGAAGCCTTGGCCGCCGTCGATCCCCGCATCCGGCTGATCCGTTTCGTCCGCAACGCCGGCCATCAGCATGCTTTGCGCGCCGGTTACCGCGCCGCCCGCGGCGCCTGGATCCTCACCATGGACGCGGATCTGCAGCATCCGGCCGCGGCGGCGCCCGCCATGCTGGCCAAGGCGCGGGAAGGCTTCGACGTGGTGCAAATGGTGCGCGGAAACCCGCAAGCGGGTTTCTTCAAGAACCTGTGTTCGCGCGCCTTCTACAAGATCTTCAACTCCTTGTCCGAGGTTCCCATCCCGGAACAGGCTTCCGATTTCCGTCTCGTCAGCCGCCAGGTCTGCGACATCCTCAACGCCTTGCCGGAACGGAATCTCATCGTGCGCGCCATCCTGCCTTATCTGGGCTTCAAAAGCGCCTCCATCCCTTTCCAAATCGGTGCCCGGCGGCATGGGCAGGCGGGGTACAGCTTCCGCAAGTCCTTGGACCTGGGCTCCGAGGCCCTTTTCAATTTCAGCGCCATCCCTCTCAAGCTGGCCATGCGGATAGGGCTGCTCATCTCCGCGCTGGCTTTCCTGTACGGCGGCTACAATGTGGCCGCGAAGTTCCTGAGCGATCGCAACGTGCCGGGCTATACCGATCTCATCGCTTCCACCCTGTTCCTGGGCGGATTGATCCTGGTCTACCTGGGTATACTGGGCCGTTACATCCTGGTCATCCTCGATCATCTGAAGCGGCGTCCGGAATACCTGATTGCCGAAGGGCCCCGCAGCCCATCGCCGTCGGCCGGCCGGCCCGGCCAATCAATTCATCCCTCCCAACCCGCTCGTCCCGAAGGGCGCCGCTCCTAATCGATCCGCATATCAGGCCCGTCCGTGTCGACCCTCTGGCGCCCGCTGCCGGCGATGACGTAGAATGAGGCCATGATTTACCTGCTGGCGGCCTGCCTGGGCCTCCTCCCCGTGCTGCCCATGATCATCAAGGGCAGTCCCGTGCTCAACAACGATATGCTGGTGGCCTACTTCTGCTATTTCTGGGACTTCCACCGGAATTGGTCCTGGAGCCATCCTTTGGTTTTCTGGAGCTCAAGCTACCAATGCGGCATGCCCATGCATGCCTACTGGCAATCCGGTTTCCTCTATCCAATCACCTGGATCCTTTTCGGACCCCTGTCGCCGCATTACGGAATCCATCTTTTCTACGCTTTCCACTTCTTCCTCGGCATCGCCGGTTTCCTGCGTTTGGGGCCGCGCTTGCGCCTGGGGCCCGCCGCCTCGTTATGGGCGGGCATCTGTTTCGCCCTCTCCGGCACCATGTTGGCCCGCTATGAGCACGCCACTTTCCTGGCCGGCTGGGCCTGGATCCCCTTGGTGCTTTCCGCCTTCCTTTCCCTGCGCGATAATCCCGGCCCCAAGGCCTTGTTCTGGTATGCCTCCGCCGTGGCCTTGCAGGCCTTGGGGGGCCATCCCCAGGCGTCCGTCGCCACCGCCATCCTGATTTCAGCCTTCACCGTAACCTTCCTGTTACGTGGGGGGGCCGGTGGAAAAGCCGGTGCGGGCCCGAAAAAGCGCCGCGTCGCTTGGGTTCTCGGCGGGCATGCGTTGGCCATGCTGTATTGCGCTCCGCTGCTGGTGCCTTTCCTGCAACTGGTGGACGGCACCGATCGCTTCGACGGCGTGGCATGGGAAGGCGAAATGCCCGGGCCGGCCAAGGATGTTTCGGCGGCGGAGAAATTGGAGGCGGGCGTTTTCGGTTTCGAGAAATTCGCCACCGGCGGCATGCGGCCCGTGCACTTGCTTTCCCTCATCGCCCCCAATGCCTTGGGCAGTCCGTCCAACGCCACCTGGTGGGGCGGGGAGGTATGGGGCGAGGTTTTCGTTTACCTGGGCGGGTTGGGTTTGTTCTGCTGCTTTTTCGCTTCGCCAAAACGGGCCAATCGCGATTTGCGCTGGATCTGGATCATGGGCTTGGCCGGTTTATGGCTCGCCTTCGGGGCGCATCTGGGCGCGAGCCAAATCCTGTACCATCTTCCCGTCCTGAACAATTTCCGCCGTCCGGCCCGCTTCCTCATCCTTTTCGCCTTCGCTTTGGCCGCCTTGTCCGGCCATGGGTTGCAACGTTGGCTGGGCAGCCCGCGGGGAAAACGTTCCGACGCGGTCGTCGCCATCGTTGCCCTGGTCGCCCTGCACGGCGCCTGCGGCTTGGCGGGGTTCCGCTTCTTTCCGGGCGCGGGGGCCTGGCTGCTGCAGGTCCTACAGGGGCTAAAGCATCTGGACTCCGGCAAGGATTATGGGCCCAAGATTTCCGCTCTCCTGGGCCGCGCGGCCGTGGACCTCCTTTGCCTGGCCCTTTCCGCGGCCGCGGTGCTGGCCTATATGCATTGGCGGCAAAAAGTGGCGCGGGCCGGCAATGGCAAACTGTCCCGATGGCGCCTGCATCGCTTCGGTTTGCCTCTGCTGTTCCTGGTCCTTAGCGGCGATTTGCTGCGGGTGCATTGGGACCACTTCTACCTTTTCCCGGCCGGGTATTACCGCCATCCCCCCGCTTCCGCCCGGGTCCTGGACGCGGGCACATCGCCATACTGGCGCGTATCCCATTACCTGGAATACCCCGGCCTGGAACTCTGGCAATTGCACAATGATCCGCTGGCCCATTTCGATTTGCTGGAAAGGGAAAAGACCGCCCTGAGCTGCGGCATCCATGCCGTCTTCGGATACCGGCATGTTACCGCCCATCTTCCCTTGATGTGGAAATGGGATGCCCGCCAAAGCTATCCGGAAAAATCCGCCCGTTACCTGTTCACCAACCTGGAATTCACGGCCTTCAAAGGAGACAGCCTGGGGAAAATAGGACGCTTCGATTCCGTGAACGTGTATGAATTCAAGGATTGGCGGCCGCGGCTGGAATTGGCTTCCCGCCGCCTCGATTTTTCGGCTACCCAACCAGCCTGTGAACCGGGTTTTTCCGGCCATGGAGGCTTATGCGTGCAGGAAATACGGGATGGGCAATTCGATGTGCGGGGAAACTTCCAAGCCGGCGATACTTTGCTGGTGCGGGAACGTTTTCTTCCCGAGTGGCGCCAGCGCGCGGATGGGGGTGCCTGGAGCCGGCCATTTGAAACGGCGGACCATTTTCTGGCCGTTCCATTGACCAAGGTCGCGCAAAAAGTGGAGTTGGAATATCGCCCCAGCGTATTTTATCGGTGCATCATGGTTTGCGCGGCATTGACCGCGGCATTGCTGGGATGTTTCGGTTTGCGGCGCTTCCGTAAAGATGGGGGTTAAAAATAAAGCGCCGGCCACAATGCTGCTTGCGGCCGGCGCCAATGCTACCAGGTGAAAAACGAATAAACCGGAGGCCTATCCCTTCATTTCTTGGGAAGGGTTTTTTCCTTTTTATGACCCTCGTGCTTGTTCACTTCCTCTTTGGTCACGGGTTTCTCACCCGGTTTCCCGAGCACCGTTTCCTTGGTTACCGCGGTATCGGTCTTAACGGCGATCGAATCCTTGCCGGTGGCTTTCAGAGAATCCGCCTTCCCCGCCATTGCCGCCATTGCCGCCATTCCCGCCTTTACCGCACTGGTATCCGCCTTTTTGGCGGTTGTATCCACTACCATGTTTACCTTGGTCACATTCACCGTTATCTGCTGGTAAACGGGAGGATCATACGGAACATGATCGCCTTTGGCGAATTGCAGGATCAAGGTATGCTGGCCTAGGGGTAGATCCAACGTCGTTTCCATTTCACCGGCGCCATAATGGATATGCTTGGCATCCTTGGACATGGGTTCAGAGGGAGAAGCCAAGCTGGCATCCACGATGATGTGGAAATGACCATGGCCTTCGGTTACTCCCATAGTGGATGGTTCGACAATCAGGTTTTCCGCCTTCATATCAACCTTGAAAGGGCTTTCCACATTAGTGCCATCCTCAAGATTGCCGAAATAAACTCTTTTGCTGCTCCCACCTCCGCAAGCAAGCAATAACAATGCGGCTCCAGAGAATAAGAGGGTTTTCGCTGGAATTTTTCCATATTTAGGCATTTTTGCCTCCTTATAAGTGTCGCAGTTGCTGAAATTTCCACGAAAATACGTTTTTGGCGGCTACTTCCAAAATATTTGCCGGAAATTTGATAAAATGCCTTCTCGAACCATTTTTTCAACATTCTTTGCTTTAAATGTTGATATCGGCGCGGTTCAAAGGGCTTTTCAATAAGTATTCACAGTAAACTGTTTAAAACTCATCTTACCATCATCATGGAGCTAACAGGCTGTGGATAGACATGCAGCATATTACATCCCTATCAATCAACAACCGGCAATAAGGATAAGACTGGAGCTTTCCTTATTCTTTCCACTTTTCCTTGCTTATTATAAGGACAAGCCCGCCTTGCACTTGAGAAGAAAAAAGGCGTTTATCCCCCGCTACTCACCTGTCTATTCCTAATCCTGGATCTATATAAATCAAGAATTAATAGGAAAAGAGAACTGTTGAGAAGGATATGAGAACCGGACATGGCGCAGAGGGTGAATCACGGCCCAGGCTTCCGGACGGAAGAATCAACGGCCTGCTTGCCGTTTGCGCGCCTTAAAATGACTTGACCCGGAGCTTGGTTGCTCCGGGTCATTCCAATCGCCCTGACGGGCTCGCTAAGGGTTAAAAGACAATCCGGTTCGCGGACGGATCAGAAGGAGCCTGTATCCACATTTCAGCGGAAGGATCGCTTCCGCGCCGGCTTGTTCATGATCTTCCCACTGGTTTATCCCTGCTTTATCCCTGGCTTATCGCGCTTCATTGCATATAGATATGCGAGAACAAAGGTTTGCTCCGGGAAGCATGCTTCATTTTGCTGAGGGCCTTTTCCTTGATTTGCCGGACCCGTTCGCGGGTGATGTTCAAGCGATTGCCGATGTCTTCCAGGGAATGCGGAACTTCCGGTTCGATTCCGAAATACATCTTGAGTACGGCCTCTTCCTTGGGGCGCAAGGAATGCAAAGCATGGGACACGTCTTCCACCATCTGCGTCCGTTCCATGAACCGTTCCGGTCCGCTTTCATGATCGGTGGGAAGGATATCCAATAAACCGCTCTCTTCATCCCGGGACATGGGCGCATCGAGGGATATGGGAGTATGTCCCATTTCAACGCTGGTTTCGATGGAACCTATCTCCATTTCCAAATCGGCGGAGATTTCCATGGCGGTGGCCGGCCTGCCCAGTTTTTGTTCCAGCTTCACGGCGGATTTGTGGATGCGGCTCAGCTTGCCGATGCGGCTGGTGGGCAGCTTGATCAAGCGGGCTTGTTCCGACAAGGCTTGCAAGATGGATTGCCTTACCCACCATACGGCATAGGAGATGAATTTGAATTGGCGCGTTTCATCGAAGCGCTTGGCGGCGCGGATCAATCCCAGATTGCCTTCGTTGATCAGATCGCTGAGCGGCAAACCCTGGTTTTGATAGTTGCGGCATACGGATACCACGAATTTCAGATTGGCCTTGATCAATTGGTTCAGCGCTTCGCGATCATCGTTGCGAATGCGCTTTGCCAATATGGCCTCCTGCATGGAGGATAAGGGTTTTGACTTTCCGATCTCTTTGTAATAAAGGGAAAGGTATTCTTCGGTGCTGGGGGATTTATCATTTGCGGCCGATGCCGATACTGACAGTGTTCTCATATCCAATCAAGTAATCAAAAATCGGGCCATGCGGCATGATCCTAATCACGGAATTGGTTTTGAAACGGAGTTACGTTTTTTTGAGAAGTTGATCCAGCATGGATTCCGCCGTCAGGCCTTCCGCTTCCGCTTGGAAATTCAACAACATGCGGTGATTCAGCGCGGATTTGAAGATCGAACGGATATCGTCCTCGACCGGAGTGGGTCGGCCATGGATCAATGCTCTAGCCTTGGCAGCCAAGACCAGGAATTGGATGGCACGGGGTCCGGCTCCCCATTTAACATATTTCAACACTTCTTTGTCAGAATTGTCACTTGTGGGCCTTGTGGCACGCACCAGCTTAACAGCCATCTCAAAAACATGATCGGAAACGGACATGGACATGACCATGTCCTGTAATTCCAGGATTTGGGCCTTCTCCAGTACCGGTTGGATCTTATCCGTGAGCTTGGCCGTGTGCTTTTTGACGATGGCCAGTTCTTGTTCGTAGGTAGGATAGTCCAGTTGCAAAGCGAAAAGAAAACGATCCAACTGGGCTTCGGGAAGGGGATAGGTGCCTTCCTGTTCGATGGGATTCTGGGTGGCCAGCACCATGAAAGGCTCATCCAGTTTTTCCGTGCGGCCGAAAACGGTCACCATTTTTTCCTGCATGGCTTGCAGCAAAGCGGCTTGGGTTTTGGGCGGGGTGCGGTTGATTTCGTCGGCAAGCAGGATTTGCGTAAAGATGGGGCCATGGATGAAAACCAGCTCCCGCGTGCCCGTGGACTTGTTCTCCTGCAGGATTTCCGTGCCCAATATATCGGAAGGCATCAAATCCGGCGTGAATTGGATGCGGTTGAAATTAAGGTTCAGAGCCTGGGCGAAACTGTTGACCATGGTGGTCTTGGCCATGCCGGGAACGCCGATAAGCAGTACATGGCCGCGCGACAAAAGGGCGATGAGGATTTTTTCCAGGACCTCGTCCTGGCCTACAATGACTTTGGAGACTTCTTTCTGGAAGCGCTGGAGGATGGCGGGGATGTCTTGGAGTGCGATGGGCATGGCTTGGGATAAGATAGCCAAAAACCCCCCGGAAGGGGAGAAGCCCGACCTATGCGGGCGCGAAGAGGCGGAATTGGAAGCGCAGCTTTTCATAGGCCGCAACAATCAGGTCGCCTAATCCCCGCAGGGAAAAATCTTCCCCGCCGTTTTGGCCATTGTACAGCACGTGGAATTTGACGCGTTCATCCGCTGCCAGGGAATCCAAGGCCTCGGCGTACCATTTCGCTTTGGAGGGCTTGTCCGTGCGATTGGTCCCGAATTCGCCCAGTCCGAAAGGAAGCGGCAAGGAATCACCCGCCAACCTTTCTTGGCGCAGAAAACCTCCGAGTTCCCCATAGAAATGGGCCATGGTCTCATCCAATCGTTGGGGCTTCTTTTCGAAATGTTCGTAGGCGTCGAGGAAGATCAGATCCGCATAATCGCGGCCGGGAAAATAACGGAAAGGCCGGTTCCAATCCGCGGAGGGGAAGTCTTCCGCATTGGGGCAGAAAACCCAAAGGAGATTTTCGGCGCCATGGGCGGTGAACAAATCATGGACATGCCGCCATGCCCGGATGAATGTTTCCGGCCCATCGGATTCCCCGTCGCCATCGGCATCGCCTCCCCCGGCATACGGGTACCAATCGCCGTTCATTTCGTGCGCGTAGCGCAACAGCACCGGATGCCCGAAATCCCGCAACGCCGAGGCCAGTCCGGCCAGGGCGGAATCGAATTTGCCCGCATTGATGAGTCCGGTGAAGGTTTTCTGGTATTTGATGTCCGGCTCATCCCAGTCCTTGGGATCGAGAGTCACATAGGGGATGCATCCATTCGCATGCGCGGCGTTCAGAAAGGCCTTTAGATGCGCGGACTGGCTGGAAAGATCGAAATAGGCTCCGACCAAAGCCGGGTACCCGCCGGTTTGATCCCGGAAGGCCGCCACATTCGAATCCACTTCCCCGGTATAGTTCATGGTCTGGAAAGCGAATTGCAAACCGACCAAGGTGCTCCGGTTATCCAGAGTATAAGTGGAAGCCAGAGGATTGTCGGAGGCCTGGAGTAATGCGAACTCTGGCCCGTAGTCCGGTTCCGGATCGGATTGCGTCTCGAACAGGCAAGCGGAGAAAAGAAAAGCCAGCGGGGAAGCGATGAGGGCCCATCGCAAGGGGGAAAACGGCGCCACGGATTGGGTTTTTCCTGGGCGGCCAAAAGCCTCTTACTTGGCTTTGTCTTCCGCGGATTCGGCCAAGACCACGGCCTTGTTCTGATGGAACTCGACGAAGCCGCCGGAAACCATATAGCTGTTCTCCTTGCCGTTGGCGCGGATGCGCACTTCGCCTTTGGAAAGCGTGGACAGGATGGGGGCATGGTCCTTCAGGATCATGAACGGACCGGCCGCGCCGGGAACCAGGAGGGCTTCCACCTCTCCGTCGAAAACGGATTTGTCGGGCGTCAGTATTTGCAGCTTCATGGAAATTCCGTTCTTCGTTTCGCGTGCCGCCCGCCTGCGCGGGCAAACAATAGAAAGCGCCCTTGCGGGCGCCTTCTCCTTACTTCAGAGTCTTCGCCTTCTCGACGGCTTCCTCGATGGAACCGACCATGTAGAACGCGTTTTCCGGAAGGTCGTCATGCTTGCCGTCCAGGATCTCCTTGAAGGAGCGGATCGTGTCCGCCAGCTTCACGAATTTTCCCGGGATGGAAGTGAAGGTTTCCGCCACGCTGAAGGGCTGGGACAGGAATTTCTGGATGCGGCGCGCGCGATTCACGATGGCGCGATCCTCGGCGGAAAGTTCGTCCATTCCTAAGATGGCGATGATGTCCATCAATTCCTTGTAGCGTTGCAGGATGGCCTGGACGCCGCGGGCGGTCTGGTAATGCTCTTCGCCGATGATGAGCGGATCCAGGATGCGCGAGGTCGATTCCAACGGATCCACGGCGGGATAGATGCCCATTTCCGAGATGGCGCGGGACAGGTTGGTGGTGGCGTCCAAATGTGCGAAGGTGGTGGCCGGGGCCGGATCGGTATAATCATCCGCGGGCACGTAAATGGCCTGGATGGAGGTG
>JBDSWM010000263.1:0-15653 GCA_039926685.1 Fibrobacteria bacterium | reverse complement strand
GCGCTCTTGCCGGGAGCGGGCTGATGCTCGCCTTCATCCTGCGCCGGTTGCTCTATACCGTCCCAATCCTGTTGGGCATCTCCTTGATCGTCTTTCTGTTGTTCCACGTAGCGGGCGGTAATCCCGTCTACCACATGCTGGGCAAGAACGCGAGCCCGGAGGAGATCCTTCGCCTTACCCGTCAACTGGGATTGGACCGGCCCCTGTGGCTGCAATACCTGCATTACATCGGGAATTTGCTGCGCGGCGAATTCGGCCGCTCCTGGGAGACCCGCCAGCGCATCGGCGCCATGCTCTCCTCCGGGCTGGGGCCGTCCCTGTGCCTGGCCTTGCCGGCTTTCATAGCCACCACGGCCCTGGCCTTGGCGGTGGCGATGGCCTCAGTGCTGTCCAAGGGGAAGTCCCTGGATCGAGGCCTGGTGTTCGCATCGGTACTGGGCATGAGCATCAGCATCCTGGCCCTGATCATCGGCGCGCAGTTCCTGCTGGCCTACCGCCTGGACCTGTTCCCCATCTCGGGATTCGAAACCGGCTGGCGCGGCATCCCCTATCTGGCTTTGCCCGCGCTCATCTGGATCGCCAACCAGGTGGGTGGGGATGTGCGCTATTACCGTTCCGTGCTGCTCGAAGAAATGGGGCGCGAATACGTGGTCACAGCGCGCGCCAAGGGATTGTCCCGCGCGCGGGCCCTGCGCGTGCATGTGCTCGGCAACGCCATGATCCCGATTACGACGCGCCTGGTGATGGAGATACCGTTGCTCTTTACCGGCAGCCTTCTGCTGGAGAATTTCTTCGGCATTCCCGGTCTCGGCAATATGAGCGTCAATGCCTTGAACGCATCGGACTTCCCCGTCATCGAAGCCGTCACCTTGTTCGGGTCGGCGCTGTATATCCTGGCCAACCTGATCGGGGACGTGCTTTACGCCGTATTCGATCCGCGGGTTAAGCTCGCCTAATGCGTAGGACCGGTACCATGGGGGCTTTTCAGGACTGGGGTCTGTGGCAATCGCGGCCCTTGCGCAAGCTGCTGCGGGACCGGCTCGCTTTCGCGGCGCTGCTCGTCATCCTTATCTATGCCCTGACGGGCTTGCTGGCCCTGTTCCATCTGGCCGCAACCCATTATAACGATGCGGTGGGTCCGGCCTATGCGCCTCCGGGACCGCATTACCTGTTCGGCACGGACGTACTGGGCCGCAGCGTTCTGGAACGTGTGGTGCAAGGAACTCGCATCGCCCTGGTGGTCGGTTTCCTGTCCACCGGCATCGCCATCCCCATCGGCATCCTGTTCGGACTGCTCGCGGGTTATTACCGCAAGCGCGTGGACGATCTGATCGTCTGGTTCTACACCACCGTGGACTCCATCCCTTATATCCTGCTCGTGCTGGCGCTGGCCCTGATCCTGGGCAAGGGGCTATTCTCGGTGTGCATCGCCATCGGCATCACCTCCTGGGTAGGCGCGTGCCGAGTGGTGCGCGGAGAAGTGATCAAACAGAAGGAGCTGGACTATGTGCAAGCGGCGCGGGCCGTGGGCGCCGGGGATTCGCGCATCCTGCTCCGGCATATCCTGCCCAACGTCATGCACATGGTTCTTATCCAGGCCTCGTTGATATTCGTGGAAGCGGTCAAGATCGAAGTCATACTGAGCTATCTGGGCGTGGGCGTGCAGGGCGAACCCAGCTGGGGCGTGATGATCGACGACGCCCGTTTGGAACTCCTCGGCCGCGGCGCCTGGTGGCAATTCTCCGCCGCCACCGGAGCCATGTTCCTGCTGCTGCTGGCCTTCAACGTATTCAATGATGCGCTTAGGGATGCGCTGGATCCCAAATCGAAGGGTTGAGACCGCTCAGAACGGTATCAAGATCGCCGGATAGTATTCCGGATCCGATTTCTTGGGCGTTTTCTTCTTGACGCGCGGATCCTTGCCGGACTCTTCCACCAGGTACCCGGCTATGATGCGGATGTTGTCCACGGTCGGATCGTCTCGTTCCGGGCCCTCGGCGCCCTTGGGGGCCTTCTGGAGGCGGATGGTCCGCTCTCCGGCCTCGGTTTTCAGCAAGGCGCTCACCGAATAGCGGGTCTCCTCGCCCTTGCGCGAATACTCCTCCAGTGAAACCGCCAAGGTGGCCTTTGCTTTGGCGCTGTCTTCCGCCACCGCCACGCCCCGGCGGTTGAACTGGTAAACCATTTCCTTCTTCAATTCCCGGCCCAGCCTGCCGCCGCCCCAACCCAGGCCGGTCAGCAGCGAATCCGCTGAATCCGCCAGCACGGGATCGGCCACGAACAAGGGCTCCGTCCCCTTTACCGCGACGGGGGCGGGAGCGGGCGTCTTGGGAGCGGTCGCGCAGCCCGCGAAAAAACAGGCGGCGACGGCGGCCAGAACGGACAAGACCGCCGGACCCATCCTGAAACTGATCATAAATCCAATCCTTTGCGTATGCTTGCCACGATGGAATCCGGTGGCATGTCCACCGGCACCACCAAGGCGTCCGCCGGTTCTTCCAGGATCTCGAACTGGCTGCCGAGCATGGAGGCCGCGAAATAATGACCTTGCCGACGCTTGAGGCGCTCCTCCAAGAGGGCGTATTCGCCCTTCAGGTAAACCCAACGGATCCGATCCAGGCCGTCCGCCAGCAAATCGCGATAGTCCTGCTTGAGGGCCGAACACGTCAGCACCGCCTTGCCCTGCTTGGCGCGGATGCCAAGCACCAAGTTGCGCATCGCCATCAGCCAAGGCCGGCGATCGCGATCATTGAGAGGCAATCCTTGCGCCATTTTGTTGACATTGTCCTTGGGCTGGAAATCGTCCCCATCGTAAAAGGGCCAATTGAGGAGATCGGAGAGCATTCTCCCGATCGTGGTTTTGCCGCAACCGGATACGCCCATGAGTACGATGATAGGTTCTGTCGCCATGCATCCCCGCCTATCGGCAGCCAGGAAAATAGCATAATGAGGACCCGAGCCGGTAACGGCTCGCTTGTAAAACGGGTAAAGGTGTTCTCAAAAAAGGCGGAGGCGGCTACTTCAGTTCCAGTCCCAGTAAGTCGAACTTGCCCGCGGTCGCTGTCACCCGCAACAAGGTGGTGCCGGCCTCAAGCGCGATGGAGTCAAGGCTCGCGTCGGACCAGCGCGCATTGGCGGGCAAATCGCCTTCGGCGAGCGCCGTGCGGCCGGGCACGCCGATGGACATGCGGACCCCGGCGATGGAGCGATAACGCAATCCCACCGCGAATTTTCCGGCGGCCGCCGCGGTCACGCGATATTCCGTCCAGGCTCCGGTCGGATAGGAAACGCCGCCGGAAGCGAGCGCCGTATCGAAAGGAATGGCGGTGACGCTGGCGCGTCCTTGATACCCTTCGGCGGGAATGGCTCCGGGAACGGCCTTAGGGGCGTAGGCCTCCGCATTGGCCAACGTGGAATAGAACTCCTCCGTATATCCGGGCCAATTATTGGCGGCTTCGGGGATGTCCAGGAAATCGAAGGTCAAATCGGAAGCGGGCAGCACTTGCAGTTTGGAGGAGACCTTGACCATCTGCGCGGTTTCCCAAAGGCGGCGATCGGAGAGGAAAGCTATCGGGGCCATGTCCCCGAAGGAAAGCTTCGCGTAGCCGTTATTGAGATAGGTGCGCACCTTCTCCCCCATGCGGGTCAGGGGGATTTCCTTGCTGCGGGCCGTATCCGCTTTGCCGGCCCAGATATAGGTCCGGCCCCATTGCACGAAGCGGCATTTCTTGGCCACCAGGTAATTGGCCAGCGAGTCCGCCTCCTGGATGGAATAGGTGAACACGCCCATCACCACCATGTTCGTGACGATGGAGGAATCGGTGAGATAGGCTTGCGCCACCGTGGTCAACGGTCCGCCCACCACCACCACCAACGGCTTCTCCGGCGTGGCCTTGCGCGCTTCCGCCACGATCAAATCGCTGCCGGCGGAAGCCTTGGGTTTGATATCCTCGACGCGGCCGGAAGCGGCCATGACCAAGCGCTCGGGCGCCCCCTCCACCAGATCCGGGATGTTCCTGAGGCCCGCCAGTTGCGCCAGGCGCAATTGCTCCCGTCCCGCCGCCGTTTGCGCGGCTATGCTGGGCTGGGAATTGCGGTGATCGTTGGTGACGATATTGCCGAGCAATCGGAAGGATCCGAGGCTGGCCTTGGTCCACACGTATTCGTTGTCCACGCCGTTGTCCCAGCGTTCGTTGTCGTAGATGACCGGGTTGCCGCCGTCCACGCCGCCGATTCTGAGGCCCAGGGAATCCACGCTGAAGGTGAGCTTGGCCACCTTCTCCAATTGCACGGAAGAGATGTCGGTTTGTTTTCCGGATAGGACCTTGATGCCGCGGCGTACCGCGTCCCGGCGGAAGGGCTGCAAGCTGCTGCAGCGGATGTCATACACGCCCTCCGGTAGATTATAGATGATGAAACCGCCTTCCAGATCGGCCGTGATCAGCCGTTCCATGCCGAACACCTGCACGAAACGCGTCAATTGGCCATCGCTATCCGTGACGAAGTTTCCACGGATGCTGCCGGGGGCCTTCAGGGTATCGGGGGCGAGTTTCACGCCCTCGCTGTCATGCGCCAAGCTGAAGTCGTGGATGGCCCCGAAGGCCTCCGTCCCGGCGATTTCGAGTCGGTAATCGCCCGCGGGCAACCCCTTGAATGAGAAGCGCCCCAGCTGATCGGTGACCGTCTCCTTGCGGGTGGGGCCGCCCGCTTCGGTCGAGACCAGGTCTTGCAAATAATCCACGGGGCGAAGGATCACGCGAGCATAGGCGGCGGGGCTCCCGTTGCCGTTCACGGCTACGCCGGACTCCGTTTCCGTACCGCCGCCTTTGGTCCCGGCCACCGGTTCGGGTTCGCTTAGCGAGAAGCAGCCGGATATAAGTAAAGCGGCCAGCATGGCGGCGGCGGAGATTATGCAGAAACCCAGGCCCTTGGAAAGAACCCCCGTACTGCCTGAGGGTGGGGTATCCTGTCCGGGCCGCTTGGGCGGCTTCACGTGCGCTTTCCTCTGGGCGGAATCGTGCGGAGTGGCGGGCGTTCGACCCCGGGAGGCGCCGGCAAGGGCGTAACGGGAAATACGTGGAAATTCATCTGATATACACGATCCACATTCTCGGAATTCTCGGCCATTTCCAGCATGCGGCGACGGAAGCCGCGCAACTCTTCCAGCATGGCTTCATAGGTAGGCCCGGAAACGCTTAATGTCAACGTGGAGAAGTTGCGGGTACCGGCGGGCAGGTGTTCGATGGCATG
Organism: Fibrobacteria bacterium; assembly: GCA_039926685.1. Lineage (GTDB taxonomy): Bacteria > Fibrobacterota > Fibrobacteria > UBA11236 > UBA11236 > Chersky-265. Next base: position 10,403 of record JBDSWM010000263.1, on the reverse strand, counting down.
CTTGGCCAACTCCATGGCCTGCACCTGATAAGCGCCGATGAGGGCCCGGCTGATATCGTCCCCGGCGGAAATGGCGGCGTCGGTGCGTTCATAAGCGCCATCCGGTCCCTTTCGGATCAGGCCCAGCCGCTCCAGCAATTCGATGGATTTCCTGGCTTCCTGGGGGGTGATGGGCGGGCTGACCATGGCCGCCAATGCGCGGAAATCCCCGTGGAACGGGCGCAAGGCTATCAATTCGCGCACGACGATATTATGCCACTTTTCGAAATACTCCCATTGATGCGCTTCCACCTTTTTCACGCGCGATCCCCGCATCGCCAACAGCCTATCCAGGTATTCCTTTTTTTCGGAGGCTCCGGTGGCTTTCGCGAACAGCACCAAGGCTTCGAAATATCCCTTCTCTTTGCGGTTGAGATGGAACAGTTCGGCGAACTTGAGCACCAGTTTCAGGGAAATCCCCTTCTTGCCGGAAAGCACATTGGCGAAGAATCCGGGCGAGGCGAAGCCGACTTTCCCGGCTATGAAGCGATAGGAAAACTTGGGACTTTCCGCGCGCCTTTCCTTATAGGCATCCAGCAGGAATTTCCGATAATCGATGTATTCGAAGATGTTTACCACGGTACCCTTATTCCCCTACCAACATACAGCCCGATTAAAGCGGCTTCAATCCTTTTTTGGCCAATTGGTCCTATTCGCGGCCATTCGCCGCCATTCGCGGGATGATTCCGTTTCCCCGCAGAGAACGTGGAAGGTCCGCCTCCATTACCCCAAATGTTCAGTACCTTTTTGAATCATGCCCATCCTGGAAGTCTCCGGACTGAAAACCCATTTTCCCAGGCCCAGCGATGCGGGTCCCGGCGAGTCGGAGGACCGGGGACCGGTGCGCGCCGTGGACGGCATCGACTTCACCGTGGAGAAAGGCGAAGTCCTGGCCCTGGTGGGCGAATCGGGCAGCGGCAAAAGCGTTACATCCCTCTCGCTCCTGGGGTTGATCCCCGCGGCGGGATTCCATGCCGGCGGCAAGATCCTGTTCCGGAGCGGGGAAAATAAAGCCAGGGACGAAGCCATAGATCTGTCTCTGTTGTCGGAACGGGAATGTCTCGCCATACGCGGCAAGGAAATCTCCCTGGTGTTCCAGGATCCCATGAATGCCTTGAACCCGGTCATGACCTGCGGGGCCCAGGTGGCGGAAGGCTTGCTCCTGCATGGACTGCGCCGCGGCGAAGCCCGATCCAAGACCCTGGATCTGTTCAAGGAAGTGGGCATCCCCGATCCGGAACGCCGCTTGGATGAATTCCCGCATCAGCTGTCCGGAGGCATGCGCCAGCGCGTGGTCATCGCCATGGCCCTGGCCTGCGGACCCAGCCTGCTCATAGCCGATGAGCCCACCACCGCCTTGGACGCCACCGTGCAGGCGCAAATCCTGCAATTGCTGCTGCGCGAACGCGCGCGGCGGGGCATGAGCATTCTCCTCATTACGCATGATCTGGGCGTGGTGGCCGAAACGGCCGATAGGGTGGCGGTGATGCGGGCGGGAAAAATCGTGGAAACGGCCGGCGTGCGCGAATTATTCTCGGCTCCAAAGCATCCTTATACACAAGCGTTGCTGGACGCCGTGCCCTCGCTGTCCAAGCGACCTTTGGTCGCCCGACCCTCACCTCCCTCACCGCCTTCCCCTCCCTCACCGCCCTTGTTGAGCGCGCGGGACCTGCGCGTGTGGTTCCCCATCCGCACGGGATTCTTCCGGCGCGCGATCGGGCACGTGAAAGCCCTGGATGGGTTCACCTTGGACATAGCCAAAGGCGAAACGGTGGGCCTGGTGGGAGAAAGCGGGTGCGGGAAAACCACGGCGGGGCGCGCCATGCTCCGATTGCAAGGCGCCACCGCGGGCGGTATCGCATGGGAAGGCGGCGATGCGGCGGGTTTGGAAGGGGAAGACTTGCGCGCGTTCCGCCGCCGCGCGCAGATCATTTTCCAGGACCCGTACGGCTCGCTCAACCCGCGCATGGATATCGGCGACATCCTGGAGGAACCGTTGCTCATCCATGGCTTGCGCAAAGGCGCGGAAGGCGCCAGGGCCGCGGAGATGCTCGCGGCGGTGGGGCTATCCCCGGATCATGCGCGGCGCTACCCGCATGAATTCTCCGGCGGCCAGCGCCAGCGCATCGCCATCGCGCGCGCCTTGATCCTGGAACCGGAATTCGTGGTCGCGGATGAATGCGTGTCTTCCCTGGACGTGTCCGTGCAGGCGCAAATCCTCGCTTTGTTGGCGGAGATGAAAGCGCGCATGGGCCTGACCTATCTGTTCATCTCCCATGATCTCGGCGTCGTCCGCCTGATTTCCGATCGCGTGGCGGTAATGTACCTGGGCCGCATCGTGGAGTTGGCCGATCGCGACGCATTGTTCTCCGCGCCGCTGCATCCCTATACACGCGCCTTGTTCTCTTCCATCCCGGATATCGACACCGGCTTGGCGGATGCCTCGGGCCGTTCCGGTTTCCCGGATCAGGCCGGATCAAAGGGGAGGCGCGAACGCGTCGTTTTGCCCGGGGACGTGCCCAGTCCCGCCAAGCCGCCCAGCGGTTGCCATTTCCATCCGCGCTGTCCGCAGGCGATGGATCGCTGCAAAACGGAATACCCGCCTATGACGCGCGTCGCTGCGGACACGCGCCAAGTGGCTTGCTGGTTGTATACAAATAGTCCGGAAAGTCCGTAAAATCGGGGAGACCCGGAAACCGGGCCTCGGCATGGATGGATTAGCGCCGAGGCAATCGGAACAGAGGCGCGGCGCTTTCCGCGGAACCCTGATTGGGGAGCCGGCGCCCATCGGGCAAATAAGCGGGCAAGCCCGCATCCGCCTTGGCCGCGCCGCGCAACCCGGAAGGGTTCGATAGGATGGAAACGGAGGGCAAAACCGCGGCCGTCTTGATCACGAAATGGCTGGCGGAAAGCGGGGGTAACACGTAGGTAAAGACATTGCCGGTCACGGTCGCCACAGCGGCCTTCTCAGACAGGGTCGTCGCCGTTCCGTCGAAGCCGAATACCTTGCCCTGGGTCAAGGCCACGGGCGAAGTCACCGTGAAGGTGCCGCGCACGGGTTCGGCGGTGTTCTTGTTGAGGGCGATGATATGCACCTCGTCCCCGGCCGGGACATAGGAGGCGAACACCGAGGCGTTCTGATTGTCCGAGGCGGTGGCCGCAGCCGATATGGATCCGAACAACCCCTTGTTGCCGTCATAGTTGCGGAACAGGCGGAACGCCGCCTTCACATAGGAAAGCTTCCCGTCCAGAGGCCAGAAGCTGGCCGCATACACGTCCATTTTGGCGCAGATGCCCAGGAAATCCGCCTGCGCCAGCCCGCCGGAGATATGATCGCCCTCGCCGTAATGGTACTCCGTGATGGCCAGCTTGGTGCCGGGATTGTACTTGGCGATGGAGGCCAGGATGCGCGGCAGCAGATTGATGGGGCCGGGATTGCCGGTTCCGGGACGGGGGGTAGCGGACTTGCTGATCCAGCTGTTCTCGACATAGCCCGAATCCCATAGGGAACGCGGCGCCTGCAGGCGCGCGGCGCGATCGGCCGCAGTGGTGGCATTGCCCGCCACGATGCGGTTGTCTCCCGTTGCTTCCGGATACCAGTGGATATCCAGAACATCCATCAGCCGCTTGCCCGCCTTATCGGATTCCAACTTCATCTGATCCAGGAAATAATCGATATACCAGCCGTATTTATTGCCCGCGTTCACGGTATTCCAGTCGGGGGCGGATTGGAAATTATTGTACGCCGCGTATCCGTAGAAAACGCCCCCGAAAATGCGCGCGCCCGGGTCCACCTTTTTCACGGCCAGGGAAAGATCCCGCGTCTTCTGGACGAGTTCGACGGCCGTGGGCTGGAGCGGATGGATGCGGGGATGGGTGTAAGGCCACAAGGCTGGCTCGTTGTCCACGGAGTAATTCTTGACGCCGTTCGCCGCCGCCGATCCTCCGTATTTCTTGACCAGGAAGTCGACGAATTCATCCGCATACACCTCGCCATCGGTGCTGTCCGGCGTTTGCGTGAAGGGCTTGCCCTTTTCGAAGACCACCTTGCACCAGCGCGCTGAGGGAGCGGTGTCGACGCTATCGACTGTGCCCTTCTTGTCCTTGGATACGTAGCCGGCGGCGGGTAAGGTGATCAAGGTGGCGGCCCCCGCCCCCACCGCCGCATCGTGGAACGTCGTCATGGCCTTGCCGGGCACGCTGCCCCCTCCCATGAAGTTGTCGCTGGAGTTCTGCCAATCGGTGCCGGCGCTGGAAGCGTTGGTCTCCCAATTGTAGCCCGTCAGGCGGTTGCCGCCCATGCGGCGGAAGGTCACGCCGTCTTCGGCCTTCAGGGAATCGGTATTGGATCCGAAGATGAGCGGGCTGATGGCATGGTTGTCCTTGCCCAGATCGATTTGGAAGGCTACCGCAACTTCCGCATGCGCAGACGCCGCGGCGAAGGCCGACGCTGCGAGGGCCACGGCAACGGCCAAGGGAAAAGTAAGGGAAACGGAAAATCGGATTTTGGCGAAACGCATTGTGTTCTCCGGGAATGCTCAGGCACTATTGTATCACTGGGAAAGCCTGTTGTGCCGAGGGACATCGACCGCGCCGCCCGGAATGCGCGCAGGCGCATTGGGCGGCTAGGGTTTCAGGGGATGTTTGCGGGACTAATCCCGGACCACGCCCCAGGTTTGATCGCTATTGCCGGTCTCGACCACTTTGCCGGCCACCCTGACCGTGTAGTTCAAACGGGCCACATAGGCGCCCGTGCCCACCTTGGCCCCGCTCTTGGCCGTGTAATTCCAGCCCACGAACACATAACCGCGATTGGTCAGGCAATCGTTGCCGAAAATCGGATCTTTGCAGGTGATGGTTTGGCTGGCGGAGTTCACGAAGGCTCCCAGATTGGTGAAATAGGAGGCCTTGTATTCCAGGGTGACATCGCCCGGGTCGATGTTGGAGAAATCGTCCTTGACCGCGTAAGAGCCCAAATCGGCCTTGATGAGATGGCCCATGCGTCCCGTGCGTTCCACCACGTCGGCCACCAAGGAGTTGGCGGGCTGCAGGCTCGGACTCAGGGCGGGCTCCTGCAACAGGGCCGGGGACGGATCGATTTTCCGGTAGGTCACCGTCGCCACTTCCGAACGCTTGCCGCCGCCGATGCTGCGGAAACGCGAACCGGGTCCGGCCGTGTTTCCTTGGGCGTCGGACACGAGGCCCGGACCGTCGTTGATGCGCACCAGGTCGCCGGCGCGAGGCTCGTTGGCGGCGGTGCTGGAAAACACCACTCCCACCGAGGTCCGATCCGCGTTCCAGAAGACGCCCAGCGGCTCCACCTGCTCCACGACGGCATCCTTCTGACGCTTATACCCGAACAGCTCTGCCAGGGGAGCGCTGATCGGTCCGATGGGTTCGCTGAAGGTCAGGTTCAGGGTGTCCTGGGTTTTTCCCAGGGTCATCTGCGCCGTCAGGATGATCGGCCCTATATGATCCGCCAAGGTCACGTTCTGCACCGAGTCGCGCAGGCGCGCCGGATAGGTGGAGGCGAAAACGCCCGTACCGGAGGTCACGACATCCTCCGAGAATTTCCCCTTATAGGTCAGGCCTTTGCCCGTGACCAGATTGGCCACGGCGGCGCCGGTGGGTCCCGGAACCAAAGCGCCGCTGGCGGGCCATTTGTAGCTTATCTGCTTGGGCGCGGCGGAAGCGGTGATATCGCGATCGTAATCCGCTTTGATGCGATCGCCGATGCCGTCCCCGTCATCATCGTAAATGCCGGCGGAAAGGACCTTGGGGATATCCAAGGGAGGCAGGTTGAATTGCAGCGTCATGGACTTGACGGCTCCGGTGATCTCCAACTGGTAGGACCGGTCCAACAAGCCCGAGGAATCCGCGCTGGCATAGATGACGCCCAGGCCCTTATCATCCGTGGTGATGATGGCGAGGTTGGCTATGGGCTGGGTCATGCCCGCGTCGGCGAATACCTTGAGCCCGGCGGGGATCTTCAGGGTATAGGTCTGGGCCTTGGCGACCACGGCGCCGTTCTCGATATTCGACACGGGCAAGGTCACCACGGTACCTACCAAGACTTCGTGCACATAGGGTGCATCGAATTCCACGTGGTTCTTGGGCACCAGGAAGGTGAGCAGCAAAGTGGTCTTGGCCGGGGCGGGATTGGCGAGTGGATAAGTCTTGTCCGTCGTGGCCGAGGTGGTGCCGCTCACCCATAAGGTATCGAAGCCGGTGGCATCGGTGGTCAGTTCAGTGCCGGCCACCACCTTCAAGGTCTTGGCCGAATCCTGGTACACGTCCAGGCCGTTGGGGATGACAGGGGTATATTTCACCGCGCCGGCCTTGGGCAATCCGCTTTCCACGTTGCCGGCGATGACCTTCACCAAGGTGCCCACCGGCGCCGAATAGGTCAATGGCGACAGCATTTCCACGAAGTTGCGCACGGGCACCTTGAAGGGGATTTCCACCTTCAGCAATTGGTTGGCCGGTTCGAAGGCCACCACGCGATAGGTAGCGCCGGGCGTCAATTCGCCGCCCGTGATCTTGGAGGTATCCACCGTCACCAAGGGGGTATTGATGGAGATGCCCCCGTTATAATACGGCGTGCCGCTCGCCAAATCTTTCACCACGGCTCCGGCCGCGTCCAGCAATTGATAGCTCAGGTTGGCCGCCTTGGTCGAATCCGAGGTGGTGCCGATGGAAGCGCAGGATCCCGTGCCGCCGGTGCGCTTCCAGATTTCCAGGCTGATGGAACCGGGCGTGGGACCCGGCTGTTCGATGCCGTACAAGGCGCGTTGCTGCTTGAAATAGATGGACGTCTTCACGCGCAGGGACGATCCGCAGGGCTGGCGATCGCAATAGAAGAAATCCCACTTGTAGGTGGTCCCCGCCGTCAGGTTGAGTTTGTCCAAATCCACCGAGTCGGATTTGGGCGTATGCACGCCGCCCAGATCCACCACCAGCTTGTCGTTGATGAATACCCATACGTCGTCGTCTCCGCGGAAGGCGAAGCGCTGGCCCTTCTGGTAGATGAAGGTGGCATGCGACTCCATGCAGAAATTGCCGTTGCGGAGCGGGGTTCCGCTCGTTACCCAATTTGTGGTGTCGGGCGGGGGCTTCACATAGCAAGAGGCCACGGTTTCCTGGAACCTGTTGGCCGTGCCTTCGACGGGGAAAAAGCTATGGTCGGTGGGGCTGTCCCGGTAGCTGTCGTATTCCCACAGGCCGTCGCTGCTCTTGCTCATAGGGATGTCCACGCAGCTTTCATAGTTCCGTTGGTATTGATCGGTATTGGTGGTGTCGGTTTTCCACCAGGAATCGAAAGTGCCATAGGTCACGGGTGCCTTGAGCGCTATCTTGGTGCTGACCGGTTTGCGATCGGCGCCGATTGTTGTTTCCACCATGCCCTTGGTCAGGAAATCGCCGGTAAGGCTCGGGAATTCGAAATCAACGTGATTCTTGCTCACGTCATGCACCGTAGCCGCCATCAAATACTGGCAGTCACCGTCGAGATTGGGCCAAGCGGCCGACCATGAATTCGCCTGGGTATTCAACCAAATGGTGGAACTTGCCTTGGCCGCGAATTGCGCGGCGAAATCGAAATCCGCCGCCGACCCGATACCGGCCAGACCGTAATTCTCGGTATTGTTGATTTCCTGGAAATGGCCCTTGGTGAGGGTGGTATCGAGAAGCAAAGTGCTGAACCAGCCGCAGCGGCCCGGAGTAGTGGTCATGGCCCGCGTCTTGGTGCCGCCGTACACCAGCTTGGGCGCCGTGGTGCTCCAGGGATTCAGGATATTCACCACCTTGGGGGCCGAGTACAACAGCAAGGGCGGCGCCGTGACGGGGCCGGAGGGATCGACTACGATCCAGATTTCGGTTTGGCCCTTGAAATCCGCGACCGAATAGCGGCCTTCGGCGGCTTCGTTGAGCCCCGTCTTGCCGAACTTCCACTTGTAATGCTCGCCTGCTGGAGAGGTGCCGTTGCTTGTGAAAAAGAAATCCTGCTGGTAAATGTCCCTGCCGGCCAAGGTGATCGAGTAATTGTATTTGGAGTCCAACTTGAAAGGCAGATCGCCGTTCTGGAAAAAGAACGCGTTGAAGTTATCCGACTCCACGTAAATGTGGATGGTTTTCCCGTTCAGATTATCCGTGGGAGGCTGTGCGAAGGCGGGCGCGGCGCCCAGGAAAACCACGGCGAGGAGGAGCAGTAATGAAAAGGTATTTCTGTACATGGTAGGCACTTAGTGGTAAAAGGGAACTGTGACGGTTTGACGGATTAGCCAAAATCTGTTAAGTGCCGAATTCGGACGAATTCGGCCCAACATGGAATTGCAACGTCCTGTATCGGACATAAAACCCCCAACCCCTGAATCGCGTTTTTTCCAACCGGAACTATTGCGTCCGCAAAATTCCCCAAATCTGATCCAGCGCGCCCGACTCTTTGGTAACGCCGCCGACCTTCACTTTATAATGTACACGCGCCACGTAAGCTCCGGTTGCGGCCTTTTGCCCGTCCTTGGCGGTGAAATTCCATCCGATGAACACGAATCCCCGGTGTTCGCGGCAATCGCCCTGGAAAAGGGGATCCAGGCAGGTCAGGGTCGCTTGCTTGTCCGCCACCGGAAGGCCATGGTTGGTGAAATAGGAAACCTGGTATTCCAGGGTCACGTCGGCGGGATTGACATGGTTGAAGTCGTCCGTCTGGGCATAATCCCCCAAATCCACCTTGATAAGATGGCCCAGGCGGCCGGTGCGCTTCACTACCGCTTCCACCTTGGCATCGGAAGGTTCCAGGCTGGGCGCCAGCAAGCTGCCCGGCTCGACGATGGCGCCAGGATCGATTTTCCAATAGGTGACGGTCTTGATTTCCGAACGGCTTTGGCCGGTGATGATGCGGAAGCGGGAATTGGGCCCCGGCGTGTTGCCGGCCCCATCGGCGATTCCGCCTGCGCCGCCCAGGATGCGCACCAGGTTCCCGGGCCGGGGAGACGGCGTCGTCCCGACGGGGAAGAATAAATCAACCCCGTCCTTGTTCCCGTTCCAATGCGCCGAATCGGGCTCGAACACCAGTTCCGAACCGGTCGCGTTCAAGCGATAGCGGAACAGATCCTTGGGCGGTACCGTGATCGATCCCTCCGCGATGGGCTCGCTGAAGGTAAAGCGCAGGATATCCGCGGCGCTACCGCTGCCCGGGATCATTTCCGCCTTGATCAGCACGGGAGCCGCCTTGTCCTGGATGGCAAGGGTTTGGGTGGAATCCTTCCCGCGCGCCTGATAGGTGGAAGTGAGCGAGCCCGGTCCCGCGGTGTTTATGGGCGCTTCGGCGGTGGACGCCTTTGGCTTGGCGGACAGGATGGTGCCGGCGATGACGAGATCGGAGGCCTGCAAGGTAACCGAAACGCTACCCACTGGCCAGGCATAGGCCACCTGCTTGGGAGGGGCGGCCGTGATGTCGCGATCATAGGTTACCGCCATGCGATCGATTTTGCCGTCGGCATCATCATCGTAGGCGGCGGCCGAAGAGGCGCGGGGCAGATCCAAGGGCGGCAACTTGAAGGTGATGGAAACGGAGTTCGCCGTCGCGGGGATGGTCAGCATATAGGTCTTCTCTTCCTGGGCCGAGGCATCGCCGGCTACCCAGAGAGTGTCATAGCCGCTGACCGCCGTCGTCAGCGAGGCGCCGTTCGCCACCTCCGTCGTTTTCCCCGAGTCCTGGTATACTTTCAGCCCGGAGGTGAAGGTAAGGGTGTAGCTGCCAGGCTGCGCCACCAAGGTTTCCTTGTAGCGATTGGCGGCGATGACGCGCACCAGGGATCCGCTGGCGGCGTCCACCTTGTAAGGCGGATCGAGCACCACCTGATTGCGCGCGGATACGGTGAAAACCACGTCATCCTGGATGCGGGTCAGCGCCGGTTCGAAAAAGACGATGCGATAGGTACCGGGCGCGAGATCGGTGATCTTAGACGTGTCCACGGAAACGCGCGGGGTGGCGATATTGATGCCCCCGTAGGAAACGCCTTCCGCCAGATCCTTCACCTTCACCCCGCCCGCATCGTAAAGCACGTAGGAGAGATCCCCTGGCTTCGGTTCCACTTCCTTGAGCGAATCCGTGGAACTGCCGCAGGCGCCGGAACCGCCCACGCGCTTGATGATGCGGAAAATGGTGCTGCCGTCCGGCTGTTTGATCTCTTCGTGATCCAGAGCGCGCTGCTGCTTGAAATAGATGGATGTCTTGATGCGCAGGGAGGAAGAGCATTCCTTGCGCTCGCAGAAGAAGAAATCCCAATCGTATTTGTTCCCGTCCACCAGGCCCAAGGCGTCCAGGTTGATGCTGCCGGGGGTGGCCTCATGGATGCCCCCCAAGT
>JBDSWM010000262.1:0-5458 GCA_039926685.1 Fibrobacteria bacterium | reverse complement strand
TGGTCGCCGGCGCCCTGTTCCTTATGGAGGCCTTCGCCTTCGGTCACGCCCTGGGAGATATCCGGGGACTGCTTGTTGAGGGCGACCATGACGTTGCATGTCTTGGAGTCGAAGCCCCATTCGGCGTTGTTGTAGCCGGTGCGGGCGACGGCGTCGCGCACGACTTTCTGGAAGTCGATGTTGGCCTTGGTGGTGATTTCGCCGGCGATGATCACCATGCCGGTGGCCAGCATGGTCTCGCAGGCCACGCGGCTTTTGGGATCCTGTTCCAGCATGGCATCGAGGATGGCGTCGGAGATTTGATCGGCCATCTTGTCGGGATGGCCCATGGATACCGATTCGGAAGTGAAAAGTTGTCTTGACATGAGAACTCCTGAGGTTGTTTCTGACCCGGTAACGCTCATTGCTCCGGGGCGGCAGTGCGGCCGTTTTAACAATTGTACTATATTCCGGGAAATAATGCATCGACTTATCGTGATGCATTGATATTTCTTTCCAAGCGAATAAGTGGTTAAAAAAGCAAAAAATGGGGGTGAGGCGCTTTTTAGTGCGATTGAGGGGGTCGAATTATTGTTATTATTGAGGAACCTTGGCTGGATGTCGGCCCTGGATTCTGGAGTGAGCATGAGTTTTCTCGGTGGCGTTTTCCTCTTCATCATCTGGGCTGCCGGCGCGGCCGCCTCCATCAGTTGGGCGCTTTCCATGGGTGCCACCTTGGTGTTGGGCCTGGTGCTTTGGAATTCCTTTTTCGGCTTCTGCACCGCCGTGGGCCTGATGGCTTTTTGGAGCCGTGAACATTGGCTCGGTGACTGAGGTCCAGCTCTTTCAGCGCTTTTCAACACCCTTATGGGGCAGCCCATGGATCTGCACTCTGACCCCCAAGACTTTCTCCAGTGCTCAAAATCTGCCTGCACCTGTGGGCTTGGTTGGATTCAAGTCCCCATTTTAAACGCCTTTTCCCCGTTAACCAACAGAGCTTTTGGGCCTTGGATTTGCTTTGGTAAGTTTAAACGATAGAGCCCAAATTAAAGGGAATGGGTATCGGCGATTAAACCGGACCCGGGACGAAAGGCCAGCCATGCGAAAGCCGCCTGTGCAAACCGTTTTTTTGCTTTTGATTGTCATGGGAATGGCGAAGGCAGGTTCGGCTGCCGGAGGCGTCATCTCCGGTTTCGTCAAAGATGTCATTACTGGAAATCCCCTTGCCGGCGCGAAGGTGAATATCTTCGAGATAAAAGCGATGCGCCACGACCCCTTGTCCGATTCCGTGCTGACGGGAGCGGATGGAAGTTTCAGGTTCACCGGACTGACACCGCAAACGGAATTGGGCGGATACCAGATTCATGCGCGGCTCGACAGGTACTGGGACTCTTACGTCAATTTGTTCAAGCTAGCCGACGGGGAAGAAACGCAAATCGAGGTGCCATGCGGGAAAATCTTTTCGGTAACGATTCTGGTGCGCGATGCCTCAGCGCCTCTCCTTCCTTTGCCGGGAGCGCATGTCTTGATGAATCCGGCCAGATGGCATCCGACCGGTGTGAATGGAGTCACGGGTGGGCAGGGGGAGATTGTATTCAAGGATTTGAATCCGGGCGCCATCGGCCTGACGGCAGCGAGGGAGGGGTTTCTTTCATCCTTCATCCGGGATACCCTCGGCGCAGCTTGGAAGGACACCTTGATGGTTCTCCTGCAAAAGGATGCGGAGGGGCAGGCCAAAACCATCACGGGCAGCGTGCGGACGGTTTCGGGAAAAATAATATCCGACTCCCCGGTCCTGTTCGGGTGCCGCGAACCGGATGATGGCGCTGTTTACTTCGGCTTGGGCTCCGTGGACGGCGGTTTCACGATTTCAGGAATTCCGGCAGCATGCGTCCAAGGGGAATTGCTTTTGCAATATTACCCCGATTCGATGAAGGTGGAGCTACCTACGCGGGAAACCCTTAAGGGGTTCGTTATCCAGGATCCGCCCGGTTCCTTGGGGGTTGCTTCCAAAGCGCAGGCGCCGCCGCCGTCCCCCCTCCTAGGCCTACCCTGGTTCCGGAACTTCACCTTGCTGGGCCGATGGCGGACGAGATGACAACGGCCCCGGGTTATCCTTTTTAAGTTCCCGCTCCACCTTCCCAAAACCCGCATGACATTGTTTCCGATGGCGCTTGCGCGCCCGCGGGGTTTGCCCTAGTTTATATACAGGCCCGGTAACCTTACGGGCCGCTGAAGCGTCTAAGATTGAAATAGCCTGCCGGGATCGTGATAACGGGTCGCAAGATTCGCCGCATGATCTGATAGTCGGGGCTGATCGGAGGCGGATCCAATGGGTCCGCCTCTTTTTTTTTAGAGTTAACCGGGATGGGAATGATCGCGAAACCGCTTCGCCTGCTGTGGATCGGCTTGATTCTTTCGGCCTGGCTGAACGGTTGCGGCCGGGAGGCCGACGTTGCCTTCCCTTCCGTTCCTACCGATCCCGCCCCGGCCGATACCGTGCCTTGGGTGGGCAGTCCCGACAATGCGACGGCCATGCCTCCCGTCCTGGGCACGGAACGATCCATCGGCAGCGTGACCACCTATGGCGGCGTGTCCGATTCCGTCCCCAGCTCGGGCGGCGCCTGCAATTACGGGGCTACCGGAATCCTCAACTACGCGGCCATCGACGTGAACATGTTGCCGGGCGATGCCCTTGGGCAATGGCAAGGGGGCCGCATTTGCGGCCAATGCGCCCAAGTGGAGGCGCGCACAGCCGAGGGGATCAAAACCACGGTAGTGCGCATCGTGGACAAATGTCCCGACGCCAATTGCGGTATCGATCTGGGCGGCCGGCCGGCCAAAGCCTTGATGGGAGACCGTCCCGGGAGGTATTCCGGGGCCTGGAAATGGGTTTCCTGCGAAGGGCAGGCAGACGTTTCGGACGGAGCCCCTTCCCTGTTCGTGAAGGAAGGCAGCAATCCCTACTGGGCCCTGGTGCAAGTGCGGAACCCGCCCGGGGCGGTGCTGTCCATGGCCTGGAGCAGCGAGGGAGGAAGCGGCGTATTCGCCTACGCCACGGAAGCGGAGAACTTTTTCAAGGTCCCGCAGCAAATACTGGGTGCCACGGGACCGGTGACGCTGGCTATCGCGTTTTCCTTCGGCAGTCCCTTGCAGGTTACCTTGAGCGCGGCCCAGCTGGCGGCTGCGGGGGCGGTTTACCCCTTGGAATAATGCCTGTATAACGCTCCCCGGGAAACTATTTTTCCATCCGGGCTCACGGCAATCCCTCACACCTCGCGGAGGAGTTCATATGAAAAGAGTCACGGGCATAGGCGGCATCTTCTTCAAAGCCAAGGACGCGCCCTCATTGCGGTCCTGGTATAAAAGGCACCTGGGAATCGATGTGCAAGCCTGGGGCGGAGCGGCCTTCCCATGGACCGACGCCGAAGGCAAGCCGGTCGCAGGAACCACGGCCTGGTGCATCGACGGGGAAAAAAGCGATCATTTCGCTCCCAGCTCCGCTTCCTACATGGTCAATTACCGGGTCGCGGACCTGCACGCCTTGGTCAAGGTCCTGAAAGAGGAGGGCTGCACCGTGCTCGAGAAGATCGACGATTCCGAGTACGGAAAGTTCGGTTGGGTCATCGATCCCGAGGGAAACAAGGTTGAGCTTTGGGAACCGCCTCAAGGTCAATGAAGGCGCCGGTATGGCACTTTTTAACGAATGACCTGATTCGGAAACACCATATACGGCAAGGTCACGGAAGTCAGCGATCCATTCCCAGCGTCATTAGTCCCCGGGGAGCATGTTGGTAATTCGTGGTATCCCCCTCTCATCGCGGGCGGCAACTTTGAAGGAAGTGGCTTTGTGATTCGAATCCTCCTTCCCGTTTTCTCCTTCTGCTTGTTCGCCTTGCCGACCCGGGCCGAATACCGCCCGACCCATACGGATTCGGGGTGGGTCCGCTTGTTCAACGGCAAGGATTTGGCAGGGCTCTATCCTTACCTCGAAGGCAGCGCCAAGGGTCAGAACCCCGGCAATCTCGTTTCCGTGCACGATAGCATGATCCATTTTTACCAAGGGCGCAAACGCGCCAACAAGGACGCGGGCACGGGTGGCGTGCTCTCCACCGAATTGGAATTCGGCTATTATCGGGCGCGCGTGGAATATCGCGCCGGAGAATTCGTCAATGATGGCTGGTTGACCGGCGATCCCTGGAACTCAGGCATGTTTTTCCACGCTAATGCGGGCGCGCCGCCGTTCCCCCAGGCGATCGAATGCCAGCTCCGCGTGCACTTGAATTCCAACGGGAATAAACCCTGCTCCGTCGCCGCGGGGGATTGCAATCAACCCTGGGCCGGGGATTTTTGGATCCTTACCGGCGCGCAAATCATCAACAAGGACGGCATGGCCTCCCAATTGGGAGGCTGCTGCCAACCCGCTTACGGAAATCATAAGCCGGACTATGAGATTGATGGCTGGAATGTAATGGAAGTGGAGGTGTTCGGCGACAGCCTGTTCCGCTCCATCCTGAACGGTCATGAAGTGAATCGCGGCACCAAGGCCACGGGGTTGAACGCGAATAACCAACGCGTGCCGCTGAAAAAGGGGCGGCTGCAATTGGAGCTGGAAGGATCGGAATTCCTGTTCCGCAATTGGGAGATCAAGCTGACGAATCGGGACTCTCTGTATGCGGTCTGGTATAAGGAAGGCTGCCTGGATCCCGCGTATCAGGAATATTCCAAGGACGCCAATCTGCACATCGGCACCCTATGCAAAACCCCCGCCGTTACGGGCCTGGTAAAAACCTTGCCGCAAAAAAAAGCCGAGGGTAAGCGGAAGTCCAGGGGTTTTGATTTTCAGGGTCGCCTGCTGCGCGGCCCGTCCGCGCTGGTTCCCGCCATTCCAGCCAAGCGCGCTAATTCCAATCTGAGGTAGCGGGCAGCGGTCGCTTGGGAAACGATACGCAAAAAAATCCCGCGAGGTGGGACTTGAAATGGGGGGTGTCGATGAAAGGGCGCGTAAGAGCCCTGGAGATTAAGGCGTCACCGCCATGCCATTCGCTTACGCAAACTGCAAGTCAGTGACGCGAAGTTGGAATTATTCTTAGCGGTCGCGACCGCGACCGCCACCGCCGCCGTATCCACCGCCGCCGCCGCCGCCGCCACCGCTGCGCTGAGGGCGCTCTTCGGCTTCGTTGACCTTGATGGCGCGCCCATCGAGATTCTTCCCGTTGAGCTGCTGGATGGCAGCGCTGGCTGCTTGGTCGGAACCCATGGTGACGAATGCGAAGCCGCGGGGGCGGCCCGTTTCGCGATCAATGGGCATGCCCACTTCCCGTACTTCACCAATAGCGGAGAACTCCGCTTGGATGGTTTCTTGGGTGGTATTGAATGACAAATTTCCTACGTAGAGACGATTTCCCACGATGTACTGCTTTCTATGCTTCTTGCTGAAAATTC
Source organism: Fibrobacteria bacterium (assembly GCA_039926685.1). Classification (GTDB taxonomy): domain Bacteria; phylum Fibrobacterota; class Fibrobacteria; order UBA11236; family UBA11236; genus Chersky-265. Next base: position 34 of record JBDSWM010000262.1, on the reverse strand, counting down.
GAGAGGCCGGATTCGGACAATCGATGAAGCTGGA
>JBDSWM010000261.1:0-4999 GCA_039926685.1 Fibrobacteria bacterium | reverse complement strand
AGCCGCGACCAGGAAAGCCGCCGCCCGCCGCGGGCCATGCGCCCCGGAACGATGTGAATGGCGACGGTTCATGGGCTCTTACCAGCGTCCCTTTTTTTCGCCGCCGTGAAACCCAGGCCCGGGCCCGCCTCGGATTGGCTGTTAGGGAACAGTTGCATGGTCAAGGTGTATATGCGATCCTCGCCGGAGTCCTTGTCGACGATTTCGCGCAATTCCTCCTGGAAGGATCCGATGCGGTCCTTGAGCGTTCGGAACCCCGTCTCGGATACGGAGAACATGAGCGCGCTGAACTGCCGGTGTTCCGCCGGCACGGTGTCCAAGGCGCCCATGGCGAGCCCGGTGAGATCATGCAAATACTGCCGTGTGGCCATGGCCTTCAAATCCTTTTCCGTGGTGAGATGCTTGTCGGTGACGGTGTACCCCGAGGCCGTCTTTTTGATGAGGCCCAACGTGAGCAAGAGGTGGATGCTCTCCTCGACCTGAGCCGCCGTGGCGGCCGGAAACAGCCGCGCCCCGATGAGGCCCGCATGCCGCTGCTTCTGATCGAGGGTGAAATAGGTCCATACCGCCGAGTGATGCCACTTGGTGTAATAACGGTATTGCGCCTCCCCCACGATACGGGCGCGCGAGTCGCGGAACCGGGACAGCTGGGCGAAGAAATGGTTCTTCTCGATCATCCCCTTGGCCTGGTTGAACTGCACGAGCAGATCGAAATAACGGTAATCCTTCTCGGAAAGCCCCAGGGCCTTGCCGAACTTGATGCGCAAATTGGCGCTCAGATTGCGGCGGGCATTCACGACGCCGGGAAGCAGGCTGGAGCAGGAAGGGGGCAGGTCGGCCTCGCGTGCGAAAACCCGCTGGGAAAAAGCGGGTTCCAGCCTTTTGCGCCAGGCGCAATGATCGCGGATGAAATCCCGGAAATCGAGATAGTGCAGGATGCGCGGCGGCACCCCTGGACCCGACGCAGGGCGGGGATGATCCTTCTCTTCTTCCTGCATACCTTAAGTATACTCGACTCTCCGCGCTCCGCCCTTAGGGATGAGGATCCAAGTGAGGACAAAAAATCCTCGCCTGTAATCGGATACTCCCTGAAGATCGCGCCATTAACCCTTAATTCACGCATTTTTGAAGGCTATGGGTGAGGACAAAAAATCCCTCATTCTATTCAAATCGTCAAGATAAATTCCCCGGAGGGAAGCTAATCTTAAAAGCATCCCCTTAACCCGGAGGTTTTATGCTCGCTAAAAGATTGTTCACCCAGGGAACCTTAGGCCTGGCCCTAGCCGCATCCCTATTCATCGGCTGCCAGGATTTCCTGGGCGAAGAAAAAGGCCCAGCCGCGACGCCGACGTCCTCGAGCGATGATATCCTGCACGCCGCCAAGGAGGTGTCCAGCCAGGACAGCGTAGCGAGCCAGACCGTCGCAACGGTCGATACCGCCAAGCCGGCGGATATGCCGGCCAAGGCGACGGACCCGGCGCCGACCACCGCCGCGGCGATCTTCGATTCCTTGCAAGCATGCGTGGACATCTACACGCAAATGCAGAAAGCGGGAGAGCCTCTCTACGGCGAACTCAAGAACAAGTACGTCGGGCTGGGATGCATCAATATCATAGGCACCGCGGGCCCCGACGTGCTGCCTCCCGTGCCGCCGCTCGATGCCGCCATCAAGTGCAAGATGTTCCAGGCCAACCTCGCGTCGGGATCATACCAGAACGCCAAATACCCCATAACCCAAGCGACCGTCGATAGCGTATGCGCCGAAGTCACTGCCGCTCAACCTACGCAACCGGCGCAACCCGCCGTTACCGAGCCCGCCAAACCGGCCGAAACCACCAAGGCAACGGATATGCCGGCCAAGGTGCCGGACCCGGCGCCGACCACCGCCGCGGCGATCTTCGATTCCGTGCAAGCTTGCGTGGACATCTACACGCAAATGCAGACATCGAAAGATCCGCTCTATGGTGAATTCAAGAACAAATACAGCGCCATGAATTGCAACAATGTCATCGTCGCCGCGGGCCCGGGGGTGCTGCCTCCCGTACCGCCGCTGGACACCGCGACCAAGTGCAAAATGTATCGCTCCAACCTGGCGACGATGACGGGGACAGAGGAACCCAAGTATCTCGACTACATGAAATCCATGGCGGTGGTATGCGCCGCTTATCCTTGAACGGTTTGAACTGAAACAATCGGCTGTATTCGCGAGCTTGCCCATCCCTTGCTTTAAGACCGGGGATGGGCAGGGTTTTTAGCGAATTAATTCACCCCCCATTTTTCCGAAACTCCCCAATTTCTCCCGGTTTACTGGCCGCGGAACCGTTATGTGATGAAGCGCACGCTTGATTAGTGCTCTAAGCATTACTTTATTTGTGATCACTTCCCCGTTCATTGCTACCGTTTTCGCCTCCTCCCGCAGAAATCGGTGAGGGAATCCAGAGGAAAGCCGACATGCGCTTCGTAAAATACCGCTCCAATCCCGGAAATCCCTTGTGGGGCCGCATCGCCCTGGCTTGGCTGTCGCTGGCGCTGCTCGGAAGCGTGAGCGCATGGGCGAAACCCACCGCTAAGGCTTCTACAAACGCCTCCACAAAAGCCAAGACCCAGACAGCCGTGGCTTCCGGGAACTCCGAAGCTCCGCACGTTGATTTGACCAAGGTCCATCGCCTGTATTTGGATGGGGATTTCGAACCGGCCATCGCCATGCTGGAGAATGCGCTTAAAGAAAAAGGCCAATACACGCACGGCGACAGCGTCTCCATTTTCAAACATCTGGGCGTCATGTACGCCGCCCAATCCGAGACCCGGGAAAAGGGAAAGTATTACATGCACAAGCTCCTGATGGTGGAGCCAACCGCCAAGATCATGGACATGTACGCCAGCGACATGATCTACATGATCTATAAGAACATCCAGGAGGAATTCGAGCAGAACCGCGCCCTGGCGGCTCCGGAAAAGAACGCCGATCAGGCCGACAGCATGCCGACCCGGAATCAAACGCCACTGGCCGCCGAAAACCAGGCGCGCTCCCGAGCTCCCAAGGAAGAGGCGCGCGCATCCGGAAGCAAGAAATGGGTTTGGGCCGGCGCCGCCGTGGTCACCGTGGCCGCCGGAGCCGGCGCCTACTATCTGCTCAGCCAGAAGCCGAAGCAGACCGTTACGGAAAACGAGGTGCAATTTTGATCCCGCGGAAACCATTTGATCGGAACGCCGGAACGCTTTTGCGCATTCTGCGCCTTTCCTGGCTCGCTCTGATGCTGACCTTGGCGGCGACGGGTTGTAATCTTTCCGAGGAAGAGACCGTGCAAAACACGATTTCCTTCGATCGGATCGCCGACTCCCTCAAGCAATACGATGTCGTCGTAATCGTACTCAAGGATCAGACCGGCAAACCCATCGACACCGTTTATAACGGGAAGGTGAACCAGGCCGCGGACGTGCATAAGCTCAAGGCCCCCCATTGGAACGGCGGCAAGGTCATCGTCGCCATCTTCGCGACGAAAAGCGGCAAACTGGCCTATCAAGCGGAGACGAATCTGGATCCCGCCAGCAGTACCAGGGACATAAACGTTATCCTATCCCCATATTCATCCCTCACCTCCGCGGTGCAGTCCTTGCCCTTGATCGTGGGGGATTCCGTGAAGTCGCCGGCCATAAACGTTTCGCCCGGGAGCATCATCGACAAGCAGTTGGACTGGAGCGTGAGCCCGCCCGAACTCCTCGCCTTCGGTCCCGATTTCCTGAAGGCCCTGCAAGCGGGTTCCGGGACTATCACCATCCGGTTGCGGTCGAATCCCGATATCACGCTTTCCATTCCCGTGGTCATCTCCGCTTCGGGCATGGTGCCGGTATCGATCGGAATCAAGCCGGAAAGCCTTACGGTCGCGGCCGATGGCCCGCCCGGTTCCCTCACCGCCCAGGTTTTGCCTTCCGGGGCCTCTTCAGCGGTCACTTGGCTCTCGGCCGATTCCACCATCGCCAGCGTGAATGCGGAAGGGCGCGTGCAAGGCAAGCGCCAAGGGGAGACTACGGTTTCCGCGACTTCTCAAGTGCGTTCCAACATCACGAACTCGGTGCCGGTGAGAGTGACGGGGCCCGTCCCCGTTGAGAAGATCGATTTCTCCACGGAGTCCTTGGAAATAGCCATGAACGGGGCTGCCGTGGAACTGGTGACCTCGGTTACCCCTCCCACGGCCAATCCCGCCGTGGTCTTCACGCTTTCCGAACCGGGCAAAGCGACCATTCAAAACGGAAAGATATCCGGTATCCAGATCGGAAACGTTTCCGTGTTCGCCGCTTCGGTCGCGAATCCCGATGCCAAGGATACCTTGTTCGTGAATATCAAGGCGACGGCTCCGGACGATACCGTGCCTCCCCTCAAACCCATCGTTCATGTCAAACCCGCCGGGCCTACGCAAAACCTCCGGCCGGTTTGGAGCTGGTCCTCCGGCGGCGGCAGCGGCGCGGGTTCCTTCCAGGTCTCATTGGACAAAGCGACTTTCGATTCGGCTGCCGCACTCTCGTCCGATACCACATTCACGCCTCCCGCCAATCTAGGAACCGGATCGCATGTGCTGTACGTGCGCGAGCGGGATGCGGCCGGCAATTGGTCGCTGCCGGGTTCGGCCCAGGTGGATATCGATACCACCGCACCTTCCGCCCCCAAGATCTACGGAGCCTCGCCCACCAGCGCCTTGCCGCGCTGGAGCTGGTCCAGCGGAGGCAGCGGCGGCGCGGGCGTGTACCGTTCGCGTTTGGTGGACGCGGTATTCCCCGCCAACGCGCCTGAATCCCCGGACATGGCCTATGCCCTGACAGCGGCGGTCACCGGAACCACCTATACCCTGTTCGTGGAAGAGCGCGACTCGGCCGGGAACTGGTCCGCGGCGGCGAGCCTTCCCATCAAGTATGATTTGACGAAACCCACCGTGACCATCACTTTGCCCCAGGCTTCGGGGACATTCATAACCTCCGCCGACACGGTGACGGTATCGGGTAC
>JBDSWM010000260.1:0-4935 GCA_039926685.1 Fibrobacteria bacterium | reverse complement strand
CAGCGATGGCCGGGTTGGAAAACGCTCCTATCAGCACCAGTTTGATCTTGGGCAAGGCGCGGAAAATCTCGATCAAGGTCCATTGGTTCTTGCGCGATTCCAGCCGCCCTACACAGAGCACGAAATCCTTGAGGCCGTACTTGGCCGTGAAAGCCGCGCCGTCCGCTTCCAGGAACGCCCGGTTGAACCCGTAATGTACCGCCTGCATATTGCGCATCGGGCCGAACCGTTCCTCTATGGAGCGACTTTCGCCATCCCCGCTGGTCAGTACATAGTCCACCGTGGCCAGGATTTCCCGCTGCCTTTCCTTGTCCCCGATGCCCAGGTACCGGGCTACGGGATTATCCAGGGGATGCTGAGGCAGCTCGAAGCGGGATAGGACGGTTTTGATCTCGTCAAAGTCCAGCCTGGTTTTGGTGGTGGATAAATGCTGGTACAGCAGGTCGAGCTTGGTGGCCGGCACCAGGTAGCGATCCATGTCCTCGTACAGAGGCATGAGCAGGATCGGTCGCCCGTGCCGCTTGGCATTGCGCGCTTGCTCGCATGTGTCCCGCGTGCGGCTGATGTTGTTGAGATGGACCATCCCATAGTCGGAAAGATCGGGGGCGTCTTCCAGGGAAACGTCGACCCGGCATCCCTGGGCCAGCAGGTTTTTCACCGTCTCCTTGAGGACGATGGTGTCTCCGCCGGGCAGGCTGTCGCTATCGTTGCGGTTCTGCCACAGTACCCGGCCCTCCCATGCGGGGCGTGGGACGCTCCGGGGAATCCTCATCGTGGCCGGTATTCCTTGCCGGCGAAATAAAAGCCGGGATCGGATCGCAATCCTTGCAGCATGAAATCCTTCCACTTGCGATAGAAGATCATGCGGCTGGTTTCATTGTGCTTCATGATCGCATCCAGATTGGCGGAAGAACGCCCTTCCAGGTGGATCACCGTGCTTTCCGGCTGGTAGATGATCTTATACCCTTTTTCCCTCACCTTGAAGCACAGATCCACGTCCTCGTAATACATGGGATATTCGGTTTCCATGCGGCCCACGGCCTCATAGAGGCTGCGCTTCATCATGATGCAGGCGCCCGTTACGGCGGGATATTCCATGGGGGAATTCACAGCGGTATCGCCCCGGCCCGCCAGGTGATGGATATGCGTGGGGGTACCTTGCTTATCGAAGACCATGCCTGCATGCTGGATGCGGCCGTCGGGATAGATCAGTTTCGCGCCCACCATGCCCACGCCGTGATCATCGATTCTGTCCAGCATGCGTTCCAGCCAGGCGGGCTGCACGATGGTATCGTTGTTGAGGAATACCAGCACATCCGCATCGCAAAGCTGGGACGCCTTGTTATTGGCTCCCGCGAATCCCAGGTTGGTCTTGGAGCGGATCACCTTGAGCCAGTCATATTCCTGCTGCGCGGATTCCAGATAGGCCTGGGTGCCGTCCGAGGAAGCGTTGTCGAAGACGATGACCTCGGGGGAAACGTCTTGCGGGTAATGGCGCGCGATGGAAGCGAGGCAATCGCGGGTGAGCTCCATCTTGTTGAATACGGGAATAATGATGGCGACGCTATGCGACGGCAAAGGAGCGGTTCGGCCGCCATCGCCTCCCAGAGGGAAAGGCATGGGCGGCACCGGTTGCAGGGCCCGGCTCCATGAGTCGTCCCTGGGGCGGGCAGCCGCCGTCTTCGCGAGGCGGGAGCGGAACAGGAATTGGAAGGTGGTGACTCTATCAATGAAATCCTTCATGTCCACGCCCATCTTCTGCAGGAAGGGGACGATATCGTCGGAAAGTTGCGCGCTGTTGCGCAGCCGCTCCTCCTTTTCGACCGCGAAACCGCATTCTTCCAGGAGCGCGCGGAAGGTGCTGATGGTGAAGAAGCGGAGATGGGTGCGATCCAGAAGCCCGGAATCGGCGTAGTCCCATTTGCCTTCGATCAATCCGGAAATGATGGACCAATGCCCGACATTGGGAAGGCAACACACCACGCAGCCGCCTGGGGAAAGGAGGCGCGCGGCGGATAGGATGGTTTGCTTGGGATCGAGCAGATGTTCCAGCACGTCGCCGAAAACGATGCAGTCGAAAGATTGACTGCCGAGCCGTGACCAATCGAACGCTTCCACATTGGCGATATGCACCTCGTCCAGGCGGCTTTTGGCTATCTCCCCCGCCGGCGCTATCACTTCGATGCCTACATAATAAGCGCCGCCATTGCGTTGCTTTACCGCCTCCCCCAGCCTCCCGGAAGCGCAGCCCACTTCCAGCACCCGCTTGCAGTCGGTCGGGATCAAATCGAAAAGAACCTGGTTCCAGACCTGGTAATAATCAGCCGACTTCTTTTCGCCGGCAGCGGACGCTTCGGTTCGGGTGTCCTTCATCATGTCTGGCTCCGTATCGTTTCCTGTCGGGGGTACCCGCCCATTGTATGAAAAAACGCGGCCCCAAGGCAATCAAGGCAACTAACGCAATCCGCTAGTCCAAGCGGCAATAGACATCCTTGGCTACCAGCAGTCGGGAGCCAACAGCGCGCAATTTCCGTCCCAATCCCAGGAAATGCGTTTCCGGCTCCCTATCGGGAATCCGGGATACCGCGGAAAGCACATCCTTACCGAAAAGCAGGGCTTTATCGTAAAGCCAGTCGGAGGCCATGGCCATGGCGGGATAGCGAAGGCTGACTTCCCGATCCAGGGCTTCCACATCATCCGGATCCACGCGGCCCGCATTCAGATAATGGTAAAGGGATTGGGTGCCCGCTGTCAGGTTCACCAATGGCCCCACCGCGGAGTTGGCAACGAGATGGCGTCTCAGGCGGATATCCCAACCCGATCCCAGGCGCGCCTCGGCATCGATCACGGCGAAGCATTCCGAAGCGCTTTCTTCCGCCAAGCGGCTCAGCCAGGCACGGGAAAGGACGCCGCCATCCGCTTCCACGACCCGCGCCTGCCCGCCCAGAAACAAACTGGCCTCGGCGGCCTGCCCGACGGCAACCATGCATAGGTATTCCGTATCCACGGATTGCGCGGCAACGAGCCTCAGCAAGGATTGCTTGAGTACGAACAGATTGCGGGCCGGCCGTAACACCAAGGTCATTTTGACGGTACGGCCGGCAGGAAACAGCCTTTCCATGCTGCCCGATTCGCGCCTAGGCATCGCCTGCAAAGTAGCGCCGGCTGCCGCGGCCTCCGTCTTCCCGGACGATGGGTCAGCCCCTGGCGAAGCCGTTTCACGCGATTGTGTTCGCGCCATGCCTGCGATGAGTTCGGCCAGGAATACGGTGGGACTCCCCTCTCTGGGCGCGCCTTGGAATGCTTTGCGGCTGCGCCGGCGCAGGGTACGGAGCCGCTCCTGCAAGTCCTTGTTCTCCAACGCTTCCGTCAGGCAAACGGCCAAATCCTCATAGCGGCATTCCAATACGCCGGTATAGCCCGGATAATACGGCCCCCGGCGCCAGCCTTCCTCGGTCACCAGGTTGATGGCCAGGGTATCGGCCAGCAACGCGTCCGCGGAGAGGGTGGAATCGACGGATACGATGGCGTCGGCGGCCAGGAGCAGCTTCTCCAAGTCGCCGCGCAGAAACAGGTAATCCCCCGGAACCAGGCCTTCCCGTTCGGCCAGCCGGGTATATTCTGTCTCGAAAGACTTGTCGTTGTTCGGCCTTAATTTCACCACGCAATGCAGCCTTTTCCCTGCTTTCCGCAATGCGGCCACGGCCCGGAAAAAAGCGGTGGCGGAAGCGGAGGTGTCTTTTTTTTCCTCGGTAGCGGTCAGGTTGGCGCTGAAGGTAGTGCCGAAAACGATCAGCGGCGCGGCCGGACCTGGGAAATAGCGGGCGAGCATCTCGTCACGGGAGGGTTTTTTCAATGCATCCGGATTATCGTATACCAGCCAGTCCGGGTTGCCGCTGATGAAAATCCTATCCCCCGTCAGCCCGGTTTCCATGGGGCCGTCCGCTACGATGGGGCCGTACACGGCCAAAGCCTCGGAGAGGATTTTTCCATGCACGGTGTACCATCCGCTCATGCCCAAGGAATGGTTGATGTGCAGCACGGGAATGCCTTTGCATTTGGACCACACCACCATGGACTTGGGCAATAAGGTATTTTCCTCGTTTAGCACCGTGAGACGTATATCAAGCCGTTCATAAACCCGCTCCAGGCATTCGATTTGCACGATCATCTCATGCAATCTGGGCGCTGCATCCTGGAACAGCGCCTGGGCCGTTTCCCGCGCCGGGACGCCGGACCCTTCGCAAAAGGCCGCCCACGAGGGGCGGTGAGGAAGCTGTTCCAGGAATGCGGCCTTTTCCAAGGCGATCCGCGATAGCGCGCCTTGATCCGCTTCCAGGCCGAATACGTCGAAAGGGATGATGCGGCCCGAAAACGAGGCGAATAGCGGTAGCTCCCGGAAGCCGGAATGAGGCACGACGATAAGATGATCGGGATTGGCCTCCGCGAAAGCCTTGATCACGGGAAAATGCTTGTGCCATAATTTGAAAAGCACGGCCTTCGGCTTCATGCGCTTCCCTGCTGGCGGAAGCACCCGAACACGACCGTGAGCATGCGGCGCAATTGTTCATACTGTAAGCCCGGCCCCAATGGTATTCCTCGATATCGCAAGGCGAGATCCGCTTCCGGGATGGCATGCCAGCCGTCGACAACCGCCATGCCCTTGGCGTCCAGGCTCTCTTGGGCCATCCAAGCGGCGTATTCATCCCTGATCCACGTGGGCAACGAATCCGCCCAACCCGGAAAGTCGGACTCTCTCAAAAACGCATCGGCCAGCCTCCATAAGTGATGGAGAAACACCCGGTTGCGGATATCATGCAAATGCGCCGTGAAGCCCGCCTGCAATTCGCGCGAGGGGATTCCTCTCCGGTTGGGAAGTGAGCCGTATCCATTCCAGGGCGGAAGAGTTTCCCTACCCTCCCCGCATTTCTCCAG
>JBDSWM010000259.1:0-5859 GCA_039926685.1 Fibrobacteria bacterium | reverse complement strand
CTCTCCCATAGCCGGGAAGAAATGCTTATTGATGTAAGGAGCATACTCCGTGCTCCTGGATGGGGCCCCGATGAAACCCTTGAACGTCGCGCAGAAATTGCTCCAATCCCACCTGCTGGGGGAAGCCTCGAACACCCCAGGACTTGTTCCCTCCGCAACGTCCATTGAGGATGTTCCCCCGGGCGCGGAGATAGCGCTCCGTATCGATCAAACCCTGACCCAGGACGCCACCGGGACCCTGGTAATGCTGGAACTGGAAGCCATGGGCGTGGAACGGGTCAAGACCGAGCTTTCCGCGCAGTATATCGATCATAACCTGCTGCAAACCGATCATAAGAATCCCGATGATCATCTTTTCCTGCTTTCCGCCTGCCGCCGTTTCGGAATCTGGTACAGCCGGGCCGGGAATGGCGTAAGCCATCCACTGCATATGGAACGCTTCGGCATCCCCGGTAAAAGCCTGGCCGGATCGGACAGCCATACGCCCGCGGCCGGCGCTTTGGCCATGCTGGCCATCGGCTCAGGGGGGTTGGACGTGGCTTTCGCCATGGCCGGCGAACCGCTCTTCCTCGCCATGCCCCGTATCCTGGGCGTGAGGCTTACCGGGCGATTGCCCGAATGGGTCAGCGCCAAAGACGTGGTATTGGAAATGCTGCGCCGCTACGACGTGAAGGGATGCAAGGATTTGATACTGGAATACCATGGGCCCGGCTTGGAGTGCCTTTCGGCCATGGATCGCCATGTGATCGCCAATATGGGGACCGAGATGGGAGCGACCACGACGGTGTTCCCTTCCGACCTGGAGACGCGACGCTTCCTGGAGAGCCAAGGCCGCGGGAATGATTGGCGCGAAATCGTAGCCGATCCGGGCGCGACCTATGATTTGCAGGATGAGATCGATTTGTCCAAGCTGGAGCCCCTGATAGCCTTGCCGGGCAGCCCTGGCAATGTGGCCAAGGTCCGCAGTGTGCAGGGCCGGCCCATCCATCAGGCCTATATCGGATCGTCAGCCAACCCGGGTTTGCGCGATTTCTGGATCGCGGCCGAGATGACCAAGGACCGCATAGTCCATCCCGAAGTCTCATTCGATGTCAACCCCTCCTCCCGCCAAGTGTTGGATAACCTGATCGCCATGGGGTCCCTGCGGCATTTCCTGCATGCAGGGGCGCGCCTGCATCAGGCTGGTTGCAACGGATGCATCGGCATGGGGCAGGCCCCGGCTACGGGGCGCATTAGCCTGCGCACCGTGCCGCGCAATTTCCCGGGCCGTTCGGGGACACAGGAGGATCAGATATACCTGTGCAGTCCGGAAACCGCGGCGGCTTCGGCCCTCACGGGGGAAATCACCGACCCGCGCGATGCGGAAACGACGCTCGGCATTCCGTATCCGCATTTCCTCGCGCCGCCATCGGAAGGATCGGACGGAGGCTTGTTCACGCCACCGCCTACCGACGGCGGTCAACATGCATTGGAAAAGGGACCCAATATCGCCGCCTTACCGGAGTTGCCGCCGCTTGCCGATTCCTTCCGCGCGCCCGTGCAGCTCAAGCTGGGCGACAATATATCCACGGACGAAATCCTGCGCGCGGGCGCGGAGGCGCTGCCCTTTCGCAGCAACATCCCCCAGATTTCCAAATGGGCCTATTATCGTGCTGATCCCTCCTTCTATGCTAAAGCCCTTCAGAGCAAAACGGATTTCGGAGGGCATCTCGTGATCGCGGGGGAGAATTACGCACAAGGCTCAAGCCGCGAGCATGCCGCCATCGCGCCGCGTTTCCTGGGCCAAATCGCCGTTCTCGCCAAAACCTATGCGCGCATCGGATGGCAAAACCTGATCAACTTCGGCATCCTGCCCTTGGAATTCCGCCATCCGGACGATTATGCGTCCCTGGAGGCGGGCGATATCCTATCCATGCGCGATTTGCGCCGCGGCCTTCTGGAAGGCCTACCCTTGAGCCTTCGCAATGAAACCCGCCGCCTGGATATTCCGGTCTCCCATCGCTTGAGCGAAAGGCAGGTGCGCACCGTGCTTGCCGGCGGGGTGATCAACTATTTCAAGCTGAAGTCCAAGGATCCGCGGCTTCCTCCTTCCGATCGGATCGCGAGCGTCCCGGCCTGAAACCGGCCGAAGGTTTCCGGGAAGATGAAGTTCCCAGAGCGGAACCCTTTCCATGGTTTTTCCCACTATGACTATGTGCTCCGGCCCGCCTTGGACGATGGATTCGTCAAACCAGGAACCTGAATGAATTTTTCCTCGCAGTCGCTCATTTTCGCATCCCTGTTGCTATGGGGTTGCAACCGCCAATACCCCGACGAGCCGCGCTGTTGCCGCGACCCTTATGGTTCCGGGGATTACGATTACCCTTACGATCCCTACTCATATGATGGTTCGCAATCGGGATCCCCGGCCGATTTGCCCAAGGGGGAACGGGACATAGGTCTGGTACTGGATCCGGGATTGCGGATGTGGTTCGATGTATATGACGCGGTGCCGCGGCGGATGTACGTCGGATACGGTACCGATTCACCTTCCAACCTGGCGCATGATTTACGGGAGGCACGGCCCTGGTACCTGGTCTATGCGGGCCGTTCGGAAGCGCTTTTCCCCAGCGTGAGCGCCTGGGATCATGCCGGACCCACTGCCCATGTGCGCATACGCCTGGATCGATCCTACCGGGGCAATCCCTTGTCCATCGATTTGGAAATCCGCCATGGCAACCAGGGACGCGACCACACCATCATCGAAGCCTACCAGGTGCATGGGCTCCTGGATGGCGAATCCCTGGTGCTGCAAGTGGGCGGGGAGATATCCCGCGGTCCTTGGGTGCAATCCTGGTCCGCAGGCGGGAACGGATTCCTGCGCGGATCCGCGGGCAACGAGGAGCTATGGATGCCCGGAAACGGGTATCATGAGGCCCGCGTCGAGTTCCGCTAACCTCTCACCCGGAGCATCTGCCGGACCCGCTTGAGTATTTCCGCCAAGCCGAAAGGCTTCTGCAGGAGACGGTCCCCACTCAGGGGAACTTGACCTTCGGGCTGATCGGCATAGCCGGAGATGAATAGGATCGGGAGCTTGGGGCGCAACTTGCGGATGCGCTCGGCCAACTCCATGCCGCCCATGTCCGGCATCACGATATCGGTGATGGCCAGGTGGATCTCGAGCGCCGGATTTTCGAAGGTCCGGAGGGCTTCGCGCCCTCGCGCGAATACCAAGACCCGGTATCCCTGGGACTCCAGGGCCTGGGCGGTGAACTTGCGCACCGATTCCTCGTCCTCGACCAGTAAAATGGTCTCCCCGCCGATGAAGCGGGCGTCTTTACCGATCCCGAGGGCCCTGTCGTTCTCCTCCGCTGAGAATTCCACCCGCGGCAGGTAGATCCGCATGGTAGTCCCCGCGCCGATCCGGCTATCCACATCGATGCCGCCTCCGCTTTGATGCACTATGCCGTATACCACGGCCAGGCCAAGCCCCGTGCCTTTGCCCACCCCTTTGGTGGTGAAGAAGGGCTCGAAAAGCCTGGCCTGCACCTCCGCCGTCATTCCCGTTCCGGTATCCCGGACCGACATGGACACATAGGCTCCGGGCACCATGCCCGGCAGGCCGGAACAGAAGTCCTCCCCCAATTCCACGTTCGCGGTCTCCACGGTCAGGGAGCCGCCGCGAGGCATGGCGTCGCGGGCGTTGACCACCAGATTCATCAGGATCTGCTCCACCTGCCCCCGGTCGGCGCGAACATGGCCGACATCATGTCCGAGTATCGTGTCCATGATCACGTCCTCACCTATGAGGCGGCGCAGCAACGAATCCATTTCTTTGACGATATCGTTGAGGAACCAGAGCTTGGGCGACAGGACCTGCTTGCGGCTGTAGGCCAGGAGCTGGCGGGTGAGGCCCGCCGCGCGCTCGCCGCATTTCAGGATTTCCCGGATCGGGCTGTAGAGGCGATCCTTCCCGCTCAGATCGACCAAGGCCAGCTCGCTGTAGCCGATGATGGCGGTGAGCAGGTTGTTGAAATCGTGGGCGATACCGGCGGCCAGGGTCCCGAGGGCGTCCATCTTCTGGGAATGACGCAGTTGCTCTTCGATCTGCTTGCGTTCGGAATATTCCCGGCGGAGCCCTTCGTATAGGCGCGCATTCTCGAGGGAGATGGCCGCCTGCGAGGCCATCAGTTCCAACACCACCAGCTTGCCCGCGGTGAAAACGCCCGATAGGAGATTGTTCTCCAGATAGAGCAGGCCCGAAGGTTCGCCTTGGCGCAGGACAGGCATGCACAGGACGGATTTGGGCTTGGCGCGGGCCACATAGGGATCTTTCGAGAAGGTCGGGTCCAGAGCGGCGTTCTCCAGGATCACCCTCTTCTTGCTGCGGGCCGCGAAGGCGAGGACGCTTTGGGGCAGGGGACGGGATAGCGTTTCCGGATCGTCTTGGGGCGCGGATAAGACCACGCTCACCGATCCATCCTCGGCCAGGACGGCCTGGGCCGCCAAGGCATAGCGATCGCCGTTGCGCAGGAGCAGGCAGCCCCATTGGGCGCCCGCCTGCTCGAGCAAGGCCCCCATCAGCTTGCGTAGCAGGCCATCCATGAGTATCTCGCCGGAAACCGCCTGCGACACTTTTGCCACCGAGAGGATGTCCAATTCCAGAGCATGGTTCTCGTAGGAAGTGTCCCTCCCCGCGCGACTTTTCTTACGGAGTTCAGGATGATGGAGATCGATTTGGGCGACCTTGCCCGAGGCCCCCAGCCGGCGGTAGGTGGAACGGGCGCGGACGAGGTTCTGATCCGCCGCAATCTCGAGGCTTCGCAGACGGAAGTACCGGGAAGCGGACTCGTGGATGAGGGCCTCGTCCAGGGTCAGGGAGTTCGCCTCGGCCTTGTCCAAGGCCTGCTCGAGATGCCGCATGGCATCCAGATCACGGCCCTCGATGCGCGCGATTTCGGCGCAGATCAGGAGATGGCGGGCGGCATAGTTCTCCGGGCAATGGCGCGCGTAATTGGCGAGCCAATCCCGCTCCTTCCCAAGCTCCGCGAGGATCTTTTCCTGCTCCCCGGCGGACGCCAGAGCGTGGTGGCCGGCAAGCCCCAGGCCCCGATAGAGGTGGTAAGCCGCCTCGATCGCAAGGCATGAGGCCGCAATCAGAACTCCGGCCGCCAGGTCCGCGTGGGCCAGGCTTTCCTCGAATTGGCCGTGGATGACGGCCAGCATCTGTTTGCGGACATGGTGGTTGACGACGGCGGGAGCGAAGCCGGTCTTGCCGAAGAGCGCCAGGACCTCCTTCTCGTCGAAGGCGCCCTCCTCCAGGCTGGTGGCGGCTTTCGTCTTGCCCTGGAGGGCCCGGATGAACTGCTCGTTGGACTCGATGGACCGGTCCCCGATCAGGTTATGGCTCTGCTTCATGAACGCGCGGTACCGGGAGGTGAGCTGCAGCAGCTGTTCGAAGGGCATGCCGGCCTCGATGGCTTGGTTGACGTGCTGGAGCGCGTTATAGGAGCAATGCAGGAGGTCCCCGGTCTCCAGGCCGGACAGGTAGCCCTGTTCGAATATGGCGTAGCTCGTGACGAAGGGCCGTTTGCGGTAGTTGTGAACGGCCGCGTGCAAATACAGCACCGCGCAGCGGCGCTTGGCATCGCCGAACTTTTCGTTCAGGCGCAGGGACATCTCCGAGAATCGGAAGCCCGTGTCCACGTCCTCCTTGATGATTGTCCCGTAGCAGCAAAACGCGATGCAGGAGCTCTCGACATTACCGTGGCGCAGGGAATGGATAACGCTTTCCAGCACCACCAAGGGGAAAAGCAGGGGCTTGATGTAATAGGTCGAAGGGATGGTTTCCACTAGGAGGGAGATGATGGCCCGCACCTC
>JBDSWM010000258.1:0-11759 GCA_039926685.1 Fibrobacteria bacterium | reverse complement strand
AAGCCGAGCCCAAGCGCATCCAGACCAAGCCTTTGGAGCTCGATCTCCCGGGTGCCATGAACGAAACCGCCGCCGCGGCCGATGACGGTTCCGCCGGCGCCCGCTTCCGCAAGCATTTCGTCGGGTTGTCGACAGCCGGTTCCAAAGGCGATTTGGCGGGCGCGGATGCCCAGGCGAAACAGGCCTTGGCCATCGCCGAAAAAGAACAATGGCCGCAGATGAAAATCGTTGTTCACATGTCGCTGGGCGCGGCGCTGGTCGGGGCCACGCGGTACGACGACGCCATCAAGAATTACGGGGAAGCGGAAAAGACCGCCATGGCGGCCCAGGAGCAAGGCGATCCCGTGGGGGGCAAGCTCCGCGTGCAGGCCAAGCTCTCCACCGCATCGGCCCAGATAGCCGCGGGCCGGTTCCCGCAGGCGGGTAAAACCTACGAGGAGACCGCGCCCTTGGCTGAAGCCAAAAACGATGCGAGGCTGGAATTGGAGAGCTGGCGCATGGCCGCCTATTGCCGCGAAGTCGGCAAGGATTGGGAAGGCGCCTGGAAGCTGAACCAACAGGCCTTCAAGGCGGGTGAGAAGCTGACGCCCGAGGATCGCGAGTCCTCCACTTTGCCCTATGTGGGCCAGGCCTTGACGCGGGTCAACAACAAGCTGGGTAAGACCGACGGCGCCACCCTCAAAAAGCATCTGGACAAGACTTTGGGCGAAGGTTGGGAAAAAAAGGTCGAACGCGGCGCCACCCCGGCATGATGCCCGCGGCCAAGATGATGGATCCCCTGCTGGGGTTGGACATCCATATGATCCAACCCCCGGGACCCGTGCCTCCGCTCCCGATTCCCCACCCGTTCGTAGGGATGCTCTTCGATCCCATGGATCTGATCCCCTTCGTCGGCGCCACCATCCTCGTCAACGGCATGCCCCGCGGCATCGCCGGCACCGCCGCCAAAGCCGTGCCGCCGCATATCCCCATGGGCGGCGTGTTCGTGCCGCCCCCTCCGGGCAACGAGGGCGAGATGTTCATGGGCAGCGCCACCGTGCAGATGGACGGCGACCCCGCAAGCTACCTGGCCCTGCCCGCCCTGTCCTGCCAGACCATCGGCATGCCGGCCCCGTTCCGGATGAATCCGAAAAAGAAAACCAAGATGAAGTCCCTGCAGCTTCCGCTCAGCGTGGTGCTGCCCATCCCGATGGGCCTGCCGGTGCTGGTGGGCGGGCCGCCCACGATTTCCATGATGGGCATGCTGCAAAAGCTGGGCATGGCCGCCTTGGGCAAGGCTTTCGCCAAGCTCAAGAGGGTGATGAAGGGCAGCAAGAAGGCCAAGGCGCTTTCGGACAAGATCCATAAGGCGGCGAAGAAGGCGATGACGAAGCTGGGGGTGCCGCCCAGCGTCCAAAAAAGCGTCCACAAGGCCATCTGCTCGGTGACGGGGCATCCGGTCGATATCGCTTCTGGCAAGGTTTTCACCGATTGCGTCGATTTCGAGGTGCCCGGTTCCGTACCGCTGGGTTGGGAACGGACCTGGGACAGCGCCTCCACGTACTCCGGCCCATTGGGACACGGCTGGCATCACGCTTATGATCTGGCCCTCCTCTCCGAAGGTTCGGTGATCGCGGTCCGGCTGGAGGATGGACGAGCCTGCGCCTTCCCCGTCCTGGCGATGGGGGAATCGCATTTCTCACGCCAGGACAAGCTGACCTTGAAGCGCGAAAGCTACGGGTACCTGATGAAGAAACGGGGCGGACTCTCCTACCACTTCGCCGCGGCCCCGGGGCCGAGAGGCGAGAACCCATTGCTTGGGGTGAGTGACGGTCTGGGCCACTACGTCCGGTTTTCCTATGACAACTTGGGACGTTTGAAGGCCATCAAGGATTCCGGCGATCGCATTTTCACGGTTCACAACGACGAGATGGGCCGCATCATCGAGATCCGCGCCCCTCACCCGGAAACCGCCGGGGCGTTCTTCCCCATAGTCACCTACGCATACAACGCCTTCGGCGACATGGTTGAAGCTCGCGACGCCCTGCGTAATCCCTGGCGCTACGAATACCGGAATCACTTGTTGACCAAGGAAACGGATCGCAACGGGTTGAGTTTCCACTTCGAATACGATGGCCCGACCAACGGGGCCCGTTGCGTGCGTACCTACGGGGATGGCGGCATCTACGATCACAAGCTGAAATACGATCCGGTCATCGGAGTCACCGAGGTGACGAACTCCCTGGGGGCCAAGAGCCTCCACTACCACGACGGCGCCGTAGTGTGGAAGACCGTGGACGCGCTCGGCCGCGTGGAATTTTCCGAACGGAATGAATTCTACGAGATGACAGCCTTCGTGAACGCCCTCGGCGACCGTACGGAAGTGGTTTTCGACGAGATGGGTAACATGGTGGAGGTAATCGCCGCCGACGGTACCAAACAGAAAGCCAGCCATGATCCCGAAGGGCATGTCCTGACGGCGGTCGATGAGATCGGCGGGGAATGGAAATGGGTATACGACCCCGCCGGCAACCTGGTGGAGCGCGTCAATCCCGTCGGAGCCAGTACCCGTTACCTTTACGAGAACGGCCATCTCGTCTCCATGACCGACCCCTTGGAACTGGAAACGGGAATTCTATACGACGATCGTGGGAATATTGCGGGCATAAGGATGCCGGATGGACACATCCAGCGCTGGTCCTACGATCGGCTCGGCCGCCCGGTGCGCTCCATCGATGTGGTCGAGAAAACGCAGATCCGCGAATGGGATCTGGGCGGAAGGCTTGTGAAGGTGATCGAAGAGGACGGGAACGTCACCCACCTCGTGCATGACAACGAAGGCAACATCCTGCATCTCCGGAATGCCAACCATGACATCCGGTTCTCCTTCGCCGGAATGGGCCGATTGGCCACGCGGACGGAAAACGGAACCACGGTCCACTTCGACTACGATACGGAAGAGCGTTTGACCGGAATCCGGAACGAACACGGATCCGTATACGGCTTCGTCCTCGATGCGGCGGGCGGAATCGTCGAGGAGACCGGGTTCGACGGAATCGGGCGCAAGCTCACCTTGGATCCCGCGGGCCGCGTCGTCAAAATGGAGCGTCCGGGCGGATTGCTTTCGGAATTCGAGTATGATCCGCGCCATCGGCTCGTCAAAAGGTCCCACTCCGACGGCAGCGGTGAAACGTTCCGATGGCGGGCGGATGGCGAGATGCTTGAGGCGGCCAACCAGGAGTCCAAGATCAAATTCGACTTGGATCCCGTGGGCCGGATCCTGAAGGAAATCCAAGGCAAGGACTGGGTCGCCTCGGAATACGACGCCGGCGGAAGGCGCATCGGCATTTCCTCCTCACGCGGCCTGGAGCAACGGATCAAACGGAACGCCATGGGCGACGCCATCGGCATCGAGGCCGGTAAGCCGGGCTTTGGAAAGCCAGATGCGGGCCAGGATAGGGGCGCGGAAACGTACTCCGTGTTGTTCTCCGCGACCTTCAAATTCGATGCGGTCGGCCTCGAGTTGGAACGATCGCTTCCGGGAGGAATCAGCGCCCGCTGGGAACGCGACAAAATGGGGCGTCCCTTGCGCCGCGAAGTCCTCGTGGACGGCGCCCTCAAGACCTCCAAGAAATACGTCTGGAATCCGGGCGGACAGCTGAAGCTCATCGTCGATTCCCTCAAGGGATCGACCAAGTATTCCCATGACGCTTTCGGTAACCTGGCCTCCGCGATCTATGAAGACGGCAAGGTGGATGTCCGCCTTCCCGATGCCGTGGGGAACCTGTTCCGAGATGGCAACCGTGCGGACCGCAAGTACGGCCCATCCGGACAATTACTGGAATCCACCGGACCCAAAGGCCTCACGCGCTATGAGTACGACAGCCTGGGCAACCTGGTTCGAAAGATCGGGCAAGGCAACCGCGAGTGGGCCTATGCATGGTCCGGCGCGGGAACCCTTGCCAAGGTTATCCGGCCCGACGGTTCTGCGGTTGAATTCAGGTACGATCCCTTCGGAAGGCGCACGTCGAAATCCTCGGATGGCCGCATTCGCCGCTGGGTCTGGGACGACGACGTTCCACTTCACGAGTGGGAAGAAAAAGCTCCCGTCGCGGCGAAACCGGTCGCCAAACCCGACGCCAAACCGGGCGAGGGCGCATCCGCCGCCGCCCAGAAGGAAAGGGAGGCCGTGCTGTCCGGAACCGGATCACAGGCCCCTCCGCCCCCCGGAGAAGGAACGCCTACGGCGCCCGTCACCTGGTTGTTCGATCCCGAAAGCTTCGCCCCTATGGCCAAACTCGTCGGGGATCATGTTTATTCCATCCTCACCGATCAGATCGGCGCGCCCACGTCCATGCACGACGCGACCGGCAAGCTCGTCTGGTCCGCCGAAATCGGAATTTACGGCGACTTGCGCCAGATCATCGGGACCAAGCGGGCTTGCCCGTTCCGTTGGCCCGGGCAATACGAGGACGAGGAAACCGGACTCTACTACAATCGCTACCGTTACTACGATCCCGATTCGGGCGAGTACCTGAGCCAGGATCCCCTCGGCACCGATGTCAGCCTCAGACTTTACGGATACGTGAACGATCCGCTCACGTTCGCGGACGTACTCGGCCTCGCCAAGGGCGGCTCCCATTGGAAAGTCCGGGACTCGAACACGGGCGGCGAAGTACATCATATGCCCGCGAATTCGGTCTCGCCGCACACCACCGGAACCGGTCCGGCTATCCACATGTCCGATGCGGACCATGCCAAGACCGCCAGCCATGGAAGCAGTACGGAAGCGAAAGCCTACCGGGCGGAGCAGAAGGCTCTCATCGATGACGGAAAATTCGCCAAAGCGATGGAGAATGATATCGAGGACCTAGCCGAGAAGAAAATGCTGAAGAAATACAACAAAAACGTCGAGGAGATGCTGGAATATTCCGCCAAAAAAGGCTTCATTTCGCGACGGGATGCCAACCGCCTCAAGAAAAAGTACTGTAGTTGAGTTGGAAGGAGAGCTAATCATGTCCGGAACCTGGGAATTCAAACCATATCGGTGCGTCGGGCCCCTGAAATTCGGCATGACCGTGGATCAGGTGAAAGCCATCCTTGGTGCGCCGGTATCTTCCAAGATCGCCAACGGGAACATCACGGAAGTGCGTGAGAACATGAAGCTCGTCTATGACGCCCCCAAGGGAAAATTGTACTGCATAAATCTCCGGGCGCCCACGCCCATCGCCTTCGGCGGCAGCCTGCTCTTCAAGGAAAAAGATCCCATCGCTTTCCTGTCCAAGCTCGACAAGGAGACCAAGGAAGGCGGCGGATACGTGAACTTCATGGGGCTGGGCCTACTGGCTGGCGGTTTCGGCAAGAGGCGCATTCCCGAAGGCAAGTTGCTGATGGCCTACTCCAAGGCCAAGCTCAAGGTCTATACCTACTTCACCGAAGTATGAGACAGGAAGACCGGGAGAAGGCGGGAGGGGTTACGACCACCTTAACAGGACTCCGGAAGGTTTTGGCCGCCGCCGGGTTGGAATCACTCTGGCAAATCCCGGGTTGGCAACCGGCAGAGTCGATACGGCTTTTGCCTTTGGGAGCGAGGACGGCGCCCGCCCGGGGTGCCTCCAAATTCGGTGGCGATCCGGACCTTCCCTCGGGGGCCGTTTGGCCCCTGATAGGCAAACGCGCGCTTTCTTTCCTGGCCCAAATCCATCTTCCGGACCTGAAACCGTTCGCAGCTGCTTCCGGTCTCCCAAAGCGCGGCCAGCTTTGGTTCTTCGCCGACACGTTGGACATACCCCGCAAGGGCGGATCGGCTTGCCGGGTAATTTATTCGACGGCCGCGACGGCGACCCTGCGGAGCGCCTCCCCGCCGGTGGATGCATCCTCCACGCCGCTTTCCGATATCTTTCCGGTGCGCGCGATGCGCTTCCAGTCCATCCTGTCCGTTCCGGAACGGATCCCGGAGAGTCTCGATCCGGAACTGAGGGAGGCGTTGATGGCACTGATCAATCCGGAAGGCATCGTCCATAAAATCTTCGGATACCCGAACCGGATCCAGAACCCATTGACGGGCAAAGCTGGTTCTGAGACGCTGCTGCTGCAATTGGATTCCGATCGGCGGCTTGACATGCAATGGGGGGATGCCGGACGCCTGTTTCTCATGTCTTCGGGAAGGGATCCCGGCGGAACGGAATTCAATAATTGCTCCGTAGCCATTCAATCCTATTGAAGGGCGTAAAAGAGGATTGGCCACTAATTCGGCGAACACGGTTAATTCGATTGGATTCCAAGATGGGGAAATGGCTATATCCGGCGGCCGTGGTGGCCACCACGGGAGTCTTTTGGTTCGCCGGCCATAAACCCTGCGTGGCGCATATCCTGGTGGTTAACGCATCGGGAAATACTCTCACGGGGATCCAGGTCGAGGCCCCGGGGGCAGAATCGGGCCAAAGCCCGGCCACCCTGGCTTCCGGCGCGTCCCAGGAATTCCTGTTCCCCGAGTTCACGGAAGGATCCTACTCTCTCAGGTTCATCGACGCCGACGGCTCCCGCATCGAGGATACCCAAGGCTACCTCGTGCCCGGCACCGCGTTCGACGATACCTTGAGCATCCAATCGCCTGCGGATTCAAAGCGCTTCGTCATCCGCCAAACGCCCGCCTCCTGCAAGGAGCCCTTCCATTGGCGCGCTTTCCTCCGCCGCTTTCTCCGCAACCTATGAAACGGGATCCGGAAAAGGCGTCCTTAGCCTTCAAATCAGATGCGACAGGTCCGGAAACGCTTTGGCCAAACGCGCCGCAGCCTTGGCGTCGTCGCGCAGCAAGGCGAAGTCCTTGAAGTCGAAGCCAGGTCCTACCGAACACCCCACCAAGGTATAGTCCCCGGTAGTCTCGGCCGCTTGCCAATCCCGGCGCGGGATGACGGCCACGTGTCGCATCGCCTCCCTGGCCGATGGGGAACCGATCCCCGGCGTCGGGCCTAACAGAACCACCTCCCGGCTCCGGAAATCCCGCGCCACGCGCCATAGCCGCAAGGGCGCGCCCGCGTAGAAATGCCAGACCTCATCGGAAAGTACGCGATGGAAAATGCTGCTTTGCCCGCGCGCGAGCAGGAAATAGATGGTGGTCAAGGCCGAGCGGCGTCCCTTGCGGGTGGCCACCCTTTCCGCGGAACGATGGATTTCCCGGTAATAACCGCCTTCGGGATGCGGCTGCAGTCCTAGGCTCTTGATCAGGGCGCGGACTTCCGATATCGGCTTCGTCTTCGGCATAAATGGCTCTCCGGGCATGGCGATTGGATCTTAAAGATCTACATTTCCCGGACTTCCGATGACGCGCATCCTTTCCGTGACCCGTACCCTTTTTTCCCACCGGGATTTCGTGGTGTTGATCCTATGCTGCCTGCTGACCGGCATGGCTTATTCCTTCGTGATGCCGTTCAATTCCCTGTTCGGCACCAAGGAAGTGGGGATGGGACCGTGGATGTTCGGCTGTTTCATGACCGTGACCTCTTTGGCCGGCATCGCCATCTCCACGCCCTTGTCGCGCTGGTCGGACACGCGCTACTCCCGCAAGCATATGCTCGTATGCGCGGGGATTTGCGGCACCCTGGGCTATCTCGGCTACGCCTTCGTCCGCCAGGTATGGGAACTTTTCCTGATCGGATCCATCCTGTTCGGGATCGCCTCCATCGCCTTTTCCCAGATCTTCGCGCAGGCGCGGGATCTGTTGGACCGGAGCGAAATCGACGCCAAGGAAATCCCCCTGTATATGAATGTGTTCCGCCTCTTCTTCGCGCTGGCCTGGACCGTGGGCCCGGCGTTGGCGTCCCTGGTCATGGCCCGCTATTCCTTCCGCGGCACCTATCTGACCGCGGCGGGGCTTTTCCTGGCCTTCACCGTCCTGGCCGCGCTTTACATCCCCGCGATTCCTCCCGCCCCGTCCGGTAAGGCTCAAGCCGCGCAGCTTCCCCTGCGCAAGGCATTCCTATTGCCCGGCCTTTCCGCCGCGTTCGCCGGCTTAGTCTGCTTTTTCACCTGTTCCACCATGGGCATGATGAATCTGCCGCTCCTCATCGTGGATACCCTGGGCGGCAGCGAGCGCCAGGTAGGCATCGCCTACAGCCTGGCCCCGGTGTTCGAGCTCCCTTTCATGTTCTATATCGGCGTATGGGCGACACGGGCGAAGCCGATCAGGCTTATCCTGTTCTCCCTGCTTTTGGCGATCTTCTATTACGGATGCCTGGCCCTTGTGCAGGCGCCATGGCAGATATATCCCCTGCAAATCCTGAGCGCGGCCATCGTGGCCGTTACCAGCGGCATCGCCATCACCTTTTTCCAGGATTTGCTGCCGGGCCAGGCTGGCACGGCCACCAACCTCTACAGCAATGCCATGCGCCTGGGCGCCATCGGGGGATACCTGGGATTCGGATCCCTAAGCTCCGCCTTCGGGAACCGGGCGGTATTCGCGGTGGCGGCCGGACTGAGCTGCCTGGCCGCCTACCTTATGTACATGGCGGGGGCCGCCAGGCATCCCGAGGTAACAACCGAGTTACCTTAGCGGAGGGCTTGCCCGGGGGCGGCCTTGTCCGGGGTGAATCCGTACCTGGGGCGGTTGCGATCGATGAGGATCATGGCGATGATCTTGGGCACGTATTCCCGCGTTTCCGGGGACATCATGCCCATGCGGTATATATACCAGTAATCGCGATGCGAATCCTGGTCTTCGATGCGGCGCAGGGTTTTGCGCAGCTTGCCTTCGCCCGCATTATAGGCCGTCAGGCACAAGGCCGCATCGCCGAAATCGGAATAGAGAGCGCGCAGGTATTTGGCCGCCGCGCGCGTGGCCGGCTTCGGGCGGGTACGTTCATCCTGTTCGGGCGGAGCCGTTTTCCAATCTTCTGGAACCCGTAAACCCACGTTCCGCGCCGTTTCCGGCACCATTTGCCAGAGGCCGCGAGCATCGTTGCCGCTTTGCGCCCCCGAATCCAGCAGGCTTTCCTGCATGGCGATGTACAGGAAATCCGGCGGAAGCTTCATGCGATCCAGTTCCTGGTGGATGAGCTTCTCGAAGCGCGGCTTGCGCGCGAAGCAACGCTCCAAGGTGCCGCGATTATCGGGTTCGACGAAGGCGGCGATTTCGTCGCGCACGCTGGCGACGAAGCTTTCCGGCACGATGAAGTCCCGTTTACCGAGCTCGGACACCACCTGATGCACTTCGGCGCCCAAGGGTTCGCGGTAGACTTCGGTCCGATCGGAAGGTTCCAGCCTTTTGCGGAGGCGCAGCAATTGCGTTTCCGCCGCCAACAGCCGCCGTACCAGGTCCTCCTTTTCCGGCAGCTTCTCCTCGCCGCCCGGGAACGCGTCCAAATCCTTTTCCAGGGCGCGGACCTGCTCCAGCAGGGCGGTTTGTTTCCGGAGCTTGGCCGGGTATCGGAAAGGCAGCCAGTCCGGCACCGAGACGGCGATCAGGGCGAGGGTCCCGACCACGATGACGACCCGGAACAGGCGGTTCAGGCTATCATTCCTGAAGGGCGATGTTATGCTGCTTGGGCTTGGGGTCATCGAGCAGGACGTAGAGCAGCCCCACCGTTCCCGCTGCGACCACGGCGCCGCCGGTGACCCAAAACATGGTTTTGGATTTTTTGCTGCGCGCCACTTGGGGAGCTGGCAGAGCCGGCGGTGGAGGCGGGGGCAAAGGTTTAACCGTGTCCGGCGCCGGTTCCGGCGCTTTGGCGGCCACGGGATGCTTGCTCTCGACCTCTTCCCGGACCTTGCGGAAAATGATATCGATCATGTCGCTGGCGTACATGTCCAGGATTTTGGCGGTGGGTTCGATGTAAATGAGCTGGGCCATGTAATAGCGGCCCTTTTCCCGGGTGGCCGGGGTGGCCGCGTACATTACGCCCAGATGCTTGAAGATGAAGACGCTGTCACCATGGGTGAGCGATTTCCTGTTTTTAAGGGCGCCTTCCATGGCCCGGGTGGCTTGATCGAAATCGCCGTCCAGATAGGTGGCATGCAACTTGACCGTGTCCATGGGCGCTTTGGCCGCGGATTTGGCGGGCTTGGCCGTCTTGGAGGGTTTGCCGGGAGCGGGCTTGCCGGAGTCGGCCGCGGGCAGGGAAGCGGTATTGGGCGCAGGCGCCGAGCCCACGAAATCCTCCGGCGACTTGGCGGCCGCTGTTCCCGCGAAAGCCGAGGCCAGGAACAAGGCCGCGAAAAGCGGGGCGGGACGCGAAATGGGAAAGCATCGATTAAGGAAACCCATCCCCCGAAAAATAGTCATTCGCCGCGTTCGGCGGCATTGGTGTCCGGCACGGCGGGTCCTTGCAGCATTTTCGAGAGCATTTCCGCCGTCATGGCCGGATTATGCGGCACCTGCATGGCTCCGGGAAGGAGCGTTATGCTGGCGCGGCCGGCCGGAGCCGCCGCGATGGGGAAATCCTCTGGACGACCCTGATGTTCGCGCGGTTGCAGCATCGGCATCAGGCTGGGTTGCATCAGCTTGAGCAGGGCCACGGAAAGGGCGCTGGTGAACCCGTAGTCCTTGGCTACTTCCCCGTGCACATGCGCGGTAAGGGTTCCGAAAAAGCGATCTCCCAGGACGAAGACGAAGGTGGCGGTGCGATTCACCGTGCGCGACTCCAGTAATTGCCCGTCTTTGCCGAATGTTTCAAAGCGCTGATCGCCCGTGCCGGTCTTGCCGCCCAATGGGATGTAGCCCCCTTCCTTGAGCGGGAACGCCTTGTAGCCGCGCACCGCCGTACCCTTCTCCACGATGTCCAGCAGGGAAACCTTGATTCTCCGGCAGATCTCCGGATCGAGCAAGCGCCGGGGGACCGCATCCGCGCCGGTGAATACCGTTTCATAGGGCGTGCCTTCCGCGAAACGGAGGCGATCGATGAGTGCGGAATGATAGCTGATTCCGTCGTTGAGAACGATGCCAACCAACTCCGCCAAAGCGTTGGGCCGATCCGCGGAGCTGCCGATGGCGGTGGCGTAGGAGGGCACCAACGATCCGAAAGGATAGCCCAGGCGCTGCCAAGCGCGGTGGATTTCCAGGAATGCTTCCAATTCCATGATGCCGCGGATGCGGGAGTCCTGCGCTTGCTTATGCCGCGTTTTGAAAAGCCATTGGTAGGTCTCCTGGATCTGCGAGCGGCTCGCCTCCTTGACCTGGCTCCAGTCCGCGCCGGGGTGGGTGTGCAGGAAGCCCACCAGCCATAATTCCAGGGGATGCACGCCGGCAACGTATCCGGCATCCGCCAAGCCGAGATTTTGATCGGAATAACTGGCATAGAGCAGATCCAACTGCCTTTGCGGGAAAGTGGAGTCGCCCAATTGCTCGCGCATGAAATCCGAGTACGCCGAGGGATTCGCGTTGGGTTCCAGGTACAGGAAAGCCGTTGTCAGGCGCTTGGGCACGGGCCGGAACCCGTGAAAGAATGTTTCCGTCACCTGCTTGGAATCCAGGCCGCGGTACTTGCGATAGAAGCGGCCCAGAAAAAGCTGCCCTTCCTGTTCCGCGAACTTGGCCAAGTAAGCCTGCCGCTGGGCGGACGAGGAGTCCAGCAGAGTGGCGCGCGAGACCGGGGCCTGGGCTATGTAATAATAGACGATATCCCGCATCAGGCGGATGAACACCAGGTTCACGGAATGGCGGAAGCCTTCCTTGAGCGTCTGGACCCCGTTCTCGTTGGCTTCGAAATTCACGAAGGAATGGAGTCCGCCGCCTGTGAAGAATTTTTCCGTGGGGCTGCCGGAATATTTCCGCTCCATGGCCGCAT